>DATIDU010000075.1:0-4449 GCA_035456145.1 Gaiellales bacterium | reverse complement strand
GCCGATCGCGTGGGCCGCCGGTTCCTGCGCGCGAGGCCGTACACGATCGGGCGGTTCCGGCTCATGGCCATCGCGGTGGGAGCCGCCATCCTGCTCGTCGCAGGGCTTCCGACCACGTGGCCGGTCGTGATCGGCTTCGGCATCGTGTGCGCGCTCCTGGGCGGCGTCATCCTGCTGGGTGCCGCGCTCGATCTGTGACCCCGCCGGTATCCTGCCGCCGGTGCGGTTCGGGAAGTGGCACGGCGCCGGCAACGCGTACCTCGTTATCGAGGCGGCCGACGCACCTTTCGAGCTGACGCCGGCAAGAGTCGCGCGGATCTGCCATCCCGACCTCGGCGCCGGCTCTGACGGCATCCTCGTGATCGAAGGGCGCCGGGTGCGGATCCTGAATCCCGACGGCTCGGATGCCGAGTTCTCGGGCAACGGGTCCCGCATCGCGGCCGCCCACATCTCGGCCCGCGACGCGTGCTCGGAGCTCGAGCTCGTGACGCCGAAAGGCGCCGTGGCGGCGGCGGTCGCCGGGTCGGACGTGACGATCGATGCCGGGACCGCGACGCTCGAGGGGCCGGACCACCGTCCGGACGGCGGGCCGCCGCCCGCGCCCGCCTATATGTTCGTGAGCCTCGGGAACCCGCACTGCGTGATCGAGGATGCCGGTGTCGACGGCCTCGACCTGGCCGCGGCGGGCGGCCCGATCGAGCGCCATCCCTGGTTCCCCAACCGGACGAACGTCGAGTTCTACCGCCCGGTGGCCGAGTGTGAGATCCGCATGCGCGTCTGGGAGCGCGGGGCGGGGGAGACGCTCTCGTCTGGTTCGGGGTCGAGCGCTGCCGCCGTCGCCGCGGTCGTCACGGGGCGCGCGCGCAGCCCGGTCACCGTGCACGCCGACGGCGGCGACCTCGTCGTCGAGGTCTCCGACGACCTCCGTGTGCGGCTCTCGGGGCCTGTCGAGCATGTGTGTGACGGCGAGTTCTCGGCCGCCTTCCTCGCGGGGCTGGAGCGGCTGTGATCCGGCCGTCGCACCGGCTCGAGCAGCTGCCGCCGTACCTTTTCGCCGAGCTCGAGCGCAAGGTCTCCGAGCGGCGCCGGGCGGGCGTCGACGTGATCTCGCTCGGGATCGGCGACCCCGATCTGCCGAGCCCCGACCTCCTGGTCGAGGAGGCCCGGCGCTGGATCGGCGACCCCTCGACCCACCGGTATCCGTCGAACCGGGGTCTGGACGCGTTTCGCCGGGCGGTGGCGGACTTCTACCGGCGCCGCTTCGGCGTCGACCTCGATCCGGAGCGGGAGGTGCTGCCGCTCCTGGGAGGCAAGGAGGGCGTCGCCCACGTCTGCTTCGCCATGCTCGATCCGGGCGAGCTGTGCCTCGCCGCAGACCCCGGCTATCCGGTCTACACGTCGGGAACCCTCCTGGCCGGCGGCACACCGCACCTCATGCCGCTCACGGCCGGGAACGGCTTTCTGCCCGACCTGGAGTCCATCGGGCGCGATGTGACCGACCGGGCGAACCTGCTCTTCTGCAACTACCCGAACAACCCCACGGGTGCCGTGGTCGACGACGACTTCTTCACCCGCCTGGCGGCGTTCGCGCTCGACCGGGGCGTGCCCGTCGTCCACGACAACGCCTACTCCGAGATCACCTTCGACGGATACGTCGCCCCGAGCTTCCTGGCGGCGCCCGGCGCCCGCGAGGCGGGGATCGAGATGTTCTCGTGGTCGAAGGCGTACAACATGACAGGCTGGCGAGTGGGCGCCGCCGTCGGAAACGCCGACATGATCGCGGCTCTGCTCAAGCTGAAGACCAACGTCGACTCGGGACAGTTCGATGCGATCCAGCTCGCGGCCGCCCGGATCCTGGGCCCCGAGGGCGATGAGCACGTCGCCCGCATGCGCGACGTCTACCGGCGCCGGCGCGACCTCGTGATCGAGGCCCTCGCGGCGGCCGGCCTCGAGGTCGCCCCGCCACGGGGCACGATCTACGTCTGGGTGCCGGTCCCCGAGGGGCACACCTCCGTCTCGTTCGCCGAGCTCGTGCTCCAGCAGGCCGATGTGGTCGTCTCCCCGGGATCGGCCTACGGGCCGAACGGCGAGGGGTACGTGCGCCTGTCGCTGACCGTTGCCGACGAACGCCTCCGTGAGGCCGTGGCGCGGATCGAGCAGCACCTGCGCGTCCCGGCCTGAGCGATCGGGCCTCGCGCCCGGCCCGTTCGTATACTCCATCACGTGTCCACCTCCCGCAGCGGCCCCCGCGAGCCGACGCCCGAGCGGGGCGTCGTCATCGCCTCGCTGCCGCCGGGGGTCGACCCCGACGGAGGCCTCGAGGAGATGCGCGAGCTCCTCAGGACAGCGACCGTCGACACCGTCGCGACGCTCACGCAGCACCGGCGCCGGCCCGACCCGCGCACGTACGTCGGGCCGGGGAAGGTCGACGAGCTGCGCGAGCTCGTCCGCGACGTCGACGCCGAGGTCGTCGTGTGCGACGACGAGCTCGCCCCGCGTCAGCAGCGCGCCCTGGAGGACGCGCTCCAGATGCGGGTGGTCGACCGCACGACGGTGATCCTCGACATCTTCGCCCAGCACGCGCACACCGCCGAAGGCAAGCTTCAGGTCGAGCTCGCCCAGCTCGAGTACAGCATGCAGCGCATGCGCGGGATGTGGAAGCACCTCGAGCGGCTCGGCGGCGGCGTCGGCACACGCGGCCCGGGCGAGACGCAGCTCGAGTCCGACCGCCGGATCGCCCGGCGCCGGGTCTCGCTCTTGAAGGCCCGCCTCGGCGCCGTCGCCGACCGGCGCGAGGTGATGCGCCGCGAGCGTACGCGGACGGCCATGCCCACCGTCGCCCTGGCCGGCTACACGAACGTGGGGAAGTCGACCCTGCTGAACGCGCTGACCGGCGCCGACGTGCGCGTCGACGACCGCCTCTTCGAGACGCTCGACCCGACCACGCGCGCATTCCGCGAGGAGGGCCGCGCGTACCTCGTTACCGACACGGTCGGCTTCATCCGCAAGCTCCCGCACGGGCTGGTCGAGGCGTTCGCGGCGACGCTCGAGGAGACGCTCGCCGGCGACCTGATCCTCGTCGTCGGCGACGCCGCGGCGGGCGAGGACGGCCTGCACGAGCAGCTCGCCGAGGTCGAGGCGGTGCTCTCGGACATCGGCGCCGACGCGATCCCGCATCTCCTCGTTCTGAACAAGATCGACGAGGTCGACGCGCTCTCCCGCCGCCGGCTTCAGAACCGCTTCCCCGAGGCCGTCCTCATCTCGGCGCAGACCGGTGAGAACCTCGATGAGCTGAAGCGGCGGGTGGCGGAGTTCTTTGCCGACCGGTACGTGGACGTCCGCCTCCTCGTGCCTCACGAGGACGGGGGCGAGCTCTCGGCGCTCTACCGAACCGGCGCGCCGATCACGGCCCGCGAGGACGCGGCGGAGGGCGTCCTAGTGACCGCCCGCCTGCCACGCGAGCTCATCGGGAGGTTCGCGGCCTACCGCGTATGACCGAGCTCCTCGTCCGGCGCCTGCACCCCGATGCCGCGGTCCCGGCGGCCGCATACGACGGCGACGCCGGCCTCGATCTGGCAAGCGTCGAGGCGGCCGAGCTCCGGCCCGGCGAGCGGCGCACGATCTCGACCGGCATCGCCGTCGCGATCCCACCCGGGCACGCGGGGTTCGTGCAGCCGCGGTCGGGGCTTGCGGCCCGGCACGGGATCTCGGTCGTGAACTCGCCGGGCCTCATCGACTCCGGGTACCGCGGTGAGGTCCGGGTCGTGCTCCTGAACACCGATCCCTCCGAGACGTTCCGCATCGAGCCGGGAGACCGCATCGCGCAGCTCGTGGTGCTCGCCGTGCCAGAGGTGCGGATCGCCGTCACCGACGAGCTGCCCGACTCCGAGCGCGCGCACCGCGGGTTCGGCTCGTCCGCGGTAGGCTCGCCGCCGTGAGCGGCGCACCACGGATCCGGGTCGCCGCGCTCATGCGCCACGGCGACTCGGTGCTCCTGTGCGAGCAACGCAAGGGCGACCGCGCCTACTGGCTTCTGCCCGGGGGCGGGGTGGAGGAGGGCGAATCGCTCCATGTCGCCCTCGCACGGGAGCTGACCGAGGAGTGCGCGCTCGAGGGCGTGGCGCTGGACGGGCCGATCGCCATCGTCGAGTCGATCGCGCCCGCCGGCCTGCGGCCACGCAAGCACGTCGTTCACATCATCTTCCACGGCGACGTGTCGGGCCGCAGCCTGGAGACGGTGACGTCGGCCGACGGTGCCATCCGCGGCCACCGGCTGGTCCCGGCTGAGGAGTTGGCGGCGATCGACCTGCGCCCGCCGATCCATCGCTTCCTGGAGCGCTGGCAGCCGGGCGATCCATTCGTGCACCTGGGAGAGCTGTGGGTGAGGTGAACAACCGGGGCCAGGCCCCCGGACCGGGGCCCGGCCCC
Organism: Gaiellales bacterium; assembly: GCA_035456145.1. GTDB lineage: Bacteria > Actinomycetota > Thermoleophilia > Gaiellales > JAICJC01 > JAICJC01. The sequence goes on along the minus strand of DATIDU010000075.1, from coordinate 21 downwards.
ACGGGGTGTCCGGCGTGACAA
>DATIDU010000074.1:0-12222 GCA_035456145.1 Gaiellales bacterium | reverse complement strand
CCCGCCCCCCGGCCACCGCGCGCACGCACACAGCGCGCCGTTCTGAACTCCGTCAGCTACCGGTCTGCGTCCGGATCGATGTCGCGTGCCTGCGTTTCGTGATACTCAGCGGACGCGCGCTCCCGCTCGGCTCGCTCGGCCTGTTCTTCTGCCGCCAGGCGTTCCCGTTCCGCCCGCGCGGCTCGCTCTTCAGCTTCGAGCCGGGACTGTTCGGCCCGACGATTGACCGTAGCCGCCTGGTCGCGGTGCGCCGCCGCGGCGCTGCGACGTCGGTCGAGCTGTTCCGCACGCTTCCGCAACGCAAACGCCACGAGGACCACGATGATCACCGCGACCACGAGGACTGCGACGATCACCCCACTGGAAACCAGGAGTGGCATTGGAGCTCCTTTTCCCCGGGGAGCCGGTATCGGCGACCTGGTACTCCCAGGGATGCCCATGCCGCGTCCAATCCCAAACCTGCCATCGCGCGAACAAGCGTCCCAGGAGTGCGTCCGAACATCGCCATCAGACGGCAGAAGCCCCCAACCCAGCGCCTCAGGACGGAAACTGGTCTTCGCCTTCTTTGGATCCCGGGCGACTACGCTGGCTCTTCGCCTCGGCGCTCCTCTTCTGCGGTGATGTCGTCGAGGCGGCGTTGGGCGGTGTCTGCTGCCGCTTGGGCGTCATCTCGGGCGGTCCGGAGTTGAACGTCACTGAGCCACTCCAGGCTCCGCTTGTCTCGCGCCCGCTGGCCCTCTCGGAGCGCGGTCCGTGCGCCGTCTCGCGACGTGAAGATCGGCAGGCGGCCGTTTAGCCCGACGAGCTCGACGAGCCGCGACGCCGGCGTGGCCTGCCCGACGAAGATTGCCAGCGCCTCACGTTCGCTGAGCTGGACATCGCTCGACCACCGCACGAGGGCCGCAATGACGGTCGAGTCCAGAAAGTCCAGCCCGGATAGGTCGAGCAGACAACTGGTCGTGTCGTCGGAGAAGGCCGCCCTGAGCGCCTTGTTCAGCGCGGCCACGTTGGACATGTCAAGCTCTCCCAGTGCCTCGACGACGTCGATGCTGTCGTCCTGAAAGACACGGATCTCCTCCACGGACCGAACGCTACCAATACAGCGGAACGGGTATCAACCGGCTGTGGGCACCATCCTCACACGGCGACTGCCAGCAACGCCGATGGCCCTGCCGACGATTCGGAGCGCCGCGCGAGTCGCGCTCGTCGAGGCCGGAGTCGCCGGTGCGCTCTTCGACGAGTCGATCGCGTTGGCGCTCACCGAAGCCGTCGGCAATGCGGTCCGCCACGCCTACCCGCACGTCGCCGGCGAGATCGACGTGGCTGTCATCCTCGACGACCTCGGAGTTCTGGTCGTCGTCGCCGACGTCGGCGTGGGAGTTGACCATCCGCCGGCTCAGCCCGGCTTGGGACTCGGACTCGACCTGATAGATCAACTCTCGACCACCTCCACGATTGACTCCACCTCAGACGGGACGACCGTCACCATGCGATTCGCCCGACCCGCCACCACCCTATGACCGTCCCAAGCGCGCCGCGGGCTGGGCCGAGCCGGCGGCCGTCGCGAATCCCCGAGCCATGTTTCGCCGACCGCGCCCTCGACCGCCGCTCAGACGCCTCCTGAACCGCGGGTTTGACCGCACGCCCTGCCAGACTCCGGCGCGTGGCTGGATTGCGAGACGAGCTGCGACGACTCGGGTCGTATGAGGAACATCACCGACGTCTGTTGAGCCGCCTGGCTCTGATCGTCATCGCCACCGGGATTGTTGACGTCTTCGGCTCGGTGGCGACCTACGCGTTCGAGCACTCTGCGCGAGGGAGCGACGTCACGACGTTCGGGCAGGCCGTGTTCTTCACGACCGTGCAGTTGCTCACAGTCTCGTCGGCGCTTCGGAACCCGGTCACGCCCGCGGGGCGACTCGTGGACATCGCGCTGGAGTTGTGGGCAGTCTTGGTGGTGGCAGGTTCGGCCGGAGCGGTGGCGAGCTTCTTCCGATCAGCCGACGCTGGTTAGAGCAGTTCTGTGCGTCGCCCCCTCGGCCACGCCTCCGCGTGACGCCGGCGGTCGGCCGTCAACGGTGAATGCCGACGCCTGGAGGGAGGCTCCAGTGGCGGCCGCAGCTACCGCATGTGGCCTCAAGGAACGCCGCACTGTCGCCCTCCGTATCGAGGTTCGTGCCCGGCGTCCATGCAAGCGGTTCGCCGCATCCCCCGTGTACCAGCGGGCAGTAGTCGACCTTTTCGTACAAGAGCATCGTGGGAACCGTACCCTGGAAGCCGCCGCGTCCGGATTTGATCCGTCACGGCGTTGTCTCAAACTCGTCAGATGTCACCCGATCGGAGACCTGCGGAGGTTGCGCGCTTCGTTCCCGACTGCGCTGTCCTCTTCGGGCGCCTTGCGCGCGATCCACGCCTCGCCCGCCGGCACAAGCTGGTCCTCCTTGCCGCGGGCGCCTACCTGGCGCTGCCGTTCGACCTCGTGCCCGACTTCATCCCCATCGCGGGACAAGTGGACGACGCCATCGTCGTCTCCCTGGCGCTGCGGTCGGTCATGCGGGCCGCCGGCCAGGATCTCGTCGCCGAACACTGGCCCGGGACGGCCAGGGGGCTCGAGATCATCGAGCGGCTCGCGGGGACGCGCCGCTAGATCGACGCCGCGGGCGAGAGGCCGCGGCGTCCCTCGCCGATGGGTACACCCGCCCCGTGGTGGCGCGTCCTCCCGGCCGCGAACCTGGTCCGGGCGGCCGCCGTGGTCCATACCTCCACGGTGACCCGCCGTCAGATCCATCCGCCGGCCGGAATCGCCGGTAGAGGCGCCCGATCTGCACGCCCACCATGATCACGACACCCGTCAGGGCGAAGTCGAAGAGGAAGAGCGCCGTTGCCCCCAGGCTCATGCCGTCAGGCTACCACCCGGCGCGCCGCGTCAAACGCTCAGATCGCGGCCGGAAGCGAGAGGCCGAGCCGCTCGCCCTCGTCGAGCAGCCGCTCCTCGGTCACCGCGCCGCCGACCGCTGTGGGCTTCGTGACTGAGAGCGCCGAGTAGAGAACGGCCCAGCGGAGCCGGTCCTCGAGGCTCGTCCCGCGGAGCTCCGCCCAGATGTACGCCGAGACCAGGAGGTCGCCCGCGCCGGTCGTGTCGACCACGCCGCCGACGGGGACGCCCGGGGCCGAGACCCGCTCGCCGTCGATGATGCCGGTGGCTCCGGACGCACCCAGCGTCACGACGACGGAGTCCGCCAGCTCGGTCAGGCACTCGAACGCGCCCTCGAGATCGCTCCTCCCCGACAGGGTCAGCGCCTCGCGCTCGCTGACGAAGAGGACGTGGACGCCCTCCAGCTGGCGCAGCGGCTGGCGCGCGAACGCCCGCGCGTCGTCGTCCCCGCAGGTGACGTACGCCGGCACGCCGGGAGGCACGCAGTACAGCATGTCGACGTTCGCGGCGACGGTGGCCGGCTCGAGCGCCGCAACCTCGTCCGGGTTGGCGCGCGCGCCCGGGTCGACCGTCACCATCGCGCGGTCGTTGGCGACGGGCAGGACGACGGTCGTCGCCGTGCGGCCCGCCCGGCGCTCGGCGAGCGCCACACCCTCTGCCCGCAGCGCCTCGCGGAGATAGTCGGCGTCCGTGTCATCGCCGAGCGGCGTTGCCAGCGCCGCCGACAGACCGAGACGCGCGCTGGCCACGGCGTGGATGGCGCCGCCTCCCGGCGAGCGGACGAGGTCGCCGGCAAACCGCTCCTCGCCCGGGGCGGGCAGGGCTTCCAGGCCGACGAATGTCAGGTCGAGGAAGGCGGGGATGGCGACTGCGACGTCGACGGGCATGCCGGCGAGGATAGCGGCCTGGACCGACCGTCGGGGCACTCGTCCGACGGCCCACAGGAGTATTGTGGGCCGGACCACGAAAGGACGGTGGACATGACTCACACCGACGCGTACGACGACTGGCACACGGGCGTCGAGTTCGACCGCGAGACGCGCACCTGGAAGGGGTTCATCAAGCACAACGAGATGGACAAGATGCACCTCACCGACGAGTCGTTCGACGACAAGGGCGACGCTGCGGTCGCCGCCAGCGACCTCCTGAGCAAGGCGCGCGCCGGACAGCTCGAGAGCGCCTAGACGGCACGGCATGATCCTCGCCGAGGGGGTCGAGGCCTATCTGCGGTCCCTCGTCCCCGAGCCCGATCCCGTGCTGGCCGAGATGCAGGCCCACGGCGAGCGCGATGGCATCCCGATCGTCTACCCCGAGACGGGACTCCTGCTCGAGGTGCTCGTCGCGCTGTGCGGCGCGCGGAGGGCCGTCGAGGTCGGCACTGCGATCGGCGTCTCGACGCTCCATATCGCCCGCGCGCTCCCCGAGGACGGCGTGGTGATCTCGTTCGAGGTCGACGCCGAGCGCCAGCATGCCGCGCGCGGCTACCTCGATCGGGCCGGGGTCGCCGACCGCGTCGACCTGCGTCTCGACGACGCCGCCAAGGGGCTTGCCTCGCTCCACGGCCCGATCGACTTCGCCTTCCTCGACACCTTCAAGGCCGACTATCCGCGCCACCTCGCGCTCGTCCTGCCCCTCCTGCGGCCCGGAGGGGCTGTCGCCGTCGACAACGTGCTCCTCTCGGGCGCCGTCCCCTCGGGAACGGGGTTCACGCACTGGTCGGAGGAAGACGTGCTCAGGATGCGGGCGTTCAATGCCGATCTAGTACGCGACGAGCTGCTGCTTGCCACCGTGCTCCCGGTCGGAGACGGTGTGGCGCTCGCCGTACGCCGCTGAATCCCACGCGTCTATGCTGCAATGACTGCCCGGCACGGGCAGCCGCTCCACACGAAAGGATCTCCCTCCATGAAGCGCGTTCTCGCACTGCTGCTCGTGACCCTTCTTGCAGCCGCGGCGTGCGGCGGTGGATCCAGCGGCGCCGGGTCCGGCGGCTCCTCCGGCGGGGAGAGCGCGGCCGACCTGCTCAAGGCCAGCCAGCAGGCGCTGAAGGATGCGAAGTCCGCGTCGTTCGAGCTCACGGTGTCCCTGAAGCTCGACGGCAACCTCCAGGGCGCGGGTCCCGGCGCGGCGTTCCTCCAGGGGCCGCTCAGCCTGAGCCTGAAGGGCCAGGCCGGAAAGGCGGACGGCAACGGCGCCGGCAAGTTCGACGTCCACTTCGCCCTCAACTTCACGGGCGGGTCCTTCTCCGGCGAGGCGCTATCGCCCGACGGCAAGACCGCCTACATCCAGATGCCGACGCTGCTCGGCCCGGGCTGGAAGTCGATCGACATCTCGAAGGAGACAGGCTCCTCCGGCTCGACCCGCTCGTCCAACAAGAGCCTCGACCAGCTGAAGGCGCTCGGGCTCGATCCGTCCCAGTGGCTCAAGAACCTTGAGGTCTCCACCTCCGGCTCGACCGACACCATCTCGGCCGACCTCGACATCGCACGGATCATCACCGACGCCTCGGCGCTCTCCAACTCGCCGATCAAGCCGAAGGACCGGAAGCAGCTCGACGAGCTCGTAAGCGGCATCAAGACAGCCCACGCCTCGGAGTCGTTCGACCATTCGACCCATCTTCCGAGCGCGCTCTCCGCGGAGTTCGCGGTCGACATCCCCGCCGACATGCAGAAGGACGCGAGCGGGCTCACCGGCCTCGACCTCAAGGTCGATGCATCGTTCAGCGACTGGAACTCCGACTTCACCGTGACCGCGCCCTCGGGTGCCACGCCGCTCGACTCGGGCGGGCTCTTCGGAGGGCTCAGCCAGGCGGCCTAGAGCCGCGCCTGTCGGCGCCGCCGGGTTCGCTTCGCCGCACTGCCGGGGAGTGGCTGCGACGGTCGTCGGCACCCAGGGCTCGGACGTCCTGATCGGGACGCCGCGTCCTGACGTCATCGCGGGTCTGGGCGGAAACGACGTCATCCGTGGTCGTGGCGGCGATGACCGGATCTGCGGCGGCTTTGGCAGGGACCGAATCGCCGGGGGTCTTGGAAAGGACAGGCTCGAGGGCGGAGCCCAGGCGGACCGGCTGCTCGGCGGACGGGGTGCCGACGCGCTCTTCGGGAGAATCGGGGACGACGTCGAACGCGGCGGCGCCGGCGATGATTTCTTCGTGCTCCTCAGTGGAGACGACGAGCTGGCAGGCGGCCGCGGGCGAGACCTCCTGCTCGCTCAGGACTTCAGTCCGGCCGGCACGGTCACCGGCCCGCTTGTCATCGACCTGGCGGCAGGCCAGGCCTCCAGCTTCTTCGGACTCGACAGCCTGAACGGGATTGAGGATGTCCAGGCGGATTGGGACACGGGCGATGCCGTGACGATCACGGGAACCGGTGGGTCGAACGAGCTTGAGAGCCTCGGCTTCACCTCGAACGACACGATCAGCGGCCGAGCGGGCGACGACGAGATCAAGAGCGGCCGTGGCGCCGACACCGTCCTCGGCGGACCGGGCGACGACGTTATCCACGCCGGCCAGGGCAACGACACGCTGGACGGCGGACCCGGCACGGATGCGCTCCACGGGGGCCCCGGAATGGACACGTGCACCAACGGGGAGTCCGTGTTCATGTGCCCTTAGGGGCGCTGGACGCTCGGAGTGGGGGCGGCTGGATTCGAACCAGCGACCAAACGATTATGAGTCGTCTGCTCTCACCGCTGAGCTACGCCCCCGGGCGAGGTCTCATCGTAATCACATAGAGCCGCCCCGCCGCTCAAACCAATCCGGCTCGCCGACCGTATTAGCTGTACGTGAGCCAGACCACAGACAGCCTCTCCTCCAGCGAGCTCTTCGAAGGCCTGACCGACGCCGCGCTCGCTGACATCGACGGCCGTCTGCGGGCGGCCGGGTTCCGCAAGGGCGAGCTCATCTACTCGCCGTTCGACCGGGGCGATGCGCTCTACCTGATCGAGGCCGGGCGGGTGCGGCTCTACCGCAGCGCCCATGACGGCCGGCAGCTCACGCTGGCGATGCTCGACGAGGGCGAGGCGTTCGGCCTCGTCCCGGTGAACGGCGACGACCTCCACGACGCCTACGCAGAGGCGATGAGCGACTGCGTGCTGCGCGTGGTGCCCGCCGCCGACCTCGAGCGCACCGCTGCCGAGCACCCGCAGGTTGCGATCAACCTGATGCGGTCGCTGTCGCAGCGCCTGCGCAGCGTCGAGGACCGGCTCGAGAGCCTCGCCTTCCGCGGGGTCGCGGCGCGCCTGGCGGGCCAGCTTCTGGAGTTGATGGAGCGCTACGGGCGCGTCACCCCGCAGGGAATCCGCATCGACGAGCGGTTCACCCACATGCAGCTTGCCGAGATGATCGGAACCAGCCGCGAGACGCTCACGAAGGTCCTGAACGAGATGCGCGAGTCGGGCCTGATCGACGTGCGCGAGCGGCTCGTGTGGGTGCTCGACGCCGACGGTCTCGAGCACCTGAAAACCGCCGGATAGCTACACTCCACCCTGAGAGTTCGGCGTTCGAGCAGGGGTGTGTGACGTGAGCGAAACCGGAACGATGCGGGTCAAGAGCGGGCTCGCCGAGATGCTGAAGGGCGGCGTGATCATGGACGTCACGACCGCCGACCAGGCCCGCATCGCCGAGAACGCGGGCGCCTGCGCGGTCATGGCGCTCGAGCGCGTCCCCGCCGATATCCGCCGCGACGGCGGCGTCGCCCGCATGGCCGACCCGGCGAAGATCCGCGAGATCCAGGAGGCCGTCACCATCCCGGTCATGGCGAAGGCCCGGATCGGTCACTTCACCGAGGCCCAGGTGCTCCAGGCGCTCGAGGTCGACTACATCGACGAGTCCGAGGTGCTGACGCCCGCCGATGAGGCCAACCACATCAACAAGTGGCGCTTCACGGTGCCGTTCGTGTGCGGCGCGACGAACCTTGGGGAGGCGCTCCGGCGCATCGCCGAGGGCGCCGCGATGATCCGCTCGAAAGGCGAGGCCGGCACCGGCAACGTCGTCGAGGCCGTCCGCCACATGCGCTCGATCCTCGGCGAGATCAAGCGGCTCGGGTCGATGGACGAGGATGAGCTCTACGCCGCCGCCAAGCAGCACCAGGCGCCCTACGAGCTCGTGCAGAGCTGCGCCGAGAACGGCCGCCTCCCAGTGGTGACGTTCACCGCGGGTGGGATCGCCACTCCGGCGGACGCCGCGCTCATGATGCAGCTCGGCGCCGACGGCGTCTTCGTCGGATCCGGCATCTTCAAGAGCTCCGACCCAGCGGCGATGGCCGAGGCGATCGTCAAGGCCACGACCCACTTCGCCGACCCACAGATCGTCGCCGAGGCGTCGTTCGGCCTGGGCGAGGCGATGGCCGGCAAGGAGATCGCCGAGCTGGGCGAGCAGGGGCTGCTCCAGACGCGTGGCTGGTAGGGCGGGCGTCCTCGCCCTGCAGGGCGCGTTCCGCGAGCACTGCCGGGCCCTCCGCGACGTCGGCCTCGACGCGGTCGAGGTGCGCGTCCCGGCCGACCTGGAGGGTGTCGACGGGCTCGTCATCCCCGGCGGCGAGTCGACGACGATGTCGAAGCTGATGGATGCCTATGGCCTGGAGCAGCCCATCCGCGACCTGCACAGCCGCGGCGGCGCGCTCTTCGGCACCTGCGCCGGCATGATCGTGCTGGCGTCCTCGGCGGTCGACGGCCGGCCCGACCAGCGCTACCTGGGCCTGATCGACATCGACGTGCGCCGCAACGCCTACGGCCGCCAGGTGTCGAGCTTTGAGGCGCCGCTCAGGATCCAGGGCGAGGACCTCCCGATGCATGGCGTCTTCATCCGCGCGCCACGCATCGAGCGGATCGGCGAGGGCGTCGAGACGGTTGCGACGCTTGACGGCGCACCGGTCGCCGCTCGCCAGGGGGCGGTCATGGTGGCGGCCTTCCATCCCGAGCTCACCGCCGATCGGCGCCTGCACGCCCGGTTCGCATCGCTGGTCATGAAGCTGGGGGTGGCGGCGGCATGAGCGGACATTCGAAGTGGTCGACGATCAAGCGGCGCAAGGGCGCCGAGGACGCCAAGCGCGGCAAGCTCTTCACCAAGCTCTCCCGGGCGATCATCCTCGCTGCGCGCGAGGGCGGCCCGGACGTCGAGACGAACGCCGCGCTGGCCGCGGCGGTCGCCAAGGCGCGCTCGTACTCCATGCCGAAGGACAACATCGAGCGGGCGATCTCCCGCGCGACGGGTTCCGGTGAGGGCTCGGAGGCGTTCGAGTCGATCGTCTACGAGGGCTACGGGCCCGACGGCGTCGCCATCATCGTCGAGGCGCTGACCGACAACCGAAACCGCACAGCCGCCGACGTCCGCGCGGTCTTCTCGAAGCACCACGCGAGCCTCGGGGCGCCGGGCTCGGTCGCCTGGCAGTTCGACCGCAAGGGCGTGATCCACATTCCGGCGGAGGGCACGACCGAGGACGACGTCGTGCTGACGGCCGCGGACGCCGGCGCCGAGGACGCCTCGCTCGACGGCGGCGTGTGGCAGGTGACGACGGCGCCGACCGACCTGGCTGCCGTGCGCGACGGGCTCGAGGCGAACGGCCTCGCCGTCGAGTCGGCCGAGCTCCGGCTCCTCCCGCGCAGTACGATCGGCCTCGACGAGGACAGCGCCCGCAAGCTGCTTCGGCTTATCGACGGGCTCGAGGATCTCGACGACGTCCAGGACGTCTACGCGAACTTCGACATCCCCGACGCGGTGCTCGAAGCGGTCGCTGGTTAGCGACCCAGGGCGCGGCTGTAGGCGCCGAAGGCGGCGCCCGATCCGCGCGGCTCCGCGAGCCCGGCGACGAGCATGGCGTGGAGCGCGATCACGGCCAGCGAGAGCGGGAGGGCCAGCATCCACACGCCGGCGTCGATGCTCGTCAGTGAGCCGTGATGGGTGTGCTCCGGGCGAGAGAGCACGGCCGCCAGCGGCAGGAGGCCGATCACGCTGCTCACGATGCCGGCGGCGAGCGCTCGCAGGAACGACAGCCGAAACGCCGTAAACGCCCCAACCAAGAGCTTCACGAAGAGCGCCTCGACGACCGCCGCCAGGAGCACGTACGCCGCGAACGCGGACGTCGCGTCCTCCGGACGGGCGCTCGAGATCAGGGTCTGCCCGCGGGCCGTCAGGGTGCCCGCCGCAACCATCACGCCGGCGGCGTGCATCACGACCCCGGTGGCGACCCCGCAGACGACGACCGTCCCCAGCGCGACCCAAAAGCTCATGCGGCCCCTCATCGCACCTTCAGTTTCCGGGGGCGCTGGAACGGGGTCAACGGGGGGTATTTCCCACCGAACACCCGTTCGACCGGCGTCCGCCGCGGCGGATAGACTGGCTGCATGATCGTGCTCGGAATCGACCCCGGGATGGCCGAGACCGGCTACGGCGTGATCGTGGTCGAGGGGAGCCGGATGCGCGCCGGCGACCACGGCGTCGTTGTCACCGAGGCGCGCGAAGCGGCGGCGGCCCGGCTGGCCGAGATCCACGACCGCATGGCCGAGCTGGTCGCCCGGCACGCGCCCGACTCGGCGGCACTTGAGGATCTCTACGTCGGCGCCAACCCGCGCACGATCCTCTCGGTCGGCCAGGCCCGGGGAGCGGTGCTGGCGGCCTGCGGGGCCGCCGGCCTCGACGCGGCAGGGTATCCGCCCGCCGAGGTGAAGAAGGCGGTATGCGGGTTCGGGCGCGCCGACAAGGGCCAGATGACGAGGATGGTGAGCGCGATCCTGGCGCTTGACGTGACGCCGGCCACCGACCACGCCGCCGACGCGCTGGCGGTGGCCGTCTGCCACGCCACCCGCTCACGGGTCACGCTCCGCCCGGCGGTGGCGCGGTGATCGCGTCGCTGCGCGGCCGGGTCAGCGTCACCCGTCCCGGGGCGATCGTGCTCGACGTGGGTGGCGTCGGCTACCTCGTCGCGGCGACGGCGTCGGCTGTGCGGAGGGCCGGCGATGCCGACGGCGACGAGATCACGATCCACACCCACCTGCACGTGCGCGAGGACACGCTTCAGCTCTACGGCTTCGCCTCCACGGCCGAGCGCTCGCTCTTCGAGCTCCTGCTCGGCGTCTCCGGTGTCGGGCCGAAGGCGGCGCTGGCGATCGTGTCCGGCTACGCGCCCGACCAGATCCGGCGCGCCGTCGCCACGAGCGACCATGCCCTCTTCACGTCGATCCCGGGGATCGGCCGGCGGACGGCCGAGCGGGTGGTCGTCGATCTCAAGGACAAGGTCGGCGCGGTCGAGAGCGCCGTTGCTGCCGCCGAGGGCGGGGGAGGCGACGACCACGCGGCCGCGCGCGACGCCCTGGTCGGGCTGGGGATGTCGGTCGCCGAGGCCGAGGTGGCCCTGCGCGACGTTGACGAAGACGCTCCGATCGAGGAGCGCGTCCGACTCGCGCTGGCCGGGTCGCTGACGGGAGCCACGTGAGCGCGGCGCCCGAGGTGCGGCTGCCCGATCCGCTGATCGCGCCGGGCGAGGAGGACTTCGACCGTTCCCTTCGCCCGCGGACGCTGGCCGAGTTCGTCGGTCAGGCCCAGGTGAAGGAGCAGCTCGGCATCTTCCTCGAGGCGGCCCGCCGCCGGGGGGAGCCGTGCGAGCACGTCCTGCTGGCCGGCCCGCCCGGACTGGGGAAGACCTCGCTCGCCGGCATCATCGCCGCGGAGATGACGTCGACCCTGCGCGTCATGTCGGGCCCAGCCGTCGACCGCAAGGCCGACATGGCGGCGATCCTGACGGCGCTCGAGCCGCAGGACGTCCTCTTCATCGACGAGATCCACCGCCTGAACCGCGCGATCGAGGAGCTGCTCTACCCGGCGATGGAGGATGGATGCATCGACATCGTGATCGGTCAGGGCCCGGGCGCACATTCGCTTCGGCTCGAGCTGAAGCCGTTCACGCTCGTCGGCGCCACCACCCGCACCGGCCTTCTCACCACGCCGCTCCGCGACCGCTTCGGCATCACTCACCGGCTCGACTACTACACGGCGGCCGAGATCGAGCAGATCGTGCAGCGCTCGGCGCAGCTCCTCGACGTGCGCGTCGATGCGGGCGGATGCGAGGAGATCGCGCGCCGCTCGCGCGGCACCCCCCGCGTCGCCAACCGCATCCTGCGGCGCGTGCGCGACTTCGCTCAGGTGCGCCACGCAGGGGAGATCACCCACGCCGTGGCGATGGAGGCCCTCGACCTCTTCGAGGTCGATCACGCCGGCCTCGAGCGGATCGACCGGGCCATCCTCGAGGCGGTCGCGCAGCGCTTCTCGGGCGGCCCCGTCGGGCTCTCGACGCTCG
>DATIDU010000073.1:0-7341 GCA_035456145.1 Gaiellales bacterium | reverse complement strand
GGACCTCCAGCTCCTGGGCATCCTCGCCGCGCTCGGCGGGCTGCTCGTGCTCGCGCCCGTGCTGCGCCTGCCGGTCCCGATCCTGCTCGTCTTCGGCGGCATCGTCCTGGGGTTCGTACCCGGCCTGCCGGACGTGGTGCTGGCGCCGGACGTCGTGCTCGTGGCGGTGCTGCCACCGCTGCTCTACTCGGGCGCGTTCTTCACGTCCCTTCGCGACCTGCGCACGAACCGGCGGCCGATCGCGTTCCTGGCGTTCGGCCTGGTGGCGGCCACCATGGCGACGGTCGCCGTCGTGGCCCACGAGTGGATCGGCCTGCCGTGGGCGGTGGCGTTCACACTCGGGGCGATCGTCTCGCCCACCGACGCGCTCGCGGCCACCGAGATCGCCTCGCGGCTGGGCGCGCCGCGGCGCATCGTCTCGATCATCGAGGGCGAGAGCCTCGTCAACGACGGCACCGCGCTCGTCCTCTACCGAACCGCCGCCGGCGCCGCGATCGGAGGGTCGTTCTCGCTGCTCGATGCCTCGGCGCGGATGGTCGTCGACGTGGCCGGCGGGATCGCCGTGGGGCTCGCGGTCGGCTACGTGGTGCGCCTCGTGCGACGGCGTCTCGACGACCCGCCGATCGAGGTCGCGATCGCCGTCCTCTCCGGCTACTTCGCCTACCTGCCCGCGGTCGCCATGGGCGTCTCCGGCGTGCTCGCGGCGGTGACGATCGGCGTCTACATGGGGTGGCACACGCCGGAGCTCACCAACGAGCGCACCCGGCTGACCGGCGACGCGTTCTGGGAGATCCTCGTCTTTCTCGTGAACGCGCTCGTCTTCGGGCTCGTCGGCCTCCAGCTGCACGGGATCGTCGACGCCCTGTCGGGGACGCCGGCGGTGACGCTCGTGGGCTACGCGCTCGCCGTCTCGGCGACGGTGATCGTCACGCGGATCGCGCTCCTGCCCGTCTTCACCTACGTGCCGCGATGGGCGTTCAAGACCATCCGCGAGCACGACCCCTACCCGCCCTGGCAGGCCCCGGTCATCATCTCGTGGGCCGGGATCCGGGGCGCCGTCTCGCTGGTCGCGGCGCTGGCACTTCCGAGCGACTTTCCCTCCCGCGACCTGATCGTCTTCCTCACGTTCGGCGTGATCGTGGCGACGCTCGTGTTCCAGGGGCTCACGCTCCCGACCCTGATCCGCTTCCTCGACGCGAGCGACGACGGCGGCGCCGAGCGCGAGGAGGCCAAGGCCCGGATCCGGACCGCCGAGGCAGCGCTCGCGCGGCTCGAGGAGCTGCTCGAGGAGGGAGCCGTGCATCCCAAGACGGCCGAGCGGCTGCGCGGGTCGCTGGGGTTTCGGCGCGACCGCTTCCTGGCCCGGTTCGACGACGGCGATGATGGCGCCATCGAGGAGCGCTCCGCCGCCTACCAGCGCGTGATGCGCGACCTGCTGGCCGCCGAGCACGCCGCGCTCCTGACCCTGCGAAACGACGGCGTGATCGACGACAACGTGATGCAGCGCGTCCAGCGCGACCTCGACCTCGAGGCCGCCCGGCTCGACCAGTAGCGGGATCGGTAGTGTTGGCCCGCCGTGACGATCGAGCGTGACGTCCTCCAGCTCTCCGCCGTCGACCAGGCGGCGCTCGTCCGTGCCGGCGAGGTCTCCGCACGCGAGCTGGTGGAGGCGTCGCTCGCGGCGATCGAGCGGCTCGACCCCCACCTGAACGCCTTCGTCTCGCTGTGCCCGGAGCGCGCCGTCGCCGAGGCCGGCGCGGTGAAGCCGGGCGACGAGCGGCCGCTCTGCGGCGTCCCGGTCGGAATCAAGGATCTGCTCTCGGCCACCGAGGGCCTGCCGACGACGGAGGGCAGCGCCGCGTTCGGCGACTGGATCGCCGACCACGACAGCGTGCACGTCCGTCGCCTGCGCGAGGCGGGCGCCATCGTCGTCGGCAAGACGAACTCGCCGGAGCTCGGCCTGCGGCCGGTGACGGAGAACGCCCGCTACGGCGTGACCCGGAACCCGTGGGATCCCGAGCTCTCGCCGGGCGGCTCCTCCGGCGGCAGCGCGGCCGCCGTCGCCTCGGGCATGGTGGCGCTCGCCGACGCTAGCGACCTGGGCGGCTCGATCCGCATCCCCGCGGCCTGCTGTGGGCTCGTCGGGCTGAAGCCCAGCCTCGGGCGCGTCTCGATCGGGCCGGATTTCGGCGACGTGGGGGCCGGCACGCCGGCCGACTGTGCGCTCACCCGCACCGTGATGGACACCGCGGTCGCGCTCGACGCCATCGCCGGCCACGAGCCGGGCGAGCGCCACCACGCTCCCGCCCCTGCGACGTCCTTCGCCGCCGCCGCCGGCACGACGCCCGGCCGCCTCCGGGTACGCCTCTGCCTCGATGCGCCGTTCGGCGTGCCGGTCGACGAGGAGCCGGCCGTGGCGGCCACAGCGGCCGCCCGCGCGCTGGAGAAGCTCGGCCATCAGGTGATCGAGGGCGCGCCTGCCTGGGACGACGACTCGTTCGGATCAAGCTGGTCGACGTTCGCGGCCGGCACATGCCAGCATCTCGTCCGCGTGGTCGAGCGCCTGCACGGCCGGCCGGTCGATCCAGAGCAGCTCGAGCCGGCGACGCGAGCCTGGCTCGTCGACGCTCCACCCGTCCCGCTCGTCGATTACCTCGAGGCGGCGGAGCGGCTCTGGGCCTTCGGGCGCCGCATCCAGACCGGGTGGGCGCAGGACGATGTGCTGCTCACCCCCACGCTTACCCGCCTCCCGGCGCCCGCCGGCGGGATGCAGTCGCAGGCCGGCGTGACCAGTGATGCCGGCCGCTTCAGCGCGTTCGTGCGGATCTGGAACGTCACCGGGCAGCCCGCCATGAGCCTCCCGTTCGCCGAGACCGACGCGGGCGTCCCGGTCGGCGTTCAGCTCGTTGCCGCCTACGGGCGCGACGACCTCCTCCTGAGCGTCGCCGCCCAGCTCGAGGCGGACGCGGGGTGGAGGCCGGCGGGACGGCCGCGGGTGGCCGGGTAGCTCTACTTCGCCGGCAGGGAGGCCGCGTAGGCGGTGCCCCGCCCGACCCACTCGGCGAGCTCGGCTTTCGTTCCGACATCCTCCGGCGCGACCCGCAGCCACCCGCGCATCGACCGGCCGCGCATCTCCATGAGCGTCGCGGGCGTCCTCGCCACGAGCTCGTCGGACTCCTCCGGGTCGATGTGGACGAGCACGCCGCCCTGACCGCTCGCGGCGACCGCCATGTTGCCGCCGATCAGGAACGCGAGCCCGCCGAACATCTTCTTCTCGGTCAGGCCCGGCTGGTCTCCGACCAGCTCGCGGATCCGGCCGGCCAGCTCCTCGTCGTAGGCCATCCCCGGACCCTACCCGAGACGTAAGAGCGGCGCCGTGGCCGACGCTCACGTTACGAAGGCCTCGATCCGCGAGGCCCGAGACGAGGAGGATCGATGTCCACCATCGGCAGTACCGCCGCGCCAGAGGCTCGGGGAGACCGGATGTCGGGCGTCCGCGAGCGGATGCGCGCCGACCCCGCCTTCCAGGGGTTCCTGCTCCTGCGCATCGGCTTCACCGTCGCGCCCATCGTGTTCGGGCTCGACAAGTTCACGAACGTCCTTGTCGACTGGACGCAGTACCTGGCCCCCTGGATCAACGACATCATCCCCGGCTCCGCTTCGGACGCCATGTACCTGGTCGGCGTGATCGAGATCGCGGCCGGCGTGATCGTCGGGCTGCGGCCGCGCTACGGCGCATATCTCGTCGCCGCCTGGCTGGCCGGGATCATCGTGAACCTGCTCACGTACTCCGGCTACTACGACATCGCGCTGCGTGACTTCGGCCTCTTGCTGGGCGCGCTCACGCTGGCGCGGCTGGCGTCTGTGTACGACCGGCCGGGCGTGCGGTAGGCACTCCTCCGAGCGGAGGTGCCGCCCCGCCGGCGGTGCCTCCGCTCACGCATCTCTGAGGAGCGTCTTCAGGCTCTCGTACTCCTCGGCGCAGGCCGGGCAGCCCTTCAGATGGGCACCCATCGCGCGACAGCTCTGCGCGCCGGCGCACGCCGTCGGAGAGCCGCATACGGGGCATGGCTCGAAGCCCTCCCCGCCCGCGATCTCGGCCTCGACGTAGCGGTCGAGGTACTCGAAGCACTCGTCGCAGCCGAGCTCGGGCCCCTCGGGGCCGAGCAGGCGGTCCGAGATGGGCTGGTCGCTCATGCCGCCTCCATCTTCGCAAGGTGGGCGCGCAGGTTCCGGCGCGCGTCGTGAAGTGTCTTGTAGACCGCGCCACGGGTTGATCCCAGCCGCTCGGCCAGGACGTCGATCGGGACGTCGTTCAGCACCGCCGCGATCAGGATCTCGCGCTGGTGCGGCGTCAGGGCCGTGCGGATCCCGTCGCGGATCGCCGCGAGCTCCTCGGCCTGCTCGACTCCCTGCGTTGCGGACGCGTCCCCGCCGAGCCGCTCCCAAGCGTCGGGATCGAGCGCGATCTCGCGCTCCTGCCACGTGCGACGGCGGGCCTTCACCGACGCCTCGAGAATCGCGAACTTCGCCGCCCAGGTCGTGAAGCGGCTCGCTCCGCGGAAGGTCGGGAGCTTGCGCAGGACGGCGACGAGGGCGTCCTCGGCCGCCTGCACGGCGAGGTCGTCGAGATCCTCCCGCAGGAGGTAGGCGTGCAGCCGCGCGACGGCCGGGTCACGCTGCCCGGGCGGCAGCGCCAGCTCCTCCACCCACGACCGCGACGCGGCGTCGAGCGGCGCCGTCACTGCGGCCGCGGGCTCGCCTCGGCGCTCCACGCTCCCCACGGTAGCCCGGGTGCCGGGGGTCAGCAAGGGCGCGGTTTCCGGTCGATCGGGGCGAGGATCCGCATCGCCAGGTGCGGCGGGCAGCCGGCCTCGACCAGCGTGATCAGGCGGTGGACGTCATAGCCGCAGTCCCCGGCCAGGAGCGCGGCGGTGGCCGCGTCGAAGCCGGCCGCCTCCAGGCAGCGCTCCCGCCAGCCCGCCACGTCCGCCCGCCGGATGATGTCGACGTTGGTGCTCACGCAGGACCTAGCGTCGGAATCTCGCCGGTCCTTACCCGAGGCGTAAGAACCGTCCGCCGCCCGACGCTGAGACGTGCGAACCCGACGGAAGGAGAGGACATGGTTCCGACGCACGCTGAGCGGCGGCGGGTGCGGTTTTCGGTCGTGATCGCGGTCATCGCCTGCGCGGCGATGATCGCGGTGGCGCCCTGGCGCTCGGCCGGCGCCGAGGCGAGCTCGGGGATGCATATGAGCATGAGCGGCGGCGCGGTCACGACGTCGCAGCTCCGGTTCCGAAACGCGATGCGCGTCCTCTGGGAGCAGCACGTCGCCTGGACGCGCTTTGCGATCGTGAGCTTCAACGGCGGCCTCCCCGACGTGGAGGCGACCGAGGCCCGGCTGCTGCGAAACCAGGTTGACATCGGGAACGCCGTGAAGCCGTTCTACGGCGCGGCTGCCGGGAACCGGCTGACCGGTCTTCTGCGACAGCACATCCTGGTCGCGGTCGACATCCTGGCCGACGTGAAGGCGGGCCACCAGCGGGCGCTCAACGCCGATCTCAAACGGTGGTACGCGAACGCGAACACGATCGCGGCGTTCCTGCACCGTGCGAACCCGCACAACTGGCCCCTTCACTCGTTGCGCGCGATGATGCACCGGCACCTGAAGCTGACGACCGACGAGGCCGTCGCCGAGCTGAGCGGCAAGTACGCGGAGAGCGTCGCGGCCTACGACCGGGTCGAGCGCGAGATCCTGGGCATGGCGGACATGCTGAGCACCGGCATCATCCGCCAGTTCCCGCACCGCTTCTCGTAGGAGGTCGTTCGGGCGGGGGCGGTCTCCGGCCCGCCTCCGCCCGAAACACCGGCGCCTGGCGCCAATGTTTCACGCTCAGCGGCCGTTCGGACAGGGACGGAACAGCGAGCCGTCGAGTTCGTCGGAGAACTTCACCGCCGAAAATCCGTTCGGCGGCGCGTAGACCGTGTTGCAGTAAGTCGAGAACCGGTGCCGCGGCTTGCAGCTCTGGTTCGGGCCGCACACGAACCCGTCCTCGCGGTACTCAGCCTCGCCCACCCACTTGCCCTGTGAGGTGAAGGCGTCGTAGCCGCACGGGTGCGCCCCGCCGAGGCCGGTGCAGGTGAACCCGAACTGCGTGCTGCCGGCCAGCTGGGCGGCGAAGCACTCGTCGAACTGGTAGCACTCCTCGACCACGGCGCCGTCGGTGTAGCGGCGCCCCCACCAGGCGAGGATGCCCGAGTTCTTCCAGAGGGCGGTCATGCCGGCGCGGTGGATGCGGTTGTCGATACGGGCGAGCAGGTTCTGGACGTCGCCCCGCGTGAGCTGGAACCCGGTCGTCCCGGGCGGGTTGAAGCTGTCGATGTCGTCGATCTCGACGGCGTCGAAACCCTTCCTGGCGCACATCGCGATGCGGGCGTCAAAGACCCGCATCACCGCTGCCACGCGGCGCATGTCGACCCAGCGCTCCTGCGGGAAGCCGAAGTAGACCCGGCCGAGGGCGGCGGCCGGGAAGCCGTTCGGCGACGGCGTCGCATCGGGGCGGTAGTCCTCCCAGGCCAGGTCGAGATAGCAGGCCGCCCGCGGATGCGGGAGCGTGCTCGCCTGCCACGTCGTGTGGAGCGCGCGCACCTCGGCGCGCGTCGTCAGGAATCCGTCGATGTCGTAGATGTCGACCGCCCGGGCGCCCGTGCGCTGGAGCGGGGCGACGCGGCCGATCTGCCAGTCCCACCGCATCGGGTGGCCGGTGGAGTCGAGGTGCGGCGGCGCCCAGCACGTCCCCTGGCAGGCGACCGGAGCCGGGAGCGGCACGACCCGCCAGGCGAACCGGCGCGTCGTCTGACCGGCCGCGTTGGCGGCGCGGACGGCGATCGTGTGCGAGCCGAGCCCGAGCGGGCCCGTGGCGACGACCTTGCGCCGTGGCACGCCGCGCCAGGCACGGCCGTCGATCCGGTAGCGAAGCCGCGGGCGGCCGTCGGCGGCGTTGAAGTGCGGCCCCGAGACGGTGAACCGCTCGCTCGCCGAACCGGTGCTCGCCGGCGGCAGGCCGTTCACGAACGCCGTCGCCGGCGCGCGGCCGCGAGGATAGGCCGCCACGACCGCCCTCGCGAGCACGTGGCGGCTCGCGCGAAGCACGCGGAACGAGAACGTGGCGGGGTCGGTCTCGACGACCTCGGTCGCGGTCTCGACGAGCTTCAGCCGCCGGCCCGTGTCGGAATGGGCAACCGTGTACTGCGACGCCGCAAACGGCGTGGCGGTCGTCCCGCCGCCGGGCCGGCAGCGCCCGCCGGACGGCGGGCACGAGCGCCACTCGTAGGCCACCT
>DATIDU010000072.1:0-19845 GCA_035456145.1 Gaiellales bacterium | reverse complement strand
TAGGTGATCCAGACAAGGCCGGCGACGACGCCCCACACCACCCACAGCGCCCGCGCCTCGCGCAAGCTCGGACCGCGATCGGCGGCGAGGCCGACGCGGGATCCGGGATCGACCGCGCGGTGGTGATGAGGTTCAGTATTGATCACGGTCGCGTCCAAACCCGGCGAGACGGCCTCCGACGACTCATCCGCAATGCTTCGCTGGAATCCTGCCCCTTGTTCGGTGCTGCTGCATCGGGGATCTCCCCGACCAGGATGTCCGCGGATCTACCGATCTCCCAGGCCCATTCTGCTGGGTTAGGGATGGCGCTTTCCTCACACTGGGTCGTGATGGCCGTCGCCACTCTCGCCCTGTCGCAAGTCCGCTACTGATCCGGCTCACAGCTTGACGTGTCGGCGTCGCTGCAGTCACAGCTGTGATTTCTCCTGGCGATATGCGCAGCGCCGCGGAGGCAGAGGCCGCGCGTTCGAATCGTGCCGGGCGCATTCGATGAACCGCTTCAAGCTGGGACACGTCTCCTGACCTCCCAGCATCCCTCGAAATGCCCCTCCGACGGGTGCCTGACCCGCCTTGGTGAAGGACATGATCGCACACGGACCGGACGCGCGCCCGCGCGACTGCGGAGCGTCGCGGCTCGATCATCGCCCGGGTTACGCGACCGACCCGCATGGCTCTAAGCCTCTACCTGGCCCCCATGGCCAGCACATTCTGTTAGAGCTTCTAAGGCGTGAAGTCGTAGTTCTTGTCGACCCTCAGGCGTTCGAGGTGAGGCCTGATCCAACTGAGAAACACACTCTCCGACAGGAAGTCTCTCCCGAAGAATCCATCAGAGATCACGTGGGAGCGCTTGCGTGTCCGGCTCAGCGCGACGAGGAAAGTGCAGACCTCATCGTCCGTGATCGTGCCAGTCCGCCGTGGGAAGTGGCCTTCGTTCATGCCCACGATAAAGACGTGCTCGGCCGATAATCCCTTCGACCTGACCAACGAAGTGAACAGGACGTCGGGCTGTGCCTCTTCGCCCTCGACCTCCATCTCCTCCGGGGTCCGCGTGATGCCCTCATCGACAGCGCCGAGAAACGCTCTGATGTCAGCCAGATCCCGCGCCCCCCGTTGCGCCCCCCATGTGTAAAGACAGCGGATTGCAGCGGACTCCAGCGGATTCTGAGCTGCCAGTCCGCCGTCCGTCAAAACCCTCGCAAACGGCTCAACCACGGTGTTTTCGGCTCTGTGAGCGGCGGGGTGGGATTCGAACCCACGGACGAGGTTGCACCCCGTCTCCGGTTTTCAAGACCGGTGCTCCGCTCCGCGGGGTCCAGTGTGAAGCTGCGGCGGGGTGCTGACCATCTCGGAGTGCAAACGGATCTGCAAACGAACGCGACAGCGCCTCGGCACACAAGGTGGCACGCCACGGCACCGCTGCTTCGGGATCCCCGCTCGCGAAGCCATCTAGTGGTGCTGACCGACACCAGGTATCACGGCCGCGACCGGACTTTTAATCCCAAGGTCGCTGGTTCGATCCCAGCACGGCCCATGCCCTCGGCCTCAGCGCCGTCGCTGGTGCCCGGCCCGTTCAAAGCATTCTCCCATGACGCCCAACCTATATTCCATCGGTGCTATATCGAGCTTTCGCCGACCTCGTGAATGTGACGCATCGTGGCTCTCCCCCAACCACACCCTGAGACGCTCCGCCTGGCGCAGCGCGGTGACGACGACGCGTTCGCGGTCATCGTGCAGCAGTACCAGGCGCCGCTCCACAACTACCTCGTGCGGGTGCTGGCGGGCGATCGGGCGCTTGCCGAGGATGTGTGCCAGGAGGTCTTCATCCGCGTCCACCGGGCGCTTCCGAGCTTCGACGGCCGCTGCCTGTTCACGACGTGGCTGTTTCAGATCGCAAAGCATCGCGTGATCGATGAGCTGAGGGCACGTGAGCGGCAAGGCCGGCCGTCGCTGGGGCTGGACGCCGATGTCTTTCAGGAGCTCACCGCACCGCGGGAGTCGCTCCCGATCGAGGAGATGGAGATCGTCTGGCGGGCGATCGGGGCACTGAGCGTCGATCTCAAGATGGCGCTCCTCCTGCGCGACGTCGTCGGCATGCCGTACCTGGAGATCGCCGATACCCTGGAGACGACGCTTGCGAACGTCAAGTGGCGGATCTACAAGGCCCGCGAGATCGTCGCCGCCCAGCTCTGCCGCGAGGGGCTTGATCTGCCGGTCAGGGCCCGGTCCGCGGGCAACGGCCGCACGTGATCAGGCGGTGGTCGCGGCGGATGCAGTCCGTCGGGCTGCGCGGCGGGCGTGGACGAGCTGAACGGCCATCGCGCCCTCGCCGACCGCGGCGGCGCAGCGCTTCGTCGATCCGGATCGGACGTCGCCGACCGCGAAGACACCGGGCAGGCTCGTCTCGAGCAGATGCTCGGCGTTTGCCGCCGCGCCGGTGAGCACGAAGCCGTGGTCGTCGCGGAGGACCGCCTCGCCCAGCCACTCGGTGCACGGCGCCGCTCCCAGGAAGAGGAACAGGAACGACAGGGGCAGACGTTCCCCATCCGTGAGTGTCACGGCTTCGAGACGGCCGTCCTCCCCGTGGAGAGCTGCGATCTCGGAGCGATCTCGCACCGCGACCCCGTAGCGGTCGAGGTCGTTGATCAGGTAGTCCGACATCGTCTCCCGCAGATCGGCGCGACGGTGGAGCAGCGTCACGAGCGCGCCGCCGCGGGAGAGCCACACCGCGGCCTGGCCGGCCGAGTTGCCGCCCCCGACCACGCCGACGCGCGACGCCCCGCAGAGCTGTCCCTCGGGCGGCCCGGCGGCATAGAAGACGCAGAGGCCCTCGTACTCCGCGAGGCCGTTGACCGGCAGGCGCCGGTATTCAGCGCCGGTTGCGAGCAGCACGCTCTCGGCGAGAATCTCGTGGTCCTCCTCGAGCCGCACGCGGTACCGGCCGTCGACGGGCTCGAGCGACACCGCCCGGTACGGGCTCGCGACCCGGGCGTCGAACTTCCGCGCCTGGACGAGGGCCCGGCTGGTGAGCTCCACCCCCGTGATGCCGGCGGGGAAGCCGAGGTAGTTCTCGATGCGCCGCGACGCCCCGGCCTGGCCGCCGAGCGCCGACGACTCGATGACGAGCGTCTCGAGCCCCTCCGAGGCGCCGTAGACGGCCGCGGCGAGCCCCGCCGGCCCGCCGCCGACCACGAGCAGATCGACCTCCTCGCGTGCATCGAGCACGCGGCCGATCCCCAGCAGGCGCGAGAGCTCGCCCGCCGACGGCCCGCGGAGCTCTGTGCCACCCGGCAGGTGCACGAGCGGCAGGCTGTCCTCGCCGAGCCCGGCGACGAGCTCCGCGGCCGCCTCGTCATGCGCCGGGTCGCGCCACGTAAACGGCAGCCGGTTCGTGCGCGCGTAGTTCACGATGCGCAGCGTGCCGGCGGACGTGTGCGGGCCGATGATCTCGAACCCCACGCCCGCGACCTGTTGCAGCGCCTCGCGCCGGGCGATGAACGTCGTCAGCACCAGGTCGCTGAGCGGCCCGTCCTCGAAGAGCAGGGGTCGCATCACCTCCCGGTCGACCGCGATGTAGCGCAGCGGTCGGGTGACGACGGCGGTCACGAAGACCGTCTGCCCCGAGAGGAAGCTCATCTCGCCGAGGAAGCCCGACCCGCCGTGCCGGATGATCTCGTTGCCCGCCGCGTCGAGGATCGCGACCTCGCCGTCCAGGATCGCGATGAACGGATAGCCGGCATCTCCGACTCCGTAGAGCACGTCGCCGACGGCGGCCGTCCGCTCCTCGCCCAGCTCGGCAAGCGTCGCGAGCTGGGCTGCGGACAGCGACGGCGCCGGGGGAGGCGGCACCGGAGTGGTCACGGCTCATCCCCGATCGTGAACGCCAGGCCGTCGGGGTAGCACCAGAACCAATCCTCTCCCGGCTCCGCGGACCGGATCACCGGATGGCCGCTCTCGTTGGCGTGCGCCGTGGCATGGCGGTTCGGTGAGGAGTCGCAGCAGCCGATGTGCCCGCAGCTCGTGCACATGCGCAGGTGCACCCAGCGCGCGCCGATCCGCAGGCAGTCCTCGCAGCCCGCGATGTCCTCCGGGAGCGCGGTGATCGAGACCTGGTCGAGGTGTCCACATGACTCTGCCATCGCGTGTCCTTTCTCGTCTCCGGAGCAGCGTAGACGCGCCAGACCCAGATTCGGGTCGTTCCTGCGCACAAACCACAACGCGGGATCAGCGCCGGCACCGATGCGGTGACAGCATCCGAGCGAGATGCTGGGGTTGCTTCACGTGGAAGCCCGGAGTGTGCGCAAATTGGCGCTCTCCGCGACAGGAAGGAGGCCCAGATGTTCCTGACCCGGAAAGATCTGGCCGGAGCCATCGTCGCGGCGCTCGCCGTGCTCATCTACGCGGCGAACGTCCAGGACTGGTGGTACCTCGGAAGCAACCGCGCGGCCGCGGTGACGATGCTGGTGGTCGGTGCGATCGGCTGCCCGGTCGGGGCACGGATCGTGGGTGAGAAGCTGACCTCGCCGGCGATCATCGGGCTCGGCGTGCTCGGCGCTGTGGCGCTCGTGGTCGCCGTCCTCGCCATCGTCACGGCGGAGCAGTCCGCACTGATGGCGCTCGCCGCTCTGGTCGTCGTCCTCTGGGCGGGTGCGACGCTGCGACACGCCGTCACGCCGCCGCCGCAGCTGACGGCGCCGTAGGAGCGGACACGAGACCAAGGGAGGTGTGAGATGAGGCGGTCGTTGCTGGTTGGTGCCGCCGTCGTCGGGGCCGTCCTGGGAGCTCGACGTCTTGCCCGCGGATGCGGAGGCGTCGACTTCGAGCGGATGATCGACCGGATGCCGGAGAACGCTCCACCGAAATGGATGTTCACGAACATCAGCGCCATCCGGCGAAACACGGACCGCATCCTCGAACTGCTGGAGGATGACCGTGCGGTCGTCCCGGCGGAGGGGGGTGACTACTCCGTCTCGTCGTGATAGCGCCACCACCGGTAGGGCGGGGTCTGCGGGTAGCCCTCCGGCGAGTCCTCCCACTCCTCCTGGCGTCCGAGCGCGGTGATGTCGAGATAGCCCCACGTGGTGCCCATGCCCTCGTCGCCGCGGTCGTTCACGAAGTAGGTGCGGAAGACCCGGTCGCCGTCGCGGATGAAGGCGTTCGTCCCGTGCCACTCGCCCACGCCGAAGTCGGCGTCGAACTCGTCCGTGATCGTGTACCAGGGCATCTCCCACCCCATGCGCGCCTTCAGCCGCTCGATGTCGGACTGAGGGGCGCGTGACGCGAAGACGAGGCTCGTGTTCCGGGCGTGCAAGTGGGCGAGATGGGCCACCTGGTCGGCCATGAGCGAGCAGCCGATGCAGGCATGCTCGGGCCACCCGTTCACGCCGGGCTCGAAGAACGCGCGGTAGACGATCAGCTGGCGGCGGCCGTCGAAGAGGTCGACAAGGCCGGCCGTGCCGTTCGGGCCGTCGAAGGCATACGTCCTCTCGACGGCGATCCACGGCATGCGGCGCCGCTCTGCGGCGAGCGCGTCACGGGCGCGTGTGAGCTCCTTCTCCTTCACGAGGAGCCGCTGACGCGCCTCCTCCCACTCCTCCTCGGATACGACGGGCGGTGTCTGCATGGTCGTCTCCTTCCGATTGCCGCGAGGGTCCATACCCCGAAGTAGGCTCGCAGACATGCCACGCCGCGACATCGCGGTCGTCGGAGCACCGTCGAGCGCCGGCGCGTACGCCGTCGGCCAGGAGGACGCTCCCCGGGTGCTGCGCGAGCTGGGCCTGGTGGAGCGGCTCGCCGCGGCGGGCTGCCGCGTCCGCGACGTGGGTGATATCCCGCTCGCCCGGTGGCGGCCGGACCGGGAGCACCCGCGGGCGCAGAACGTGGCCGCGGTCGTGAGCGCGGCGGGCGCCGTGCGCGACGCGGTCGCCGGGGCGATCGGGCGCGGCGAGCTCGCGCTCGTCCTCGGTGGCGACTGCACCGTCGGCGTCGGCACCGTCGCGGGGGCGGTCGTGGCCGGGGCCGGTCCGGGGCTGGTCTACGTCGACATGCACGCCGACCTGAACACGCCCGCAAGCGTCACCGACGGCGCCCTCGACTGGATGGGCGTTGCCCACATGCTCGCCCTCGACGGCTGCACCCCGGAGCTCCGCGACCTCGGCCCGGCGACGCCGCTCCTGCGACCGTCACAGGTCGTCGTGGTAGGCCACGAGGCGTCCCAGGCGACCGAGTGGGAGCGCGAGGCGATCGCGCGCCTGGGCGTGCGCACGGTCGCGGCCGCCGACGTCCGCGAGGATGCGCCGGCTGCCGCGGCCGCGGCCCGGGCGATGCTCGCCGGGTCCGACCTGGTTTTGCTGCATCTCGACATCGACGTCGTCGACTTCGTCGATGCGCCGCTCTCCGAGAACACGGGGCGCAACGTCGGCGTCCCGCTCGCGGCGGCGCTCGATCTGGCGGCGGCGGTGCTCGCCGACGACCGCACCTCGGCGGTGACGCTGACCGAGCTCAACCCGGCGCACGCCGCGGCCGATCCGGGCGTGCTCGACCGGCTCCTCGACGGGCTCGTCGCGGCGATTGCCGCGTAATCGAGCTCCAACCACCGCATGGGACGCTGTCATCGTGCGCCGCGTCTTCCGGCACGCTCGTCACGTTCTCCGCTGCGTGCGCCGTGGCCATCGCTGGTCAAGCCGGCCCCGCGCGACCGGCGGCCCGCTCGAGGTCTGCACGCGCTGCGGCAAGCGCCGCCCGCTCGTGCACTGACGCGCTAGGTGCCCGGCGCGCTGGCGGCGCCGATCGCCACCACAACGATCACGACAATCAGGATGCCCACCCCGACCCAGCCGAGCACGATGCCCGCGATCGCCATACCGCGGCCGCCCTGCGTCCCCTGGGAGCGGTCGATCTGCCCCTTGGCGACGTAGCCGAAGATGAGCGCCAGGACCGAACCGATCCAGTAGATCCAGATGATGCCGAGAACGAGCGACGCGATGGCGAAGCCGTTCGTCTTCTGCTGCACGGGCACCGGGTACGGGACGTATCCGTAGTCGGCGGCCGGCGGCGGAGAGCCGGGTGGCGCGTACCCCGGCTCGGCGTACGGAGGTGGAGTGCCCTGCGGCGGCGGCGTGGTCTTCGCCTCGGCCGTCGACTGGCCGCAGCTCGTGCAGAACGCGGCGTCGGCCAGGAGCGGGGCGCCGCAATGCCGGCAGTAGAGGGCCCCGGGCAGGGGCGGCTGATTCGGGTCGGGCTCACCGGTGGGTGGATTGGAAGGGATGTCGCTCAACCTGGAGCCTCCGAGCCTGCCGCTGGGGCAAGACTACGCGAACCGGCGGATGTTCAGCAGTCCGACCGCGGCCGCCGCAGGTCGGCGACGAGGCGCGCGAGGAGGCCCGGATCCGACGGCAGCGAGAAGTGGTCGACGCCCGGGTTGTCGGTCAGCCGGAACCGGAAGCAGTGCATCGCCCGCCACGCCCGCACGGCGCCGTTCGTGATGTCCTCCTGGTTCACGTCGCCGTTTCGGGTGAAGAACTGCGCGGTCGCCGGATCGAGCACCTGTCCCACCTGGAGGTCGGGGAGCACCGCTCCGACGACCGTCGCGATCCCGGATCCCTTCTCGGCGTGGACGTCGACCCGCGGGAAGTGGGCCGGGTCGGCGAACTTCACGAACCCGATGTAGTGGTCGGCGATCGGGATGACCCAGCGCAGCCCCGCATCGGCGAAGAGCCGCCGGTAGTCCTTCGGCGTGTAGGAGCGGCCCGTCGAGGCGTCACGCACCACGGTCTCGTGCCCGTGGAAGATGCGCGGATCTGCGGCGCTCATGTAGCTCGATGGGGCCGACAGGTACATGCGCGCGCTGGTCCGGGCATTCGCCACCGTGCTCGGGAACGAGAAGTCCTCGATGTTGAGCCCGGTGAACAGCAGCGGATAGAGGGCTCCCTGGCCGGGCAGGTTCCCGGCGATCGGCGTGAACCCCTGGATGTAGCGGTGCTTCCAGGCGGCTGACGTGTGTGTCAGGAGGTACTGGGAGTAGAGGGGGCCGTTCGAGTGGCCGACGAGGCGCACCGGCGTACCGCCGTTCTGCCGGAAGGTGCGCTCGATGAGGTGCTTCGTTCGCCCGAGGAAGCCGCCCATGTCGGGGGTGAGCCGCGCGTCGTAGCCGGCCACGCGGATGTTTCTGTCGCGGGTGTAGCCGGCCGCCTCGAGGGCCGCGTACATCGGCTCGTAGAATGGCGCGCTCTCGGTCTTCCCGTAGTCGAGGATCCGGACCGTCACCCCGCGCGGGTTCGAGAACCGGCGCGCGATGGGTTTATGACTGTCGTGGTCGTAGCGCAGCGTCAGGAGCTTGTCCTCGCACACCTGGCTGAACCGGGTGCTCGGATGGTCGTTCAGGAACCAGTCCTGGAAGGTGCCCGAGCGCGGGCAGCCGGGTGCGGCGACCTGGTCATGCACGGTGACGAGGAGCTTCGTGAAGTGAAACGCGGGGAAGAGCACGACCGGCGTGCGGCGTGACGCTGCGGCTGTCGTGCCGGGAAGGAGCGCACCGGCGACGACGGCGATCGCGACGGCACACGCGAGCCGGGACCCCCTCATACGCCCAACCCTACACCCCGGACGATCAGCCGTCGACCAGAAGCCCCTGGAGCGGCCCGAGCAGCCGGTCTGACCTGCGCGAGACGTGATCGAGGCGCATGAGCCGGTGCGTGAGAGGAAGCCCCGCGCTTCGGCGCTCGAGCTGCTCCTCGGCGATCGGGCGCCAAACACGGTCGACGAGCTCCGTGGGATCGCCGGCGACGCCCTCGGGGCTGCGCTGGAGGTGCTCGGCCCAGAGGCGCAGCCGGGTCGAGCGGGCGAGGTCGGCGTCGTCGGTGACGATGCATGCCTCGGTGTCGTTGAGGAGGGAGTGGTCGTTGAGGTTCGCCGACCCCAGGATCAGGCGCGTGTCGTCCACTACGGCGAGCTTCGCGTGCACGTAGATCGGGTCGGCGACGTGAGCTGAGCAGGCGTTCAGGCAGCAGGCGAGCACCCGGCCGGCGCCGCCGTCCGCCTCGATCAACTCGGCCAGCGCGCCGCGGGTGTCGTCGCCGCCACCTTTGGGCTTGCGCGGAAGGACGAGCACGAGGCGAAATCGATCGTCTGGCGGACGCCGCAGCTTCTCGGCCAGCACGTCCACGATCTCGGGCGACCACAGGTACTGCGACTCGATGTAGACCAGGCGACGGGCGGCGCTCAGCGTCCGCACGTACGACTCGAGAATCCCGAACGAGCCGGCTTCGCAGGGCGCGTAGATGTGTTCCGGGATCGTCCGGATGAACTGGACGGTGCTCGAGCCGGACGAACCCTGGGGGTCCGCGACGGGCACATCCTCCCCGGTGACTGTGGCCCACCGCAGCGCAAAATGGCGGGCGACGTCGCCCACGGCGGGGCCCTCGAGCCGCGCGGCCGCATCGTGCCAGCCAAGCCGTGCACGCGGCAGGTGGGCCGGCGTGTCGCGGCGGTCGCCGCCGAGGCTGGTGAGATCGATGCCGCCGACGAATGCGACCCGGCCGTCAACCACGATGGTCTTCTCGTGGTGGCAGTGAAGCGGCCGTTCGTGCGCGTCGAGGGCGCACCTGATGGGTCCGGCGCGCCGGAGCTCGTCGCGCACACGGCGGGCCGCGCGCCGCGACGGCCGGAACACCGGCACGGGCGCTCCGGCCCAGAGGAGCACGCGGACGTCGACTCGGGCTGCGGCCTCGGCCAGAAGGTTCCGCAGGACGACCGGCTCGTCCGAGTCCTGGAGCACGAAGTCTGGCGACATGAACCATCCGGTCGCGTGCACGTGCGACCGCGCGCCGCGAATCTCCTCCACCATGGCTCCGAGGGCCTCGTCACCGTCGATCAGGACAGTCACGTCGTTCCCGGGTCTGGGCGGCGGCGCGTCCTCGGCCCAGCCGCCCGGCGGCGCGGCCAGGGCACGATTTCCGAGCCGGTTGAGGCGGCGCCGATGCTTGGCCTGCACCGCCGCCGTCACCCAGTCGCCCATCGCGCGCTCGGTGCGAAATCCCCAGCCGGGGGCCTCGGTGCTTCTGCTCATGCCAACGCCGTACCCCGACGGCGCCGATGGCACGCGTGGGTCAGGCGTGCTCGACGGGCGGTGCGCCGATCCCGATGCCCAGGCGCCGGCGTCCCACCTTGCGCCACGCCATGAAGTGCGCCCGCCTGCCGGTCGTCGAGATGACGCAGTAGGGCCTGGCGTCGTCGAGGTGCTGTGCGCCGCCCTGCTCGGGCACGCGATACAGGATCGCCCACCCCTCGGGGTCGCCGGTCTCGGTGTCGGGCGTCAGCGTCGCCACCACCGCCATCCGCGTCTCGTTCTGCTCGATGAGGACGTTCTGAGTCGTGTCCTGCCGCATGATCCTCACCCTCCGGTTGTTGCGTGCCGGCCGGTCGCCGGTCTCTGTACAGCGTTGCAACCGCCGTGGATCTGCGCATGAGGGGACGCTCGGATGGGCGTCCGTACTTCGCCGAAGTTCCGGTGAAAAGGTGGAGAACCTCGCCGCCAACCTCCCCCGTCGGGGGTCATCAAAGAGATCGAATCCGCCCATGAACGACTGGTGAACGGAGGGTGTATGGTGGGCGGTCGGCAGCACTGCCGCAGGACAGCATACGACCCATCCGACGGACGTCCAGACGCGCGGGGCGTGGAATCAATCATCTGGGCCCGGTACGATCGCCGCGTCCGGAGTAAACCGGACGGGATCGCACGGAGGTGCACACACATGCCGTCACCCCTCGAGGTCAGGGACTGGCACGAGCTGGATGTCGTCTCGTCTGACGGCCAGCCGGTCGGGAAGCTGATCGACGCCTACGTCAACAACGAGTCCGGCGACGCGGAGTTCCTCCTCGTCGCGAGCGGGTTTCTGCACAACCGGCTCCACCTCGCCCCGGCCGACGGTGCGTCGCGCTCGGATGACACGGTCACGCTCGCCGTCACCAAGGACGCCGTCGACCACGCGCCGCACATCGCGGCCGACGGCGATCTCTCAACCGACGAGGAGCGGCAACTCTACGAGCACTACGGCATCGAGCACACGCCGCATCCCGGCGGCCTTCTGGTGGTGAGCAGGTGGGTGCTGATCGAGCGCGGCTAGCGCGCGAGCGCTAGATGATTGATTCCACGCCCCCGCGCGCCTGGACGTCCGTCCGTGGAGGGTTGCCGCCTGTGGTGGGGCTGCGGCTGCGAACCGTCGCATCGCGGCGTCCTCGGTCGGCCCAATATCGCCTGATATTGGGCCTTCCTGCGTCCTTGCGCTGCTCGGTTCTCGCCGCCCAGGACATCACGTGGGCGTGGAATCGATCATCTAGTCGATCCCGAGGCTCTCGCGCAGTGGCGCCGCGCCGCTCTGCTCGCGGCCTGTACCGGCCAGCCGGGAGACCACGCGCGAGACCACACCGCGCAGGGCCTCAGGGTCGATGAACGAGCAACCGACGATCATCTGGCCGCCGCGCGCGATGGGGCGCACGTGCGCCACGCGCAGGTCGGCGCCGAGCTCGCCCTCGATGAAGCGGGCCGAAAGCCACATGCGATCGCCGGGCCGCGGGCGGATGTCGTCGACCACGATCCCGACCCCGGACTCCGACAGGTCGACGATCCGTGCGGGCAGGCGCTCGCCCGGCGGGATCCGGTCGCACACCGTCGCGCGCACCACGCCCGACGCCGAGAGCGGCATCCGCGGCGCGCGGCGCTCGTAGCCCTCAGACTCGACGTCGAGCACGCGCAGGGTGAGGGCGGCCCGGGCCTGGGAGCGGTACTCGGCCGACTCGATCACGGCCCAGACGTGCAGCGGCGCATCCTCGGTTGCGAGCCGGCACTCGAGCCGCATGCCCGAGGCGACCGACAGCCGCGGGGCGCTGGCCGCGACCGACTGCCCCTCGCTGGAGATCGTCCACAGCTCCACCGACTCGCCGCGATCCGTGTCGACGTCCACGACGGACGCAGCGGCAAGCATGGCCGCAGCCTCCGCAAGGGTCGGTTCCAGGTCGTCATGCATCGACATCGAGGGTCCTCAGGCCTGTGATCGACCGCACGATGCAGGGGATGAGTCCGCCCGCCTGCCGCCGGAGCGGGGCGTCCGAGGGGGTCGCGCCCCGCTCCGGGGCTGGCGTCCTTGGCAGGAGCACGCCGTTGGAGGGAGATACGCGGCGTCCGCCGTCCCGGATTGTGGCCTGGCTCTCTTGAGCTCAGGTTGGCGCCGAGGCCGTGAGGGTCGAGATGGCGCGCAGCTTGTTGGTCGCGTCGAGCGCGGCGACCTTGTAGCTCTCCGCCAGGGTCGGGTAGTTGAAGACCGCCTCCACGAGGTAGTCGACCGTTCCGCTGAACCCCATCACCGTCTGGCCGATATGGACGAGCTCCGTCGCCGTGGTGCCGAACGCGTGCACGCCGAGGAGCCGCCGGTCGTCGGAGGAGACGAGCAGCTTCAGGAGTCCGTAGGCGTCGCCCAGGATCGCGCCCCGGGCCAGCTCGCGGTAGCGCGAGATCCCCACCTCGTACGGCGTCTGGTCGCGGGTCAGCTGCTCCTCCGTGCTGCCGATGAAGCTGATCTCGGGGATCGTGTAGATCCCGATCGGAAGCGCATCGGAGATCGGGCGCACGTCGATCCCGCAGGCATGCGCGGACGCCAGCCGCCCCTGCTCCATCGAGGTCGCCGCGAGGCTGGGGAAGCCGATGACGTCGCCGACGGCGTAGATGTGCTCGACCGACGTGCGGTAGTGCTCGTCGACGGAGATCCGCCCTCGCGCGTCGGCCTCGATGCCCACGTTCCCGAGCTCGAGGCCGTCCGTGGCGCCCTGCCGGCCCGCCGAGTAGAGCACCGTGTCGGCAAGGATGCGCTTGCCGCTCTTCAGGTGGGTGATCGTGCCGCCGTCGTGCTCGTCGACGCCCACGACCTCCTCGTTCAGGCGGAAGACGACGTTCAGGTCGCGCAGGTGGTAGCGCAGCGCCTCGACGACCTCGCTGTCGCAGAACTCGAGCAGCTGCGGCCGCGCCTCGACCACGGTCACGCGCGTGCCGAGCGCCGCGAACATCGACGCGTACTCGATGCCGATCACGCCGGCGCCGACCACCAGCAGGGCGTCCGGCACCTTCTCGAGGTGGAGGATCCCGTCGGAGTCGATCACGGTGCGCTCGTTGAAGTCCACGCTCTTCGGCCGCGCCGGCCGCGTGCCGACCGCGATCACGATCTTCTCGGCCGTCACCTGGCGGCGCGTGCCGTCGCCCTCGTCGACGAGCACGGTGTGGGCGTCGGAGAAGGATCCCGAGCCCATGAGGATGCGGACGTGATTTCGCGCGAGCTGATCGTGGACGACGTCGGACTCGCGCTGGATCACCGACTGCGTCCGGAAGAACAGGTCGCCCATCGTCACCTCGGACTGGACGCGGTAGCTCTCGCCGTACATCGACCGCTGCGTCATCCCGGTCAGGAAGAGCACCGCCTCGCGCAGCGTCTTCGACGGGATCGTGCCGGAGTTGATGCAGACGCCCCCGACCATGCGCTGCATCTCGACGATCGCCACCCGCCGGTGCAGCTTCGCGGCCTGGATCGCGGCCTTCTGCCCCGCTGGGCCCGAGCCGATCACGAGCAGGTCGAAGTCGTACGCCATGTGCAGCGGAGACTACCCATCTGCCGCATCTCGGACGCGCCCTCGTATCATCATCTTCACCTGGTGGCCGTCCGTCTGGGAATCCTCGGTCTCGGCAGCGTCTACTGGACGCCGTACCGCTCCGCGATCGAGCGGCTGGGCGGCCGCGTCCGCGTCGCTGCGGCGTTCGACCCCGACCCGGAGAAACGGGCCGCGGCAGACCGCGCCACCGGCGCCTCCGTCGCCCTCGCCGATGCCGAGGCGGTGATCGAGCATCCGGATATCGACGCCGTCCTGGTCCTCACGAGCATGCGCGAGCACGGCCGCCTGGCCCGCGCTGCGCTCGAGGCCGGAAAGGACGTCCTGGTCGAGAAGCCGATGGCGACCACCCTCGAGGAGGCGGTCGCTCTGATCGACGCCGCCCGGGAGTCGGGGCGGACGCTGGTGTGCGCCCCGGCCGTCCTGCTCTCTCCCACGTACCGGGCGATCGCCACACGCGTCGCAGCGGGCGAGGCTGGGAAGGTCGTCCTGGCCCGCGCCCGCTACGGCTGGGCCGGCCCGTGGTGGGGGCGGTGGTACTACGAGCCGGGCGGCGGCGCCCTCTTCGACCTCGGCATCTACAACGTCACGAGCCTGT
The DNA here is from genome assembly GCA_035456145.1 of Gaiellales bacterium. Taxonomy (GTDB): domain Bacteria; phylum Actinomycetota; class Thermoleophilia; order Gaiellales; family JAICJC01; genus JAICJC01. The sequence goes on along the minus strand of DATIDU010000072.1, from coordinate 5,600 downwards.
GCGGCCTCATCGGACCGGTGCGGCGCGTCGTCGCTCTGGTGGGGACGGCGATCCCCGAACGGGTCGTGGAAGGAGCCTCGATCCGGGTCGAGAGCGACGACAACGCCCACCTCCTGCTCGACTTCGGCGAGAGCCGCTTCGCGACGGTCACGACCGGGTTCACGATGCAGCGCTACCGCTCACCCGCGATCGAGCTCTACGGCACGGAGGGCGTCCTGCAGATGCTCGGCGACGACTGGGCGCCCGAGGGCTTCGAGCAGTGGCGAAACGCCGCCGGGGTGTGGGAGGTGCATCCCGAGACGGCGCCCCAGTGGTCGTGGACGGCCGGCCTCGACCACCTGGTGGAGTGCGTCGAGCGCGGCGTCACGCCGGTCCTGCGACCCGAGCATGCGCTGCACGCGCTCGAGGTGATGCTGGCGGCGAAGCGCTCCGTTACGGAGGGCCGGGCGATCGAGATCGAGACCGGCTTCCCGGCGCCCGACTACTCGTCCTTCCCGGACGAGGGCGGCGGCGAACGGCGCGTGCACGACCCCCGCAGCGCGGTCTAGCACCCATGCGGGTGCGGTAGGGTGGCCGCCGTGGCGGAGATCGTCCTCGATCGCGTGCGCAAGGTCTATCCGGACGGTACGACCGGCGTGGCCGGCGTCGACCTCGTGATTCCCGACGGCCGCCTGGCGGTGCTCGTCGGCCCGTCCGGCTGCGGGAAGACGACGCTCCTTCGCTGCGTCGCCGGGCTCGAGGCCATCACGGACGGCACCGTGAAGATCGGCGACCGCGTGGTGAACGAGGTCTCGCCCAAGGACCGCGACCTCGCGATGGTCTTCCAGGACTACGCCCTCTATCCGCAGATGTCCGTCTACGACAACATGGCGTTCAGCCTGAAGTTACGCCGGATGCCGAAGGCCGACGTCCGCCGCCGCGTCGACGAGGTCGCCCGCACCCTCGGGCTGAGCGAACTCATGGCCAAGAAGCCGGGCCAGCTCTCGGGCGGCCAGCGCCAGCGGGTGGCGATGGGGCGGGCCATCGTCCGCGAGCCGCAGGCGTTCCTGATGGACGAGCCGCTCTCGAACCTCGACGCGAAGCTGCGCGTGCAGATGCGCTCGGAGCTCCGCCGGACGCAGCGCGACCTGGGCGTCACCACGATCTACGTCACGCACGACCAGACCGAGGCGATGACGATGGGCGACTTGGTCGCGGTCATGAAGAAGGGCGTCCTCCAGCAGTGGGATGCGCCCGGCGCCCTCTACAACCGGCCGGCCAACCTCTTCGTGGCCGGGTTCATCGGCTCGCCGGCGATGAACATGGTCGAGGCGCGCGTGGAGGCGGCCGACGGCGAGGTCGCGGTGGAGTTCGCCGGCCTGCGGCTCGATGTGGATGCCGCGGCCGCCGCCGCCCGCCCGGCCCTGCGCGGCTACGCGGGCCGGAGCGTCGTTCTCGGCCTGCGGCCGGAGGCGCTTGAGGACGCGGGCATCGCGCGTGAGGCGCCGCCGGGCCGGACGATCGACGTCGTGCCGGAGCTGTGCGAGGCGCTCGGGTCGGACCTGCTCGTCCACTTCGGCCTCGACGCCGAGCCTGTGCTGACCGAGGACATCCTGGAGCTCGCCGCCGACACCGGTCTCGAGGAGGACATCGTCGACGAGCGGCACACGACCTGGGTGGCGAGGGTGAGCCCCCGTTCGGCCGCGAGCGAGGGGGCGCCGCTGAAGCTCGCCGTCGACACGGGCCAGCTGCACTTCTTCGACCCCGAGACCGGCGCCACAATCATCTGAGCGGCCGGATGCACGCCGACGAGCTCGAGATCGACGAGCCGCTCGTCCGGGGCTTGCTCGCCGAGCAATTCCCCGAATGGTCGGATCTGCCGCTTCGCCGGGTCGAGCCGCAGGGCACGGACAATGCGATCTTCCGGCTCGGCGGCGAGCTCTCGGTGCGCCTTCCCCGCCGGCACGGCCCGACAGACCCTGGGGGAAAGGAGCTCGAGTGGCTGCCGCGGCTCGCGCCGGTCGTCCCCACCGAGATCCCCGTGCCGGTCGCGCAGGGCCACCCGGGCCAGGGCTATCCATGGTTCTGGGAGATCCACACGTGGGTCGAGGGAGCCACCGTGCCGGTCGCCGACCTGGACGCGGTACAGGCGGCCCGCGACCTCGCCGAGCTCGTCCGGGCGCTCCAGCGGATCGACCCCGCGGGGGCTCCGCCTGGGCGTGGCGTCCCGCTGCACAGCGCGACCCGGAGTTCCGTGCCTGGCTCCCCACGTTCCGGGGCGATCCGGCGGTCGTCGACGTGTGGGAGCGAGCGCTCGCGGCGCCGGCCTGGGATGGCCCGCCGGTCTGGCACCACGGCGACCTCGACGCTCGCAACTGGCTTGTGCGCGACGGGCGTGTGAGCGGCGTGATCGACTGGGGCGCGATGGGCGTCGGCGATCCCGCGTGCGACGTGATGGTCGCCTGGAAGCTGCACTCACACGAAGCCCGCGCCGCCTTCCGAGCGGCGCTTCCGACCGACGACTCGACCTGGGAGCGAGCCCGCGGCTGGGTTGTGTCCCAAGCGGTCGCCGCGCTGGCCTACTACACGCCCGAGAACAACCCGTCCTTGTATGACGAGGCGGAGAGCTGGCTGGGGCTCGTCATGTCGGAGTGACCGTCGTCGCGTACGTCGCGGCGGGGGGCGCCGTGGCTTCGAGCCGCGCCTCGTCTGCCTTCACGCCGGCCCGGTCGAACGCGAAGAGGAGCGCGCCGACCGCGGGCTCGTGCGCGGCCCGGACGGCGCGGCCGCCGGGGATGCGCTGCATGAGCGTCTCAGCCAGGAGCCGCGAGGGGTGGCGGAAGACGCCGCCGGCGAGGACGACCGGGAACTCCCCGCCCGCGAGTCCGACCCGCTCGGCGCAGGCTTGCGTCTGGTCGCCGAGGATGCGGCCCTGGTTGGCGACGATCGCTGCCGCGACCTCGTCGCCGGCGTCGGCCGCGTCGAGGACCGCCGGGGCGAGCCGGTCGGCCGACTCGAAGCCGGGGCCGCCGCGGCGAGTGAGCTCGTGCAGGAGCGCCAGCGGGTCGGGCACGGCGAAGATGTCGAGCGCGCGCCGCGTGAGCGATGTGGCCGGGCCGTACCCCAGGTCCGCGCGCCACACCGCCGACAGCGCCTCGCGGGCGAGCGGACGGGCGCCGCACGAGTCGGGCCAGAAGCCGAGGTGGAACACCTCGCCGGCGGCGTTTCGCCCGCTGGAGACGCCGTACGTCCCGCACACGACGGCCGTCCCGACGCCGTCGGGCGTGCCGGCGCGGATCGCCCCGACCGCGTCGTTCACGACCAGCGGCTCCGACGGGAGGCCGATGCGGGCCGGGAGCTCCACGCCGAGGAGCGCGAAGTCCTCCGCCCAGTCGGCGCCGGCGAGGCTGAAGCACGCCGCCTCGACGTCGGCGGCCGCGGCGCCCGCCGCCGAGAGCGCCTGGGCCGCCGCGGCTGCGATCGACGCCAGGGCGGCGTCGACCGAGGACGCGTTGTAGAGGTCGGAGTTGCCCGAACGCCCGGCCCCCAGGATCGTCCCGTCGCGGGCGGCGACGAGGGCGATGGTCTTGGTGTTCCCGCCGTCGGCGCCGAGCAGGAGGCCCATGGAGGTCTATGCGGCGAGGCGGTCCGGGAGCAGGTCCCGGTGCGCCTCAAGGAGCTCGTCGTAGAGCTCCTCTGCGAGGTCGAGCCGCATGACGAGCGGGTTGGCCGCCAGGGCGCGGATCGCCTCGCGGCGGCCGCCCGACCAGGCCGCCTCGGCCGCCACAGCCTGATACTCGCCCAGCATCTGGACGAGGCCGCGGACGTGCCGGGGCAGCGGCTTCGCCGGGACCGGCTCGATGCCGGCCCGGTTGCAGCGGCCCTGGATCTCGACGACCAGGTCATCGGGGAAGCCGGGCAGGGCGCCGCCGGCGTTCGGGACGTTCACCGGGTGGACCTCGTCCTTGTCGTTGAAGATCGCGTCCATCACGTCGATCGCCAGCTCCAGCTCCTGGATCCCGCCGCGAGACCTGCCCGGGTCGAGGTGCGGGTCGTCGGTCTCGGCCTGCTCCTTGTAGTGGCGCCAGTAGTCGGGCGCCCAGCTCATGATGTCCTCGGCGCGGGTGGTGGGCTTGGCCGCCAGCTCGCCCACGATCTCGTCGCGGAAGTAGTAGTACATGAAGTACTCGGCCGGAATGGAGCCCATCGTGGCGCCCAGGTGCAGGATCCGGCGGCCCATCGTCGAGAGCTCCGGGTCCTCGCGGCGTCGCTCCCAGGCCGCCTCGATATGCGGGATCGCGTCCTCGCCGTCGTAGGTGTGCTCCACGCTCCAGCAGCCGTGGTTCAGACCGACCATCACGGCCTTGAGCTTCTCGGGATCAAGCTGCGCGTACCCGGCCATCTGGTCGACGAAGTAGATCGGCCCCTCGCACAGCGACACGCACCTGATCGGCGAGTGGTGGGTGACCGCCTCGGCCACGAGATTCACCGGGTTCGTGTAGTTGAAGAGCCAGGCGTCGGGGCAGATCTCCTCCATGTCGGCGCAGATCCCCTTCAGGACCGAGATGGCGCGCAGCGCCATGAAGAAGCCGCCTGGCCCCTGCGTCTCCTGGCCGATCACGCCGTGGTTCAGCGGGATGCGCTCGTCCTTGGCGCGGGCGCCGAATCCGCCGGGCCGAAACGACGAGAGGACGGCGTCGCAGTCCTGGAGCGCCGCCCGGCGGTCGGTGGTCGCCATGACCGTCAGGTCGACACCGCGCGCGCGGGCCATCTTCTCGGCCAGGGTGCGGATCAGGGCCAGCCGGTCGGGGTCGAGGTCGACCAGCACCACCTCCGAGCCGTCGAACTCCGCGCCGTTGTTGTGGATGAAGGAGGCCATCGTGCCCGCCCCGCGGGTCGAGCCTCCGCCGATGTACGCCAGCTTGATCCGAGCCATGTCTACCCCTTTACCGCTCCTGCCAGCATCCCGCGGATGAAGTGCCGCTGGAGGAAGATGTACACGATGATGATCGGCGCGACCACCAGTATCGCCGCGGCGGCGACCTTGGTGGGATCACCGGCCCGCACGGCGCCGGCGAAGAAGCTCAGTCCGAGCGGGGCCGTCTGCTTGGAGGGGGAGCCGCTCACGAGTACGAGCGCGAGCAGGAACTCGTTCCAGGTGTAGGTGAAGACCAGCGCGCACAGTGTCAGCAGGGCCGGCCGGGCCTGCGGCAGAAGCACGCGCACGAGGACGCCGAAGCTCGACGCGCCGTCCATGCGGGCGGCCTCGACGAGCGCCGGAGGGGTGGAGCGGAAGAAGGCGCGCATCCAGAACGTGCCGAACGCCACCGACTGGCCGATCTGCGGCAGGATCAGCGACCAGTAGGTGCCCAGGATGCCGAAGTCCTGGAAATCGTAGTAGAGCGGGATCACGGTCGCCTCGTACGGGAAGATGATCCCGAGCAGGAAGACGCCGAAGAGCCAGCGGTCGCCGCGGAAGCGCATCGTCCCGAACGCGTAGCCGGTGCCGAGCGAGAGCACCGCCGAGATGCTGGTGACCGCTGCCGCCACGATGAAGCTGTTCTTGAGTCCAGTGCCGAAGTCGCCCTCCGTCCAGGCGGCTCGGAAGCTGTTCAGCTTCG
>DATIDU010000071.1:0-2051 GCA_035456145.1 Gaiellales bacterium | reverse complement strand
ATGAGGTCGTGATTCTTCTCGCGGGCGCCGACGTCACGACGTTCTCGGTGTTCCTTGTCGCGCTCCGGCCTCATCGCAGATGACACCGCCGCCAAGCTTCGGCGACGTGGTCGCAGGATCGTCTCGAACCCGATCGGTCGTGTCCACTCGGCCGGCCTGGGACGCAGACGCAGGAGTTCGAGCAGTCGCAAGCGCGCCGTCGGTTTCCTACGACAGGCCGGAAACGTACGGGCCGCGACCCATCCCGGCCCGGTACCGCCTTGACGGAGTAGCGCAGATGCCCTGCGCGGCTGACTGACGAGGTCTGGGCCAGACCTACAGGGCCTGGGTCGTGGTGGTGGTCGTTGGTGTGCTCTGTTCCGGTTCGAGCTGTTCGGCGTGGGTCGGCATGAGCGCCGCGCCGGCGATGACGAGGCAGAACGCGGCGAAGCGCGCGCCGACCGAGAGCGGGCCGGAGCCGATGGGCTCGTGGAAGACGAGGATGCCGCCGCTGATGGCGGCGAGGTTCGCGGCCACCGAGGTGAGGGCGATGACCTCGACGGCCGGCCCAAGCTGCAGGCTGCGGGCGGAGGCGAAGAACGCGATCGCTCCCGCCACGAGCGCGGTCAGCGTCCAGGGGCTCAGCAGCCCGTGCAGCGGGCCTTCGGCATGGGTGAGGTACTTGATCGCGACGTCGGACACGCCGAACAGCGCCCCGGCGGCCAGGCCGAGCAGCAGTCCTTCAGCGCGGTGCAGAACGCTGCGGTGGGCGGAGATCGCCACGAGTGCGGCGCCGAGCGCGAAGACCGTGGCCTCGACGGCGATGAGCGCCGCCAGTGAGGACCGCTGCGGTTGGGCGGCGCCGCCGCCGGTAAGTCCGATGACGGCCAGTCCGGCGGCGGTGATCGTGACGCCGAACCATTGCCAGCGTCCGAGGCGGAAGGCGAAGAAGCGCTCGGCGAGGACCGCGAGGAACACCAGCCCGCCGGACATGACTGCCTGGACGATCGATAGCGGCGCGAGCCTCAGCGCGCCGGCATGTAGGACCCACGCCAGGATCGCGACAAGCCACCCGACGGCGAACCAGTGGGAGCGAAAGAGTGCGGCGGCGCTGCGCAGCGGGTGTCGGGCGTCGATGGGGTCGACGAGCACAGCTCCCCGCTGCTTGAACAGGAAGGCCAGGTTGGTGGCCAGGGCGGAGGTGAGGGCTAGGAGCAGTCCCAGGATCATGGGAGCACGCCAATCGACCCCGGTCTTTGTGGCCGCCACCGGGACGGTCGGTGCTTGTGACGGTGATCCTCGCACGAGTGGTGGCGACCGGACTCGAGCAGAGTCCACCTGCCGCCTACAGCCGCCAGCGCGCCGGCAACCGGATCGTCGTGCCGGGCCCGGCGCCTCCGCGGCGACCGGTCAACGGCGCCCTGAGATCACTACCTCTTCGGACGGAGGCTGTTGCACAAAGGGGTCCGAGACGCTTCGGAAGACCTGACTGGTGGGAGACTCGCGCTCACGGAACCGAGGCTCTCCGCCGAGCGTCCGAGGCGCCGGCGGCGCCGGGCGCGCGTGATCATCGTCGCCTCGTAGGTCGCCGGAGCCGCGCTCGCGGTCGCGTCGCTGGTCGCTGCGACGCCCCGGCACTCGCCGCCGTCGGCGGACGGTCACGCTGCGGCGCGCCGCGGCGTGCGCGCGTCGCGACCACCGGCCCCCGATTCACGTGTCACCAGCAGCTCGCGGCCGATCTCCTACACGCGCGAACGAGCGCGCCGGTCCACCCGCGTCTCACGCTCGCGGCCGGAGGCCGCGCCCGAGTTCCGATTCGAGAGCTGAGAGCGTGGCCGCGCCCATTCGCTGAAACACACGCTCGATGCGGGGCGTCCGCGTCTCGGATGGGCTGACCCGGTGGGTGCTCTACGCGACCGCGCTGGCGGGAATCGCGGCGCCCGCCCGCTTCGCGATCGCCCCGCCACGTCCGCCGGCGCCAGTCGTCGAGCGGCGCGGCGCGGCGGTCGAGGGCTTCGCGACAGTGCTGGCGCGCCGCTACGTGACCTTCGACGGCGACCGGCCGGAGAGAC
>DATIDU010000070.1:0-14304 GCA_035456145.1 Gaiellales bacterium | reverse complement strand
CGACCCGAACGTGCTCTACGTGTCGCTTCACCAGTATCCGTTCTATCCGGGGACCGGCGGCCGGGCGGAGCGAGGCGGAGGGGCCGGCCTGGGTACGACCGTCAACATCCCGCTCGCTGCGGGCACGTCGGAACGGGGGTTCATGGACGCGTTCGAGTACGAGGCTCTGCCGGCGCTTCGCAACTTCGATCCGGGGCTTCTCGTCATCTCCGCCGGCTTCGACGCCCACCGCGACGACCCGCTGTGCAACCTGGGGCTCTCCTCGGCTGCGTTCGGCGAGCTGACCCGCGCGGTGGCGGGCATCGGCGCCGGCCCGGTTCTGATCCTGGAGGGCGGCTACGACCTGACCGCGCTCTTCGAGAGCGTCTCCGAAGTCCTGGCCGCCCTCGCTTGATGCACGTGCGCGAGCAGGCGTGGCGCATCAGGTGCCCGTACGGCATCCCCAACACCCGCGTCAGATTCGGCACGACCCACTTCAACTGACAGTCCCCGCGGCCGCGCGTGGGAACATCCGCAGGCTGGCCGACCTGCCGGTAAGGGGGTCTGCGGAGCCGCAACGCCCACTCCGGTGGGGGTCGAAGGCTGAAGGGCAGGAAGTAGACCCGCGACCCTCGCCAGCCGATCTGCAACATCGGTGCCAGGCGCCAATGTTGCACGCCGTGAAAGCCGTGCGGCTCTTCGGCGATGTCGAGATGATGGGACGAACCGAATGGCCGTGACGGATGCAGAGGCGATCGCCACGTCGCGCTCCGACCCCGAGAGCTTCCGCGCCGTGTTCGAGCGCCACTACGACGCCGTGTGGCGGTATCTCCGTCACCGGCTCGGTGCCGGCGCGGCCGACGAGCTTGCCGGCGACGTGTTCGTCCGGGCGTTCGCCGCCAGGTCGAGCTACCGCGACCTCACCGGCAGCGCGCTTCCGTGGCTTCTCGGGATCGCGATGAACGTCGCAGTGGCGGGTGCCTTCCGGCTGCACCTCTTCACGTCCGGGCACGAGCCTCCGGCTCCGACGAGCGTGCGCAAGGAGTTCACGGCCATGCACCTTGATCTGGATCCCACGACCGTCGTCGCCGCCGGGACGTTCTCCTCACCGCGTGGTCCGATCACGATCTACCTGGCGCGGCGCACCGATGCGACCGCGGTGGCCTCTGCCTACACCGACGGCTCAGGCCGGGTGATCACGGGCATGGCGTACGAACCGGATCCGGGCTACGGCCCGCCTGCGCACCTCGCCCTGTCGTCGAACTTCATCGGCAACGACTTCCCCACGACGTGGCAGATCTGGGGCCTGGCCCCAACGGCGGCTGTTCGGATCGAGGTGCGGGCGGCCGACGGCTCGGTGGCGGCGGTGCCGCTCCACGACGGCATGTTCGCCTACCTCGTCGCGGGCGACCGCTGCGCCGCCGTCGCCGCGATCGCGGCCGACGGGCACGTCATCGACCACGCGACCCGCAGGTCGCGCCCGGCTGCTGACGACGACAAACCACCGGCCGTCATGCAGCACGCCGCCGCCGCCCAGCTCGGCGGCCAGCGCCTCGCCGCGGAAGTAGCGCTTGTACACGCGGTGGCGGGTGCCGTCGTTCAGCACGCGCTCCTGCCACTCCTCCGGGTCGACCCCATCGTGGAGCGCCGAGTCGACCACGACCAGCTCGCGCGCCACCCGCCGCGCCTCCTGCACGAACCGCTCGCGCTCGCCCGGGCGCAGGTGCCCGTAGAAGTGGCCGGTGAAGACGCGGTCGAACTCGCCGTCGGGAAACGGCAGGGGGACGGCGTCGCCCTGCACGATCCGCGCGTCGGGGAGCCGGGCCGAGGCCACCTCGACCATCGCCGGACTCTGGTCGAGCCCGACCACGTCGCCGCGCAGATGCCGGGTGAGAAACCCCGTGCCGCAGGCGACATCGAGCACGCGGCACGGCGCCAGGCCGGCGACGACCTCGCAGACCCGCTCGACCTCCTCGTGCCAGCCGGGACGGTCGCGCTGGGCGTAGAGCCCGCGTCCCAGCCACCAGTCGTCGTACTCGCCGGCGCGCGCGTCGTAGTACGCGCGCATCCTGTGGTCGACGACGGTCAGTAGCCGATCACCACCAGCCGCGGCTCGGTCATCTCCTCGACGGCGTACTTCGGTCCCTCGCGGGTGTTACCCGACTCCTTCACGCCGCCGTAGGGCATGTGGTCGGCCCGCCAGGTCGGCGCCTCGTTGACGGTGACGCCGCCGAAGTCGAGCGCCTGCGCCGCCCACATCGCGCGGCTGATGTCCTGCGTGAAGACCCCGGCCTGCAGGCCATAGTCGGTGCCGTTGGCCTTCTCGACGGCCTCCCTGATGTCGGAGACGCGGGCGAGCGTGACAACCGGGCCGAACACCTCGCGGCACGCGACCTGCATGTCGAGGTCGACGTCGCCGAGCAGCGTTGGGCGGATGAGGCCGTGCTCGTCGGTCTCGCCGCCGGCCAGGAGCGTCGCGCCGCCGTCCACCGCCTCCTTCACCCACGCCAGGATGCGGCCGCGGTTCTCCTCGTCGATCACCGGGCCGACCTGGGTCGAGGAGTCGAGCGGATCGCCTGTGACGAGCGCCTGCACCTTGGGCTGGAGCGCCTTGACGAAGCGGTCGTACGCCGAGTCCTCGACGTAGACGCGCTGGATCGAGATGCAGCTCTGGCCGGCGAACGCGTAGCCGTTGGCCGCCACCGCGGTCGCCGCCTTCTCGATGTCGGCGTCCGCCATCACGATGAGCGGCGTCGAGTTCCCGAGCTCGAGGTTCACCTTCTTGCGGGCGGCCCGGGCCCGCAGCTTCCAGCCCACATCCGAGGAGCCGGTGAACGTGATCAGCTTGACGCGCGCGTCGTCGATCAGGACGTCGCCGATCTCGCTCGACTTCCCGACGATGACGTTCAGCCAGCCGGCGGGCTGTCCCGCGTCGGCGAACGCCTGCGCCAGAAGGAGCGCCGAGAGCGGCGTCGCCGTCGCGGGCTTCAGGACGCACGCGCAGCCGGCCGCGAAGGCGGGGCCGACCTTGTGCGCGACCAGATTCAGCGGGAAGTTGAACGGCGAGATGGCGCCGACAACGCCGATCGGACGCCGCACGACCATGCCTGTGTGGTTCACGCCGGCCGGGTGGGCGTCCATGCCGATCAGCTCGCCGCCCAGACCGCGGGCTTCGTGCGCCGAGAAGATGATCGTCTGCACCGCCCGCTCAGCCTCGACCTGCGCCGTCGTGATCGGCTTCCCGGCCTCCGCCGCGATCGTCCTGGCGAGCTCGTCGCGCCGCTCGCGCAGGAGCCCGGCCACGCGGTCGAGGACCGCCGCCCGCTCGTATGCCGGCAGCGGCTCCGCCATCGCCTTCGCCGCGGCGTCGACCGCCCGCTCGGCGTCGGCGCGGCCGCCGAAGGCCACCTGCGCCACGACGCTGCCGTCGAACGGCGAGGTGACGTCGATCGTCTCGCCCGTCTCATACCACTCGCCTCCGACCAGGATCTTGCGAACCGGCTCCGTCGTCGTCGCCATCTACGCCACTCCTTCCTCAACCTTGCGGAGGTCTCCGATGCGCTCGGAGAACCGCACGTTCTCTCGATAGTCGATGGGGATCTCGACGACGCAGGACGTGTCGAGCTCGAATGCCCGCCTGAGCGTCGGGACGAGGTCGTCTGCCGACTCGACCCGAAGCCCGGCGATGCCGAACGACTCCGCCAGCGCGACGAGATCGGGGTTCGTGAACTTGGTACCCGCGAGGCGCCCGAACTTGCGCATTTGGTGCAGTTCGATGACACCGAAGGCGCTGTCACTCCAGACGAGGTTCACGATCGCCAGGCCGAGCCGGCGGGCGGTCTCGAGCTCCTGGACGTTCATCAGGAACCCGCCGTCGCCGGAGATCGTGACGACGTGCCGCTCCTTCGGCAGCACCAGCCGCGCGGCGATCGCCGCGGGGACCGCGAACCCCATCGCGGCGGCGCCGTTTGAGATGAGGACCGTGTTCGGCTGGTGCGCCGGCCAGAGCCGCGACACCCACAGCTTGTGCGCGCCGACGTCGGAGATGAGGACGTCGTCGGGACCCATGATCTCGCGCAGGTCGCGCAGCACTCGCTGCGGCTTCACCGGGAAGCTGTCGTCGGATCCCTGCTCCAGCGCGAGCTGGAAGAGCTCGCGGAAGGGCGGCGCCGCCAGCCGTGCCGGCGGCCTGGCCGACACGAGGTTGCCGAGGTGCGTGAGGATCGTGCCGATCCCGCCCGTGAGCTCGACGTCGGGGACGTAGTGCTCGTCGATCTCGGCCGCGACGGTGTCGATGCAGATGATCCGGCGGTCGCGGCGTGGGTTCCAGTTGACCGGTGCCCACTCCACCAGGTCGTAGCCGACGCAGAGGACGAGATCCGCCTTGCCCATGAAGCCCTTGGGGTAGTCCTGCGCGCGCAGGCCGGCGGTAAAGAGCGTGTGCGGGTCGTCGGCGGCTGTCACGCCCTTGCCCATGAACGTCGTGATGACGTTCAGACCCGTCTGCTCACAGAACCGCCGGAGCGCCTGCGCCGCGCCCTGGCGTACGACGCCGTTCCCGGCGAGGACGACCGGGCGCTCGCACGACTGGAGGAGCTCCGCGGCACGGTGCAGCTCGGCGGCGACCGGCTCGACGAGCGGCGGGGGCCTGCGCGGCACGGGAGCGCCGTCGGCCTCGGCCTCCATCACGTCGTCGGGGAGCTCGAGATGCGTCGCGCCGGGCTTCTCACGCTCGGCGACGGCGAAGGCCTTGCGCACCGCCTCCGGAATGATCCCCGGGTCGTGGATGCGCGCGTTCCACTTTGTCACCGGCTTCATCATCCGCACGATGTCGATGTACTGGTGGCTCTCCTTGTGCATCTCGGAGAGGCCGGTCTGGCCGGTCAGGGCCACGACCGGCGCCCTGTCGAGGTACGCGTCGGCGAGGCCCGTGACGAGGTTGGTGGCGCCGGGGCCGAGCGTGCCGAGGCAGACGCCGGCCCGGCCGGTCAGGCGGCCGTACGCGTCGGCCATGAACGCCGCGCCCTGCTCGTGGCGGACCGGCAGGAAGCTGATCGACTCCGAGCGTTCGAGCGCCTCGTTCAGGTCGAGCGTCTCCTCGCCCGGGATTCCGAAGACGTACTCGACGCCCTCGTTCTCAAGGCAGCGGACGAAGAGCTCTGCGGCGGACGGCATGGATCCAGTCTAGGTCACGGAAGCGGTTGCAGATGCGGCCCAGCGTTGCCACACCGTGGGCCTAGTCATGTGACGACGACCGGCGGGAGGCTGGCGGCGTACCCGTTTCTCGAAGGAGGCTCTATGACCCGCACCATCGCCGCCCGCATCCACACGGCCGTCCTGCGCTCGGAGGACGGCCAGGGCACCGTCGAGTACGTCGGCTTGGCCATGGCGATCGGCGTGCTCCTGCTCGCCGTCGGCTCCGTGCTCGGCAAGGACCACGGCATCGGCTCGATCATCACCGGCGCGCTCAAGTCGGCGCTCGAGCAGGCGTCGGGAGGAGGGAAGTAGCTTCGGCCTTCGTGGCCGCCGTCCAGGGCGCGCGCCGCTCCTCGGCGGCGCGCCCCGGCGTACGGTACCCTTGAAGAGCTGTGCGAGCCGGGCTCTACGCGCTCGGCGGCCTTGCCGTCATCACGTTCTTCGTCGTCCGTCAGCGGCGAAGCGACCGCTATCGGGAGCGGTCGCTGATTCTGCCGCTCGCCCTCGGGCTCTACGGGGTCGCCCTCCTGCGCAGCACCTCACGGCACGATCCCCTGACCCTGGCCTCGATCGTGCTGCTCGCCATGAGCGTGTCGGCGTCGATCGGGTTCGGACTGTTTCGAGGCAGAACGATCAATCTCTTCGTCCGCGACGGCGAGCTGTGGGAGCAGGCGTCTTGGAGGACGATCGGCGTCGGATGGGGTGGGCTGCTCGCGACCCGGATCGCGCTCATCGCGATCGCCGGGCTGCTCGGCGCTCAACTGGCCGCATCACCGACGTCGATACCGCTGATGATCGCGATCACGCTGGCGGCGCAGATGCTTTTGGTGAGTGAGCGCGCGCGGGCGTTCGACGTCCCGATCGGTCGGTCTCGTCGCCGCCGCGTCGGACGAGGCTGAGGCCCTGTGTACGAATAGCCGCTGGTACCGACAACGTCCACATCTCGTCGAGCGCCCCGCTGGCCGTCTCCGTTCATGCGTGGTGGACGGTCGAGATACCGCGGTGGCGGCTCCGGCAACCGGGCCACCGCGAAGGCGACCTGTGTGAACATCTTCACTGATGAGCTGCGGCAGTGGCTTGACGCCTACCGAGACAAACCGCCGCAACCTGGCTAGGCGGACGACGCCCCGCACACGGCCGCGATACCTCGCCCACCGTTCGCCATTCAAAGCGCGCTTCAGCACCGGACGACGGCGGCGACGGCTGCGTCCAGATGCGGGTTATTCGTACACAGGGCCTGAGCACCGTCGCATCAACCGCCGGCGTCAGCTACGACCGTCGCCTCCCGACCACCGCGACGAGCCCGGCGGGCAGCTCCTCGCCGCCGAACGACTCCCGCACCTCCGCCTCGACGCCGACGGCAGCGAGGAGCGCCGGCACCCGCGCCGTGTCGATCAGGACGTTCTCGTGGCGCTCGTCTCCCCGGCGCCACGAGCCGTCGTCCTCGCGCACGAACGTCGCCATCTGGCGGACGAAACGGTCCGGCGCGGGCACGGAGAACTCGGTGACGAGCGCCCAGTCCTCGCCGACCCAGCCGATCGGGCGCTCGCCCGCGCGCAGCCGCGCCCACTCGAGATCGCAGATGTCAAGCGCGAGCACGCCACCCGGGCGAAGCGCCCGCGCGGCCGCCAGGAGCCCGCGCTCCAGCGCCGCGGCGTCGGGCAGGTAGTTGAGGACGTGCCCGACCCCCACGACGGCATCGGCTTCCGGGAGGGGGTCGTCCGGCAGCGTCAGCCGGCGCACGTCGGCCTCGGGCGCGGTCTCGCGGGCCAGCTCGAGCATCGCCGGCGACGCATCCGTCGCGATGACCCGATGCCCGGCGTCGAGCAGATGCCGCGTGAGGAGGCCGCTTCCGCACCCGATCTCCAGCACCAGCCCGCCGCGGGCCAGCACGGGCTCGATCAGGCGCAGGATCCCTGGCGCACACATGTCCGCGTGGAAGCCGAACCCGCGGTGGTGGATGAGGGCGAGGTCGGGCCGGTAGTAGGGGTCCTCCACGCTCCTACGCGCCGGCGCCCGGCGGCTCCCAGACCAGCTCGGCAACGTCGATCCACAGGTCGACGCCGCTCCCGTCCGCCCGTGAGCGCACCTCGCCCGTGCCGACGCAGACGACGTCGTTCAGCCATCGGTAGCGCTCGTCCTCCGAGAGGTGCGTCGCGGTCAGCACGATCTGGCGCGCGCCGACTGGGTACGCGCGCCCGTAGCCGCGCCAGTCGAACATGACCGTCGCCCCGTCCTCGGTCTCGATCACGCCCTGGAAGTCGGGGCAGTAGGTGCCGTCGGGCCGCCGGCGGGGATGGTTGGCGCCGCGCATGCGTCCCGCGACCCGCCCGGCGCACGCGCCCTCGGCGAGGTAGAAGTCCTGCCACTCGGTGCCGTGCTCGCCGGCGAGCTCGACGCTCCAGCCGTCGGGGTAGACGAACTCGACGTGGTAGAGCGGCTCGAGCCTCATCGCGGCCATCCTACCGGCCGCTGAAACACCGGCGCCTGGCGCCAATGTTTCACGCGGGCCGGCCGGACTCGGTGACATGATGCCGCCGATGACGACGGAGATCCGCGACGTCGCGCCGGGCCTCTGGATCTGGCGGTCCCGGCACCCGGACTGGTCGCCGGACGCCGACTGGGACCCCGCCGTCACCTCGACGTGCGTCGAGTCCGGCGGCGAGGTGACGGTCCTCGACGCCCTGCTACCCGGGACCGGGGCCGGCGACGTCCTGGCGCGGCTCGACGCCCGGCCCCCGACCGTCGCCGTTGTTCTCAAGCCCGACCACGTGCGCAGCGTCGATGCGATCGTCGACCGCTATGGCGCCCGTCCGTTCGGTCCGAGCCTCTTCTGGCGGGATGACATCCCGGAGACCGAGCTCGAGCCGATCGAGCCCGGAAGCGAGCTCCCCGGGGCCCTCGTCGCGCTCTACGACGGCCGCGGCCGCAACGAGACGCCGCTCTGGGCTCCCGAGCGCCGGGCGCTCGTCTTCGCAGATGCGCTCACCGAGCGCGACGGCGAGCTGCGTGTGTGGGGGACACCCTGGCACGAGGAGCGGGTCGTTCCCGCCCTCACGGCCATGCTCGACCTGCCGTTCGAGCACGTGATCGTCTCGCACGGCGAGCCGGTCCACGAACGGGTGGCGTTCGAGCGGGCGCTCGAACTACCGCCCTGGGTCGGGTGACGGCGTCCTACTCGGACTTCTCGTCCGCGCGAAAGCCGTAGCGCGCGACGAAGACCGTCGCGATGCTGACGAAGAAGGCGATCAGGATCGCCGCCGGGAAGGATGTCGTGTCGCCGCCGGCGGTGGTCGCGACGATGTCGGTGCCCCAGACCGCGTCAACGAGGACAGCGGCCCACATGCCGAGGATCGCAACGGCCGCCCAGAACGGCTTCCAGTACATCCACACCACGCGGCGTGGCGCCTGGACCGCAAGCTGCGGAGTGCTCATGGCCCCTCCTTTCAGCGCAATTCTGCGGCGCCGGGTACCCGTGCGCATCGGCGAGAAGCCCGATCCGTGCTTCCAGGAATTACGGATCGCGCGCTGACGCGCCTCGACCATCAGTTCCAGCGGTCCATGGTGTGCAGCCAGCGCGGCGGCCGGACGCCGAGCGAACTCGCAAGGGCCGCCGAGCCGGCCGCCCACTCCGCGTACCAGCGCTCGGACCGTCGGATCCTGGGCACGACCGTGCTCCGCCAGCGCCGGATCCGTGCCGGGTCCTGCGAATCGAGGTCGTTGGCCATCCGCGTCAGGTAGGCGACGCCAAGGCGCAGGTTGGCGAGAAGCTCGGAGTGGATGGTCCGGAGCGGCTCATCGGGCTTGATCCGCTTGGCGATGATGAGCGCCTTCTGCACGCCTGTGGCTGCGCTTCGCGCGGCGGCTCCTGCAGCGGTCCCATCATGGGCCTTGATCGCGGCGTTGAGCGCCCGCGTTGACCGGCAGGTGACGACAAGCTGCCGCCGCACCCGCTCCACGCGGCGGAAATACGCGCGGATCTGACGGGTCGAGCCGACCGACGTCAGCGGAACGCCGGAGTCGTCCTGGGGCGCATCCGTGGACCCGGACTGCTCCGCTGTGGTTGCCGTGGATGTCGTGGTCATGGACGCCGAGCCGGTCCCCGACGTCGCCGTGCCGCCGCATCCCGCCGCGATGATCGCGACGGCCGCCGCGATGGGAGCTGCCTTCAGCCGGTTCATCTCCTCACCTCCGCTCGGGTACCCGCCCACGGTCGGCGAAGCGATGAGGTGGCGCGTCGGGGAAATCCCTCGACGCGCGAGAGTCCGGTCTAGCGCGGCTCGACCGGGAACGAGATCTTGACGAGCGCGTTCCAGCGCGTCACGACGCCCTGCTCGACGTCGCAGGTCACCTCGATCACGTCGACGTGCGTGATGCCGCGGATCGACTTCGACGCCGCCGCGACGGCCTCGCGCACCGCGTCGTCGGACGACGTCGGCGAGCTCCCGATCACCTCGATGACCTTCGTGACGCCCATCTACGCGGCCGCCCCTGCGTAGAAGTCGCGCATGTCGGCGAGCGACCGCGGCTCGTAGTCGCCGGCGTGACCCGCCTGCCCGAACTGCCGCATGCGCTCGGCGATGACCTTCTGCATCGCGGCCCGGGCCGGCTTCAGATAGGAGCGCGGGTCGAACTCGGCCGGATCCTCGGCCATCGCCTTGCGGATCGCGCCGGTGATGGCGAGCCGCGAATCGGTGTCGACGTTGATCTTGCGGACGCCGTGGCGGATCCCGAGCTGGATCTCCTCGACCGGGACGCCCCAGGTCGGCCGGATCTGGCCGCCGTACTGGTTGATGATGTCGACGAGCTCCTTCGGCACCGACGAGGAGCCGTGCATGACGAGGTGGGTCGTGGGCAGCTTCTCGTGGATCTCCTGGATGAGGTTCATGGCGAGCACTGCGCCGTCGGGCTTGCGCGTGAACTTGTAGGCGCCGTGGCTCGTGCCGATGGCGACGGCCAGCGCGTCGATGCCCGTCGCCTCCACGAACTCCACCGCCTGATCGGGGTCGGTCAGGTGGATCTCGCCCGAGCCGACGCCGTCCTCGATGCCGCCGAGCGTCCCCAGCTCGCCCTCGACGGTGACGCCGACCGCGTGCGCGCGGTCGACCACCTCGCGGGTGACCCGGACGTTGTAGGCGAAGTCGGAGGGCGTCTTGTGGTCGGCCAAGAGCGAGCCGTCCATCATGACGCTCGTGAAGCCCTGGTCGATCGCCGAGAAGCACGTCTCCGGCGAGTTGCCGTGGTCCTGGTGGAGGGCGACCGGGATCTCCGGATACAGCTCCACCGCCGCCTCCATCAGGTGGTAGAGGAAGCGGTCGTTCGTGTAGGAGCGCGCCCCGCGCGAGGCCTGGATGATGACCGGCGAGGACGTCTCGCGCGCGGCCTCCATGATCGCCTGGATCTGCTCCATGTTGTTGACGTTGAACGCACCGACGCCGTAGCCGCCCGCCGCCGCCTCGTCCAAGAGCTGCCGCATCGACACCATCGCCATCGCGCCGAAACCCCCTTGTGGACTAAGGCGCGAGTCTAGCTCTGGGGCGGGGTGCCGCCGCGCAGCCCGCGAGCCGACGCGGCGCCCGCCGCGGCGAATGCGGCGATCCCGAGCACGATGCCGGCGAGGACCGTGAGGTCGCCCGCGGCAGGCGTCGTCGGGTCGGCGTGGGTGTACGTCCACGCCAGGGGCAGCGCCGTCGCCAGGAGCGGGACGCACGCGAGTGCCGGGCGCGGGTCGATCGGCGACAGGGCGACCGCCGTCGCGAGGAGCGGGATCAACAGGATGCCGAGCCCGGCGACGCCGCCGTACAGGTGATCCGTCGCGACCGCGAGCCCCGCCACGAGCGCGAGCGCGGCGACCGCCCGGACGGCCCGCACCCGCGCGCCCGGTGCCGGGCGCCGTCCGGCGAGGAGCACGCACGCCGGGAGCAGCAGGCCCGGGACGAGCCAGTGCCACGGCTCACGCGGAAGCGTCGAGACGTTCGTCCATGCGTAGACGGCGAAGTGGCCGTGGGTGCCCGGGAACCCGGCCTCCGGGCCGAACGCCGCCTCCCATGCCTGTACGAGCGCTCCGGCGAGGGAACACGCGAGCGCCGCTCGCCTCGCCGAGACCGCGAGCGCGATCAGCGTCCCGACCGCCGCGGCTGCGAACGCCGCGAACCAGGGCGTGACCGCGAGCCCGAGCAGGTGCTGGTGCGGGGCGAGCGCGGGCGGCAGGCTGTTCGCCAGATGGTCCTCGCGCATCACGCCGACAACCGCGACCGCCGCCGTGAGGACGGCGAGCGCGAACGCGGCCCACGCCGCTGCGGCTCGCAGGGCGCCGTGGGGCGGCGTGATGCTCGCCAGCACCCGCCGGCGGTAGCCGTCGGCGATGACGGAGCCGACCTCGCGCACGTCGGGCAGCCGGCGCCCCTCGGTCGCGTCGAGCATCGTGCCGAGCACCTCGTCGCCGCGAGCGGCGCGGTAGCCCCGCGGATACGCGGCCAGCGCCGCCCGGTAGATGTGCTCGGACGGTGTCATGACGCCTCCGCGGGGTTGAGCCGGCGCACGACGACCTCGGCCGCGGCCCGAAGCCGCGCGGCCTCCTCGGCGACGACGCGCTCGCCCTCGGCGGTGATGCGGTAGTAGCGCCGCAGCCGGCCCGAGACGGTCTCCTCGCCGTCGGCCGCGACCAGGCCCTGCTCGATCAGCCGGTCGATCGCCCCGTAGAGCGTCCCAGCCGTGATCCGGACGTGATCGTCGGAGAGCTCTGCGGCCCGTTTGATGATGCCGTAGCCGTGCAGGCGGCCGTCGAGCAGCGCCGCAAGGATGTAGTAGGTCGGCTCGCGCATCGGTTGGGTCATTCTGCGACCCATACTAATCGCCCACCGATATATAGTCAAGCGACCTATTCGGTCAGCTTGCCTCGGGCCGTGAGCCCGCCGGAGCCGGCTCGGCCTCGGTCTGGCGGAAGAGGTCGCGGACGCCGGCCTGCTGGGCGCGTTCGACCGTGACCTGGACCGGCTGGTCGAGCTTGGCGTTGGCGCGGTCGACGCCCGCACCGACCTGGCCGACGGAGCCGGCGAGATCGGCGACGTCCTGACGCAGGCGGGCCATGCCCGTCGAGAGCAGGTCGACGAGGAGTTCCAGGTCCTCGACCCGGCCGAGCCGCTCGGCGAGGAGGTCGCGGTTCACCTGCTCGACCTGCGCGGCGAGCGCCCGCACGAGGTCGCGCAGCTCGCTCAGGCGCCGCGGGGTCGAGTGGTCGTCCATCGCCTTCTCGATGGCGCGCTCGACGGCCTCGGGCAGGCTCTTGTGCAGCGACTCCGCCGTCTGGCGCAGCTCGCCGACATGGCTCTCGGCGCGGCTCAGGATCGTCCGCAGGTCGGGCGTTCCGGGGCCGTGCTCTGAGGGGGCCGACGGCACCGATGCGCGCCGTTCGGCCCTGGCCCGGTCGCGGAGCTCCTGGATCCGACGGTAGAGCTGGGCCTCAGCGTCGGCGATCGGATTGCCCTCATGCTCCACGGTTTCAGTCTACTCCCCGTCCGTCTGTCCTGGTAGGCTCGCAACGAAGAACGGGGAGGGAGATCTGTGGCCGACGACCAGCCGAGCTACACGCGCATCATCCAGACCGGTGACGGCGTCGCGCCGCCGCCCGTCGCCACGCCGGGCGAGCATCCGGCGCTCGTGTGGCGGCCCCGTCTGGGAGAGGAGGAGCGGTTCGATCTGGCCGCCCGCTCGACTCGGGTCGGGCGCCACGACGAGAACGACATCGTCCTCGCCGGGCCGACCGTCTCGGCCCGCCACGCGACCATCCGGCGTGAGCCGATCGGAACGGTGATCGAGGACGACGGCTCGCTCAACGGCACGTTCGTGAACGGAGAGCTCGTCCAGCAGCAGCTGCTCGAGGCGGGCGACCGGATCCAGATCGGGCCCCACCTCCTGGTGTACGTTCCGCCGGCTACTCAGTGAAGCGGAGCTCGGCCCACGAGGGCACGGGGGCGACGTCCACGACGGGCGCCTGATCGGTGGGCATCCGGTACGCGAACGCGCCCGAGCTCTCGTCGAACGAGACGTCCAGCATGCCCGCCTTCAGCCGGTGATCGAGCCACGCCCCGCGAAACACGAGCTTGCGCAGCCAGTAGACGAGCGGCTCGGAGTGCAGCTCGTCGAGCGCGCCGGCGTTGGCCGCCAGGTACGCACCGAGCGGCGAGCCGGGCTTGTCGATGCGACCGTCGGCCGCGAAGGCGACCAGGTCGTTCATCTCAGGCCCGTCGAGGTCGCGGTCGGAGACCAGCTCGAGCCGAACGGCGGCCGCCGCCACCCGCTGGGCGAAGTCCGTGCGCCCGAAGCGGTAGCGGTAGTCGAGGAACTCCACCGTGAAGTCGTCGCCGGAGTGGTAGTCGGTGCCGGAACCTTCCATCAGGAAGGAGCGTAGTTGCCGCGTATCCGCCTGGAACGTGGCCCGGTCGTGTGCGAGCGCGGCGAGCTCGCGGTGACTTCGTGGAGGCGGACCAAGGGTCTGCTCGGGCGGTCGAGCCTTGACGCCGACGAGGGGCTCTGGATCCAGCCGACCGGCTCGATCCACATGTGGTTCATGCGCTTCCCGATCGACGTCGTCTACGCGGACGCCGAGGGGCGCGTGCTGAAGCTCGTCCACGCGATCCGGCCGTGGCGGATGTCGGCCTGCCGTGGTGCCAAGGTCGCGCTCGAGCTGCCGGTCGGTGCGATCGAACGGACCGGCGTCGAGATCGGCGACCATCTCGTCATCGAGCACACATGATCGAGCTCGAGCTCAACCCGCCCAGCCCGTACCGGCTCTCCGACGCCGTCGGCGGCCGCGACCCGACCCGGCGCATGCGCGGCGGGGTGCTCGACGTCGCGCTTCGCACCGAGGCGGGAGCGGGGCAGGCTCGGGTCTGGCAGCGGCATGACGGCAGCCTCGCCGCCCGGGTCTCGGCTCCCGACCCGGAGGCGGCCGTCGACCGGCTGCGCTTGGTGCTCGGGGTCGACATCGACCACACGCCGTTCCTGCGGATGGCCGAGAGCGACCGGCTGCTCGGGCCTTTCGTCCGCCGCCGGCCCGCGCTGCGCCCGTCGCGGTGTGGCAGCTTCGCCCAGTCGATCGTTCGCGCGCTGGCCGGACAGCTCGTGCCG
>DATIDU010000069.1:0-4622 GCA_035456145.1 Gaiellales bacterium | reverse complement strand
CAGCGGTGTGGCGACGCAGCGTGGCAGGCGCCGCTTGAGCAGCTCGTAGAACGACGGCAGCCCCTCGGGCACGATCTCCGGTCCGAGCGCCGGCGGCGCCTCCAGCGTCGCGGGGAAGTCCTCGGAGCCCGCAAGGCGGATGAGCTGCGAGCCGTCGATGTCGACGATGTACAGCGCGACGGCCACGCCGGCGGCGCGGCGCGCCTCGGCCACGAGCTGATCGGCGATGAGGTGCGGCGGGACCTCGTCGAGGACGTGGGTGACCTCGAGCGCGAGCGGCTGGGCGCGGCCGAGGCGGCCGGGCGCCTGATAGGGGAGCGGCGCGAGCCGCCTGGAGGGCTGCGGCTCGGGCGCGGCGTCCGTCCCGCGCTCGGCCTCATGTGCGAGCGCCGCGGACAGATCCTCCCGGGTGGCGAAGTGCCGGTAGAGCGTCGAGCGTCCGACACCGGCCGCCGCGGCGATCTCGGCCATCGTGGTCCGCCTGTCGCCGACGAGCGCCTGAGCGGCGACCAGGATGCGTCGGCGGCTGGCGAGCGCGTCTGCGCGTCGCCGTGCCCGCCCGCTCTCGGGTGCGGGGTCGCCGTGATGCCGGGGATCCGGCGCCGCCTCGGACACACCCGCAACCGTAGCCCCTCTGCCGCACCTTGTTCCAACATGGGACGAATGTGCCAACTATGTGCGATCGGCGGACGTCGGACCCGAATCGGTGCGTACGGCCGGAGGAAGCAGGGGTAGGCGGGACAGTCACGGCCACATTTTGTGGCACAAACGTCCCACATGTTTCGGGAGCGACGAAGGAGTACCAGTCATGGCGACACAGAGCCCATCAGGCTCGGCGACCGACAACGCCAAGGAGCAGGTGCAGGAGAAGACGCAGGAAGCGCAGGAGAAGCTGAAGGGAGGCGCCCAGCAGGCTCAGGCGCGCATGCGCGAGCAGGTCGACCAGCGCTCGACGCAGGCCGGAGCGCAGGTCAGCGCCACCGCTGACGCCCTGCGGACGACGAGCCGGCAGCTGCGCGAGGAGGGCCAGGACGGCCCGGCCGAGGCCGCCGAGAAGGTGGCCCACCACGCCGAGCGGCTCGGCGGCTACCTCAAGGAGTCGAACGCCGACCGCATCCTCGGCGACCTCGAGGACTTCGGTCGCCGCCAGCCGGTGGCGGTCATCGCCCTCGGCGTCGCGGCCGGCTTCGCGGCCTCGCGCTTCCTGAAGGCGTCGAGCCGCCAGCGCTACGAGGGCCGTGCCCACGCCACGCCGTCGAACGCCGCGTGGTCCAACGGCGCGCCGGCCGCGCCGGCGGCCCACACCACGCCGGCGGCCCACACCACGCCAGCGGCCCACACCACGCCAGCGGCCCACACGACGCCAGCGGCCCAGACCACGCCGGTGCCCCAGGCGCCCATCCGCGAGTACGGCCCATGAGCGCCGACGGACACGGCCACGTGGCCGATCCCCGCGACCAGTCGATCGGCGAGCTGGTCAAGGACCTCGCGGGCGAGACCAGCACGCTGGTCCGCCAGGAGATCGACCTGGCCAAGGCCGAGATGACCGAGCGGGGCAAGGAGATCGGCAAGGGCGCCGGGATCCTCGGCGCCGCCGCGGTCGTCGGCCTGCTGGCCGCCGGCGCGCTGACCGCATGCCTCATCGCCGCGCTCGACCTCGCCATGGCGACATGGCTCGCGGCTCTCGTCGTGACCGTCGTCTTCGGCGCTATCGCCGCGGTGCTGGCCATGACCGGCCGCAAGCAGATCCAGGAGGCGGCGCCTCCTGTTCCCGAGCAGGCAATCGACTCAGTGAAGGAGGACGTGCAATGGGCGAAGACCCGGACACGATCCGCGACGAAATAGCGGACACCCGTGAGCGCATGGGCGACACCATCGACGCGCTCGGCTACAAGGCCGACGTGAAGTCGCGCGCCAAGGACAACGTGGTCGGCAAGGTCGACTCCGTGAAGGAGAGCCTGGGGCTCGCCGGCCAGAAGGCCAGCGACGCGACCCCGGACGCCGAGCAGGTCAAGGGGCAGGTGCGCAAGGCCGCCGGCCTCGCGCAGGAGAACCCGCTCGGCCTCGCCATCGGCGCGGCCGCGGTCGGGTTCCTCGCGGGCATGCTCGTCCCGAGCTCGCGCGTGGAGGACGAGAAGCTCGGGCCCATGGCCGACAAGGTCAAGGAGCAGGCCAAGGAAACCGGCCAGGAGGCGCTCGAGCGCGGCAAGCAGGTGGCCCAGTCCGCCGCCCAGTCGGCCGCGGACACCGTGAGCGAGGAGGGCCAGAGGCACGGTGAGCAGCTGGCCGAGAGCGCCAAGGAGAGCGCCGGCTCGGTCACGCAGTAGCTGAAGGGCGATCGGGGGGCGTGTCGGCCGGCAGGTCGGCCGGCACGCCCACATCGCGGCGCGCGCCATCGCGGCGGCGCATTAGGATCGGCTCGGATCAGGGTTCCTGAGAAGAGGAGAGGGTCATGAGCCAGGCCGACGTGGTCTCGACGAGCCCGCTGCCCCCGGGCGTCTCGCAAGCCGACCTCTCGCGCGCCATCGACGGCTTCACCGCCGCCCTCGGCGCCGCCAAGGTGCTCACCGCCGACGCCGACCTGCGCGAGTTCCGCGACCCCTTCCAGCACCCGACCTGGGACGCCAACGCCGCCTCGGCGGTGGTCATGCCGACGACGGTGGAGGAGATCCAGGAGGTCCTGCGCGTCGCCAACGAGCACAAGGTCCCGCTGTGGACGCACGGCACGGGGCGCAACAACGGCTACGGCGGCCCCGCGCCGCGAGTCCGCGGCTCGGTGATCGTGAGCCTGCGCAACATGAACCGCGTCCTCGAGATCAACGAGGAGTGCGCCTACGCGGTCGTCGAGCCCGGCGTGCGCTGGTTCGACCTCTACGAGGCGATCCAGGCCGGCGGGCACCGGCTCATGCTCTCGCTCGCCGACCTCGGCTGGGGCAGCGTCGTGGGCAACACGCTCGACCACGGCGCCACGTATCTGCCCTACGGGCTGGACATGGGCATGCAGTGCGGCATGGAGGTCGTGCTCGCCAACGGCGACGTCATGCGCACCGGCATGGGCGCCATGCCCGACAACCGCTCCTGGCACGTCTACAAGCGCGGCCTGGGTCCGACGCCCGACCAGCTCTTCATGCAGTCCAACTACGGGATCGTGACCAAGATGGGCGTCTGGCTGATGCCCTACCCCGAGGTCTACATGCCGTTGTGGCTGCGGGTGTGGCGCGACGACGACCTCGCCCCGGTGATCGAGACGCTGCGCACGCTGATGCTCGACGGCACCATCCGGATGGTCCCGCAGGTCATCAACACGGTCCTGCTGGGCTCGGTCTTCTCCAAGCGCGAGCAGTGGTGGCAGGAGCCGGGGCCGATCCCCGACGCGGTCATCGACGACATGGCGCGCGACCTCGAGATCGGGCGCTGGTGCATGCGCTTCGCCCTCTACGGCGACGAGGCGGTCGTCGACCATCGCTTCGCGAAGATCAAGGCCGCCTTCGGGCGCATCGAGGGCGCCGAGGTGTGGGGCGCCAAGTGCGCGCCCGAGGAGATCCCGAACCTCGAGCACCCCGCCGAGCGCATCCAGGGCGGCGTGCCCAACCTCGAGTGGAACGCGATGACCGGCTGGTACGGGGGCGAGGAGGGCGGCCACATCGGCTTCTCGCCCGTGGCGCCGATGACCGGCCACGACAGCCTCGCCCTGCGCGACCTGCTGCGCGGGATGATCGAGGAGGCCGGCCTCGACTACATGGCGGCGCTGATTCCGATCCACGCCCGCAGCTTCATCCACGTGACGATGGTCATCTTCGACACCAAGGACGAGGCCCAGGCGCGCGGGGCCTACGAGGTGACCAGGCGCCTCGTGCGCGAGGCGGCCAAGCAGGGCTACGGCGAGTACCGCGCGCATCTGGACTTCATGGACCTCGCCTCCGACCAGTACAGCTTCAACGACCACGCCTACCGGCGTTTCACCGAGACGATCAAGGACGCCCTGGACCCCAACGGCATCCTCTCGCCGGGCAAGCAGGGCATCTGGCCGCGCGCGATGCGCAACGGCGGCCGGCCGGACCAGTAGCCGCCGGCCACGTCGTCGAACCGCGCGGCGAGCCACGACCGCGCGGTGCCGGCTCGGCGTTCGGGCCCTTGGTCTGTGGCGGGCGGGTCCTGTCGCCGGACACGGCCTCAGACTCCGCAAGCTCCGTCTGAGGGGCGTGTCCCGCGCCACCCACCCGAACAACGTCCTTGCCCCGTTCGGGCTCCGTCGCCCGCGTCGCGGTCCGCGAGCGTTACTGCCTTCGCGGCCGCAGCTCCTGCGCCGGGCTCACGCGCCCCGTCCTCCGCCGCGGTGTCGTGGCCACCGTGGGCTATCGCCGCGTTGGCGAGCCAACAGGTGCGCGTCGGTCTCTCGGACGCCTGTCCCGACGCAATGAGTTCCGACTGGGTGCAGGACTGCTGTTCTCACGACGCGGGAGCGGAAGCGGGAAGGTGGCTAGGTCTAGCCGAGCACGGAGGACCCGAACTCCTCCGGGATGGCGTCCATGAACACGATGTCGGTCGGACGGCCGCGGCTGATCACTGCGCCGCGGCGCACGCCGATGCGACGGAAGCCCGCGCGCTCGTAGGCCGCGATG
>DATIDU010000068.1:0-5781 GCA_035456145.1 Gaiellales bacterium | reverse complement strand
CTCAACCGCTACCACGTGCCCGCCAACGCCATGACGGTCGACGCGCTGCTCAACATCGTGCTGCTCCTGACCTACGCGTCGGACCCGATCGGCGCGCTCAAGATCCTGGTGTTCTCGAACTTCGGCTATGTGCTGTGCCACGTGTTCGCGACGTCGGGCTTCGTGCTCCTGCGCCGCGACCGGCCCAACTGGCCGCGGCAGATCAAGGTCTCGTCCACATGGGTCGCGATCTGCTGCGGTCTCTTCGTGTTCGACCTGATCCTGCTCATCTTCGGCTCTGCGAACGTCGGGCTCGCGTACGGGGCGAGCACACGGTCGACGCTGATCCCGTCGATCCTCATCCTGGTCATTGCGCTCGGCCTGTACGTCTTCAGGGTCGTCGTTCAGGACAAGAAGCCGCTCAAGATGCGGTTGCCGGCGGCGACGATGCCGGAGGAGGAGCGGACGCTGGACGCCCCCACCACGACGGTCTGAAGTTCGAGCTCTCGACCCGGGGGCGGGCGCCGAACCCGCCCCCGGTGGTCTCGCACCCCGGCAGCAACCGGCGGCACTCCGCTCGTCCCCGTCGTGATCGCCGCTCTGGGACAGGCGATCCGGCGGCGGACGCCGGCGGCGTCCGCCGCCTGACGTTCGCTAGGAGCCGGCCTCGGCCAGAAGCTTCTCTGCCAGCTCCCGCTTCTGGTCGGCCGTCATCTTCTTGAACTCGTTCTCCAGCGCCCGCCGGTTGATCACCTGGTTCCAGTAGTCGAGCGACTCCATCCCCAGGAGCGCGGTCTTGCCGACGAACTGGCGCAGGACCTCGTTCGTCGGGCCCATCACCCAGCCGGCCTTGCCGTCGCGCAGATAGCGCTCGAGCTGGAGCGGCTCCTTCTTGAAGCCCGTGCCGCCGCAGCAGTGGAGCATCTTGTCGACGACGTGGGCGACGTTCTTGGCCGCGTTGAACTTGATCTGCCACAGCCAGTGCAGGTAGTTGCCGCGGGCCAGCTCGCCGACACCGGGGTTCGTCTGCGAGCCGTCGGTCACATTGTCCAGCGCCTGGGCGACGCCGAAGACGAACGACCGCGAGGCGTTCGTGTCCATGATCGCCTCGCCCACCGTGTCCTGGATCGTCGGGTAGTCGCACACCCGAAGGCCCACGTCCTTGTGCGTCTTTCGGGTGGTGTGGCGGATGGCGATGTCGATCGCACCGAGCGAGATCCCGTTCCACGTGCCGGAGGAGCCGATCAGGAAGTTCGGGTCGACCGACTCGTCGTTCGAGTTGGCGCCGTCGCCGACCGGGCCGACGAGCTGGTCCTCGGGCACGAACTTCCAGTCGAGAAGCAGCGAGCCGGACTGGTTGCCGCGCAGGCCCATTGCGTCCCACTCCTCGGGCTTCGCCTCGATCTCGTCCTTGTCGACCACGAACACCGACAGGTTCGAGTAGTCGCCGTTGTAGTCGGGCGACGTGGTCTGGAGGACATAGAAGTCGGCGAAGCCGGCGGACGTCGTCCACGACGCCTTCTTCAGCACCTCGAAGCCGCCGTCGACGCGGCGCGCCCCCGACGCGATCGGGTACCAGAAGTGCGAGCCGGTCTCCGGATCGGAGTACGAGAGCGTGCCGATCAGGCCGTCGCGCACCTTCTTCAGGTACTTCTCGATGGTGTACTCGGTCGGGCGCAGCTTGAGCGCCTCGACGGCTCCGATGTGCATGACGTAGCACATGGCACACGAGGCGTCGCCGTAGCGGGCGAGCGTTTCGGTGACGTGCGCGTACATGACGTGGTTCTGGCCGAGGCCGCCCCACTCCTTCGGCAGCATGAGGCCGAGGAAGCCGTCCGGGCCGAGCGCCTCGAGGCTCTCGCGCGGGAACGTCAGCGTCCTGTCGTTGTCGGCAGCGAGCGGCCGGATCTTCTCCTCGCAGACCTTCCGCAGCTGCTCGAGCAGGCCGAGCTGCTCGTCGGTCAGGTACCACTCGGGGTTGAACATCGGGTCAAGCCCGTTCATGGCCGACTCGGGGGCGACCGTTGCCATACAAGCTCCTCTCCTGGCGGTGCAGGAATATCCTACCGACGCACCGCCCGCCGGGTCTATGGAGCCGCGGCCAGGTCCTCTTCCGCCAAGCGCTCGACCTCCGACACTCCGCGGGGGCGCCCGGCCCGGATCCACAGCCGGTGCAGGACGAGCGCGATCGCACACGCGGCGCCGAGCGAGGCGATCGGGTAGCCGCGGCGGAGGTTCACCGCCAGCGTGAGCGCCACCGCGGCGATGGCGAGGCCGTTCAGGACGAGGAAGAGCCGCGCGCCCTCGCGGCGCGAGAACACCGCCATGCTGAGCAGGCCGAAGAGGAACGACACGAAGACGGCGACGGCGTAGAAGAGGACGAGCTCCTGCTCCCTGCCGCCCGCTGCGGCGACGACCACGGCCGCAACGCAGAAGAAGACGACGACGCCCCAGTACGGGGTGTGGTGGCGGTTCGCCGCACCGAGCGGGGCCGGCAGGACGCCGACGCCGTGGCCGTCGCCGCCGCCGCGGGAGAGCGCCTTCAGAAGCCCCGGCCCGGCCTGGTAGGACGAGCTCGCCGCCGCAAGCAGCAGCACGGCGCTTGTGAACTGGAACGCGGCGAAGAGCGCCCCGCCTCCCGCCGCGGCGCGCGCGATCTCGGCGATCTGAGTCGAGTCGCCGGGGGGAAGCCCCACGCGCAGGCGCACCGCGACCGCGGTGAGGCCGACGGTGAGCCACGCGACGATCCCGAGCGTGAGCCACAGCGTGACCCGCCCGAACCGCACCTTGCCGGCGTGGTCGAGCTGGCCGAGCTGGGCCACCGCCGACGACGGCGCCTCCACACCCGTCGCCAGCGCCATGGCGACCGGAAACGCCAGGAGCACCGCGAGCGGCGCCGAGCTGTGCGGGCCGGGCGGGTGCAGCAGCCCCGAGCCGTGGCCGTGGGGTGCGACGAGGCCGAGTACGAGGACGGCCGAGCCGACCGCCACGAACGAGAGGGTCATGAGTGCGAACACCGCCCGCCCCGCGTGGCCGAACCACGTCAGCCCGGCGACGGCGGCGAGGAGCAGGAGAGCGAGCGGCACGCGCGCGTCGCCGAGCGACGGTGCGTAGGCGATGATCGCCGAGGCCGCCGCGGCGACGCTGATCGCGATCGTGAGGGCGTAGTCAACGATGAGCGCCCCGAGCGGGAGGAACGCCCACCCCTCGCCGAACGCCGTCCCGGCGGCGGCCGCGTCTCCGCCACCGGGGAACCTCGCCACGAGGCGGTGGTAGTTCGCGATGACGAGGCCGATGATCCCGATCACGATCGCCATCGTCGGAAGCAGGAGCGCCAGGCGGCCGTCGAGAGCGCGCAGCGCCGCCTCGATCGCGTAGGCCACCGACGAGACGGGGTCGCCCATGACCGCGAAGGCGAAGGCCAGGAGCAGGACGGGCCGGGAGTGGAGAAGGCGGCGGGACGCGTGCATGGCGACGGTCGCCGACCAGGCTTCCCGGCACTCCGCCTGGGAGGATGTCACAGATTCCGGCCGAGCACATGTAGCATCTTGATATGTCCGCAGTGCACACACCGGAGGTGTCGGCACGGTCGGCCGACACGCGCCACCTCTACCGGATCATCAACACCGTGTCCTCGACCCTCGACCTGGACCGGGTGCTGCGGGCGATCGTCGACCTGGTGTCCGACGCCGTCGACTGCCACGCATGCTTCGTCTATGTCGTCGAGCCCGACTCATCGCTCGTCCTGCGCGCGGTTTCCGATCCCTACACCGCCCTGGTCGGGCGGCTGCGGTTCGAGCCCGGCGAGGGATTGGCGGGATGGGTCGCCCAGCACGACGAGCCGGTGTTCCTGGCAGAGGGGGCGCTCACCGATCCGCGCGCCAAGGTCGTGCCCGAGGCCGAGGAGGACCGCTACCAGTCGCTCGTGGCCGTGCCGCTGCGCGGCAAGGCCGGCGAGGTGATCGGCGTGATCTCGCTCCACGCGGAGGCACCGCGCGAGTTCACCCAGGACGACTCGGACTTCATGATGCACGCCGCAAGCCTCGTCGCGGGCGCCATCGAGAACGCCCGCCTCTACGAGCGCACACGCCGGCGGCTGGCGCTCGTCGAGGGCCTCGCCGACCTGTCGCGGGCGGTGTCGGCCGCCTCGACGATCGAGCAGCTCCTTCCGGCCGTCGCCCGCCGGGCGCAGCGGCTCCTGCACGCCGAGGCGTGCGAGGTGTTCGTCGCCACCGGCGCCGACGGACGCTTCCGCCGCGGCGCGGCCTGGCCCGACGGCGCGGCCCCGGAGACCCCGCTCACGGCGGCCGAGATCGGGGTGGAGCTGGCCCGCGCGGCCACGGACGGCGGTGACGGCCGCCGCATGGCAGAGCTGATCTGGGGGCCGGACGCCCGCGCCCGGGCGCTCGTCGTCCCGCTGATCGCCGCCGACGAGCTCGTCGGCGTCCTGGCGCTGCGCATGCCCGCCGCCCGGCCGATCGACCCCGAGGAGCGCGAGCTCGCGGCGTCGATCGCCGGCCAGACCGCCGTCGGGATCGCGAACGTCCGCATGATCGAGCGCCTGACGGCGCACAACGCGATCAAGGACTTCCTTGAGGACCTCTCGGCGGGGCGCGCGCCTGCCGCCGACCTGCGCGAGCGCGGGCAGGCCCTCGGCGTCGACATCGACGAGCCGCACGTCGTCCTGCTCGCGGTGCCGCGCGCCGGGACCGCCTCACGGAGCTGGGACGACGTGGCCCGCGCGCTCGAGGTGGCCGCGTCGCGCGCCTTCCCGGGCTCGCTGTTCGACCGCCGCGACGGGGCCGTCCGCGGCCTCGTGCACCTCGGGTCGCGCGACGCCGCTCATGCCGCCGGCCGGCTGCGCGAGATCCATGCCGGCCTGACCAAGGACCACCCGCTCGCGGTCGGGCTCTCCGAGCGATGCGAGGGGGCCGCCGGGTCGCGCACCGGCTTCGAGGAGGCCGAGCACGCGGTGACCGCGGCGGCGGTCGTGAGCCCGACGCCCGGCGTCGTCGGCTTCGACGACCTCGGCGCGTACAAGTACCTCCTGCGGGTGAGCCAGGACGGTCGTACCCGCGACCCGCGCGGGGAGGCGCTGCGAAAGCTCGACGAGTACGACCGCCGCCACCGCTCCCAGCTGCTCCTGACGCTCGAGGAGTACCTGAAGCGGCGCGGCAACATCGCCCAGGCATCTCAGACGCTCTACGTGCACCCGAACACGCTGCGTCAGCGACTGCGCCGGATCCAGGACCTGACGGGCCTCGACGTGCAGCACGAGGACTGGCTGATGGTCGAGATCGAGCTCAAGCTGCTGAGGCTGGAGCGCGTTCTGGGCCAGCCCACGGCCAGAATTGGGTAATTCGCGCCGCGTTTTGACCCGTAACGGGTGTCGAAACGCCAATTCCGCCTAGCAATTCCGCCGTAAGCGTGGAAAAGTGGGGCGGCCCCGCACCGAGCGAAGGAGAGGGAGTATGGCGACCATAATGGCGCGCCCCGCGGCAGAGGCGATGAAGAGGAGGGCGGAGGAGGACGGGATCGAGTTCTTCTTCGCGCAGTTCGTCGACATGAACGCGAAGCCGTCGGCCAAGCTCGTGCCCATGTCGAATTACGAAGGCATGGTGACGGAGGGCGCCGGGTTCGCCGGGTTCGCCGCAGGGCCGATCGGCCAGACGCCGGCGTCGCCCGACATGATGGCGATCCCCGACCTGCGCAGCTACACGCCGGTGCCGTTCAAACCGGGGCTGGCACGGTTCGCCTGCGACATCCACGTCGAGGGTGAGGAGTTCGGCTATTGCCCGCGGA
>DATIDU010000067.1:0-3000 GCA_035456145.1 Gaiellales bacterium | reverse complement strand
CCCCCCGGGCCAGCAGGTGCTCGAGCACCGGGTTGTCGCGGTCGCCGCACAGCGGGAACACCGCCGCGTCGACGGCCTGGGTCGCGAGCTGGGCGACGGCGCGCTCGGGGTCCTCCACCGGCTGGGCCACGAGCAGCATCGAGCGCCCGGCGGCGTCGAGCTCCTCGGCGAGCCCGTCGAGCACGGCGAGCGCGAACGGGTCGTGGAAGGCGTAGCGCAGCGGCCCCTCGACGATCACGGCCACCGTGCCCACCCGTCCCTGGCGCAGCGACGAGGCGAGCGGGTCGGGGCCGGCGTACGCGAGGTCGGCGGCGGCGGCGTGCACCCGCTGCGCGGTGCCCGAGGACACCGGCCCCTTGCCGCTGAAGACCAGGGATGCCGTGGACGTCGAGACCCCGGCCCGCCGCGCGACGTCGCGCAGGGTCGGGCGGCGCGGCGGCCTCGTTTGACGAGCGGGGGGCATGCGGGACACAATATCGAATCGATTCGATCGAATCGATTCGAGGGATCGGTCCCGGCGGCTCGGCCGCTCGGGGCTCGCCGCCGCCGTCCCGTCCCGTCGCCCCGCCCGTACGAACGCCGTCGAGGAACCGTTGTCCGCCACCCCCGCCGCCACCAGCACCCTCCCCATCCCGCGCGAGCGGGTGGTCAGGGCGCGCACGGCCGTCTTCGTCACCTTCGCGCTGGCCGGGCTGGTCTTCGCGTCGTGGGCATCGCGGATCGCCGACACCAAGGCGGGTCTGGGCCTGACCGCCGGCGAGCTCGGGCTGACCCTGTTGGCCGCGAGCGTGGGGTCGGTCACCGGCCTGCCGCTCGCCGGTCGCATCTCCGACCGGATCGGCGCGACCCGCGCCGTCGCGCTCGGCATGGCCGTGTCCCTCACCGGACTGCTCGCGGTGGCCGTCGTCGTCGACGCACAGGGCCCACGCCTCGCCGTCGCCGCCGGGCTCTTCCTCGTCGGCCTGGGGGTGGGCGTGTGGGACGTCTCGATGAACCTCGAGGGCGCCGACGTCGAACGCCACCTCGGCACCTCGGTGATGCCTCACTTCCACGCCGCGTTCAGCGGCGGCACGGTGCTCTCGGCCCTGATCGGCTCCGCCATGTCGTGGGGCCGGGTGCCGCTCACCGCGCACTTCGTCGGCACCGCCGCCGTCACCGTGGGGTTCGCCTGGTGGGCCCTGCCCCACTTCCTCCCGCGCTCCGCCGAGCACCACGAACAGGCCCGCGCCGCACGCCGGACCCAGCGCTCGGCCTGGCTCGAGCCGCGCACCCTGCTGATCGGCGTGGTCGTCTTCGCGGCCGCGTTCACGGAGGGCACGGCCAACGACTGGCTCGCCGTCGCCTTCGTCGAGGGCCACGAGCTGCCGGCGTGGGCCGGGGTGCTGGCCTTCGCGACCTTCCTCACCTTCATGACGCTCGCCCGCATCGCCGGCACGTCCCTGCTCGACCGCTACGGCCGGGTCCCGGTGCTGCGGGGCAGCTTCGCCCTCGCGGCGGTCGGCGCCGCGATGGTCATCCTCGGCGCGCCCTGGCTGGCCTTCCTCGGGGCCGCGGTGTGGGGTGTCGGCGCGGCGCTCGGCTTCCCGGTCGGCATGAGCGCCTCGGCCGACGACGCGGCGCGAGCCGCTGCGCGGATGTCGGTGGTCGCCACCATCGGCTACGTCGCGTTCATCGCCGGCCCGCCCGTGCTCGGCCTGCTCGGCGACCACGTCGGCGTGCTGCACTCCCTGCTCGTGGTCGGCGCCCTCGCGATCCTCGCGCTCGCCGTGGTGCCGGCCGTGAGACCGCCGGCCGAGGTGGCGGCGGAGCCCGTCGAGGCCGCCTGACCTCGACCGCGACCTCCCGACCGCCCGGAGTTCGCCCGCCCTCACCCATCTCAGGTGATGCGCCACTCGCGCGCGCCCGCGAACATTACCGCGCAGGGCTCTGGTCAGCAGTGCCCACGGTGCGGGAGAGGGCAGAAGAGCATGCTCGGTCGCGACAGGCGCGAGGAGCGCCGCGAGGAGCGTCAGGCGTTCGGTCGGCGTGGCGACGCGACGCGGTACCAGATGCGCGAGAAACTGCTCTCCATCGGAGACGACAGCTGGATCGAGGACGAGTCGGGGCGCCGCGCCTACAAGGTGAACGGCAAGGCCTTGCGGCTCCGCAGGACGCTGGTCATCGAGGACTCCTCGGGAAACGAGCTCCTGAAGATCCAGGACCGCCCGGTGCACGTCCGCGACGTGATGGAGATCGAGGGCCCCGACGGGCAGTCCCTCGCCACCGTCAAGAAGGCGATGATCACGCCTCTGCGCGAACGCTTCTCGATCGACGTGGCCGGAGGCGCCGAGATGTCGGCACACGGCAACATCGTCGACCACGAGTTCGAGATCGAGTCCGACGGCACCAAGGTCGCCGAGGTCTCCAAGAAGTGGTTCCGGGTCCGGGACAGCTATGGCGTCGAGGTGGCGCCCGGGCAGAACGACGCCCTCCTCCTCGCCGTCACCGTCTGCATCGACCAGATGGCTTCCGGATGAACCGCTCTCGCCCATCCCGGGCCGAATCCACCCCCACCATCACTGAAAGGTGACACCGAGCATGAGTACGAACAACATCAACAGCTTCTGGGAGGTCCTCCTCTGGAGCTTCTGGATCTTCATCTGGATCTCGGCGATCTTCATCTGGTTCCGCTGCGTCTTCGACCTGTTCAGCGACCGCACGCTGAGCGGTTGGGGCAAGGCCGGCTGGGCCATCGTCCTGATCTTCGTGCCCTGGCTCGGGGCCCTGATCTACCTCATCGCCCGTGGCAAGAGCATGGGCGAGCGCCAGATGGCCGCCATCGCCGACGCGCAGGCGCAGCAGGAGTCGTACATCAAGTCGGTCGCCGCCAAGACGGCGAGCCCGGCGGAGCAGATCGCCAGCGCCAAGTCGCTGCTCGACTCCGGTGCCATCACCCAGGAGGAGTTCGATGCGGTGAAGGCCAAGGCCCTCGCCTGACCCCCGCAGCCCGCGTGTTGCGTC
>DATIDU010000066.1:0-16344 GCA_035456145.1 Gaiellales bacterium | reverse complement strand
CATCCGCGTCGTGCTACCGCTGGCTTCGGCCGTCCTCCAGGCCCGGTGTGCGGCTGCGGGCGTCGCCTCGGAGCTGGTTGCGACCCGCGCCGACCTGGAGAGCTTCATCGCGGGCCAGGCGGTCGACGGCGACCGGCCGCACCCGCTTCTCACGGGGTGGCGGCGCGAGCTCGCGGGCGACTCGCTCGTGCGGCTCCTGCGGGGTGAGATCTCCCTGCGCGTCCTGCCGGGCCCGCCGCACGTCGCCGAGTCGTGACGCGTCCCGGCGTCGCGCTCTTCCTGGGCGCGTCGGCGATGTTCGCCAACATGTACTCGACCCAGGCGATCCTGCCGGACATCGAGGACGGCCTGCAGGCCTCCCCCGCCGCGGCCGGGCTCACGATCACGGTGGTCGTCCTCGCTGTGGCGGCCGGCGGCTGGGTGGCGGGGCCGCTCTCCGACAGGCTCGGGCGGGCCCGGGTCATGTCGTCGGCCGCCGTCCTGATCTGCATCCCGACGGCGGTGGCTGGGCTGGCGCCCACCATGCCTGCGCTCCTGGCCGTCCGCGCGTGCCAGGGGCTTCTCATGCCCGGCCTCCTGACGGTCGCCGTCCCCTACGTGACGGAGCGCTTCAGCGGGCGGGCGGCGGGCGCAGCGATGGGGGCCTACACCGCGTCGCTCGTCTTCGGCGGCCTTGTCGGCCGGGTGGGGACGGCGATCATCGCCGACTGGACAAGCTGGCGCGTTGCGCTCGAGGCGCTGACGGTGCCGACGGTCGCGGGGGCGCTCGCCATGTACCTGTGGCTCCCGCGGGACGAGCCCCGCCATGTCCGCCGCGACCTGCGCGCCGTGGTCGCCGAGCACGCCCGCAACGCGTCGCTCTTCCTGAATGCGCTCGCCGCGGGAGCGACGTTCTTCGCGTTCGTCGGCATCTTCACGTTCGCCACCCACCGGCTGACGGCACCGCCGTTTGACCTGAGCCTCGGCGCCGCCGGGCTGGTCTACGCCGTCTGGGTCGTCGGGGCGATCGTGCCGTTCGTCGGCCACGTTGCCGCCCGGCTCGGGCCCGAGCGGCTCCTGCCCTTCCTGCTCGGCTGCGCGGGGCTCGGAGCCGCGCTCACGCTGGTCGACAACCTCGCGGCCGTGATCGCCGGGCTCGCGCTCCTCGCCGGGGCGATGTTCTCGACCGTAACGACGTGCCAGCTTCTCATCCCGCGCCTGGTCTCCCACCATCGCGGCACCGCCACGAGCCTGCACCAGACCATCTACTACGTGCTCGGCGGGGCTGGCGCCTACATCCCCGGCCTGTTCCTCGACGACGGCTGGCACGCCGTCGTCACCGTGTGCTGCATCGCGGTCGCGGCCGGCGCCGCCGCCTCCCTGGGTCTGACGCTCCGGCGATCCGATACGCTCGCCGGCGATGTTCGCTGACGCCGGCATCTCGGCCGTGCTCCCGGGCGAGGCAGTCGACGC
Organism: Gaiellales bacterium; assembly: GCA_035456145.1. Lineage (GTDB taxonomy): Bacteria > Actinomycetota > Thermoleophilia > Gaiellales > JAICJC01 > JAICJC01. The sequence continues at coordinate 14,892 of DATIDU010000066.1, read as the reverse complement.
CGTCCACGAGCACGCGATGACGATCCTCGAGGAGATCGGCACCGACGTGCGCCACGAGGGCGCGCTGGCGCTGCTTGCAGGGCTCGGCCAGCGGGTGGACGGCGAACGCGTGCGCTGGGATCGCGAGTTCATCATGGAGATGACTGAGCGGGCGCCCGCGTCGTTCACGCTCGCCGCACGCAATCCCGCCCGGTCGGTGACGCTGGGCAGCGGGAAGCCGGTGCTGACGCCGGTCGGCGGGTCGCCGTTCTGCTCCGATCTCGAGCGCGGCCGCCGCGAGGGCACGATCGCCGCCTACGTCGAGCTGGTCAAGATGGCACAGGCCGCCGATCTCATGACCTGCCAGCAGAGCGGCGTCGTCGAGGCCTGCGATCTCGACGAGCGCAGCCGCCACCTCGACATGGACTACGCCGTTCTGCGCTGGTCGGACAAGCCGCTCATCTGCTACGGCACCTCGGGCCCGAAGGCCCGCGACGCGGTCGAGCTGGCGGCGATCGCGCTGGGCGGGCTCGACGCGATCGCCGAGACGCCGGCGATCATGGGCGTCGTCAACCCCAACAGCCCGCTCGTCTGGGACGGGCTCATGGCCGACGCGCTCATGGAGTGGGCGTCGGCCGGACAGCCGGTGGTGGTGACGCCTTTCCTGCTCGCCGGGGCGACGGCGCCGGTCAGCATCGCCGCCGGCCTGGCCCAGCAGGTGGCCGAGGCGCTCTCGGGCGTCGCGCTCGTGCAGGCCGTGCGCCCGGGCGCACCGTGCCTCTTCGGGTCGTTCTTCACGGCGGTCGACATGCGCACGGGCGGGCCCGCCTTCGGGACGCCTGAGTCGATCCTCGGGACGCTCGCCGGCGGCGTCCTCGCCCGCCGCTACCGGCTTCCGTACCGCGGCGGCGGCGGGCTGTGCTCCTCCAACGCCCTCGATGTCCAGGCCGCGGCCGAGACGACCAACATGCTGTGGGCGACGATGCTCGGCGGGTGCGACCTCGTGATGCACGCCGCCGGCTGGCTGGAGGGCGGCCTCACCGCCTCCTACGAGAAGTTCGTGCTCGACCTGGAGCTCCTGCGGGTGTTCGATGTCCTCGCGGGCGGCATCGGGACGAGCGAGGAGGAGTTCGCGCTCGATGCTGTGCGCCAGGAGGGGCCGGGCGGGATGTTCCTGGCGTCGGACCACACGCTGGCCCACTTCAAGGACTGGGTCTTCATGAGCCCGCTCTTCCGCTCCCAGGCGTATGTGACCTGGGAGAAGCGCGGTGGGGTGACCGCCGACCGGGCGGCGACGGAGGAGTGGAAGAAGCTCCTCGAGAGCTACGAGGATCCGGGCATCGACGCCGGCGTCGACGAGGAGCTGCGCGAGTTCGTCGCCTGTCGCAAGGCTGAGATCGAGGCCGAGTAGCCGTGCCGGAGCGCCTGGCGCGCCACGACATTCTCTTCGAGGAGGTGCGGATCGGCCCTCGCACCCTCCGAAACCGCTTCTACCAGGTGCCGCACTGCACCGGCTTCGGCGTGGAGAAACCGTGGACTCAGGCGGCGTTTCGCGGCATGAAGGCGGAGGGCGGCTGGGCGGCGGTCTGCACCGAGTACTGCTCGATCAGCCCCGAGTCCGACGAGAAGCCCTACACGTCGGCCCGCCTGTGGGACGACGAGGACATGCGGGCGCTCTCGCTCATGACCGCCGCCGCGCACGACCACGGCGCGCTGGCCGGCGTCGAGCTGTGGCACGGCGGGCTCTTCGCCGAGCAGCGGGAGTCGCGGCTGCCGCCGCTCGCGCCGTCGCAGATCGCAAGCGACTGGGACGGCGTCACCGTTCCGAAGGTCATGGAGCGCGCCGACATCCGCCGCGTCCAGGACGAATGGGTGGCCGCCGCCCGGCGGGCCCGGAGCGCCGGGTTCGACATCCTCTACGTCTACGGCTCCCACACCTACCTGCCGACCCAGTTCCTCTCGCCGGTCTTCAACCGCCGCACCGACGAGTACGGCGGCTCCTTCGAGAACAGAAGCCGCTTCTGGCTGGAGGCGATCGAGCGGGTGAAGGAGGAGATCGGCGACGCCTGCGCGATCGCCGTCCGGATCGCCGCCGACACGCTGGAGCTCTCGGGCGTCGAGCTCGACGAGGGCCTGGCCTTCATCCGCGCCGCCGACCCCATGGTCGACCTCTGGGACGTCACGATCGGGTCGATGGCGGGGATGGGGCGGCTCGACGCCGGGCCGTCGCGGTTCTACGAGCAGGGCTACCAGCTCCAGTGGTCGGGCCGGGCCAAGGAGGCCACCGCGAAGCCGGTCGTGGTCGTGGGGCGGTTCACCGATCCCGACCGGATGGCCGACGTGATCCGCGGCGGCCACGCCGACCTGATCGGCGCCGCCCGGCCGTCGATCTCGGACCCCTTCCTGCCGCGCAAGATCGAGGAGGGCCGCTACGACGAGGTGCGCGAGTGCATCGGGTGTAACGCGTGCTACTCGCGGTCGGTGTGGGGCCTCCACCTCGGGTGCACCCAGAACCCGACGGCCGGCGAGGAGCACCGGCGCGGCTGGCATCCGGAGCGGTTCGACCGGGCGGCCAATGCCGACCAGGCCGTGCTCGTCGTGGGCGCGGGGCCGGCGGGCATGGAGTGCGCCATGGTGCTCGGGAAGCGCGGCTTCGAGATCGTCCACCTGGTGGACGCCGGCGAGGACATCGGCGGCCAGATGCGCTGGGTCACGCGGCTCCCGGGCCTCGGCGAATGGGGCCACGTCGTCGGGTACCGGCGCGTCCAGCTCGACCGGCTCCCGAACGTCGACGTCGTGCTCGGAGCCTCGCTCGATGCCGCGGCCGTGCGGGAGTACGGCGCCCACATCGTGGTCGTCGCCAGCGGAGCGCGCTGGGCCGGCGACGGCATGAACGGCATCACTCGGGCCCCGATCCCGGGCGCCGATGCGACGCTCCCGCACGTGCTTCGCCCCGAGGACATCATGGTCGACGGTGTGCGGCCGGCCGGCCGCCGGGTCGCGATCGTCGACTGTGAGGGCTACTTCACTGCGGCCGGGCTGGCGGAGCTGCTCCGCGGCGAGGGCTACGAGGTGACGTTCGTGACGCCGTACGACGTGGTTGCGCCGACATGCGACCAGACGCTCGAGGGCCTGCGGCTGCGCGTGCATCTGCACGCGCTCGGGATCGATCTCCGCACCGGCCTCACGCCGACCGGGATCCAGGCGGGCGCGATCCGCGCCGAGGACGGAGTCGGGCGACCGGTCGAGATCGAGGCCGACGCAACCGTGCTCGTCACGCAGCGGCTGTCAGACGATGCCCTCTATCTCGACCTCACCGCCGATCCGGACGCCCTCTCCGAGGCCGGCATCGACGCCGTCTACCGGGTCGGCGACTGCGTCGCACCAAGGCTCATCGCCGACGCGATCTTCGACGGCCACCGGCTGGCGCGCGAGATCGACGGGGCCGACCCGGCGGTCGCGGTCCCGTACCTGCGCGAGCGCCCCCTCATCCCCGGCTGAAACACCGGCGCCTGTCGCCATTGTTTCACCGCCCGACGTTTTAGGATCGCATCATGTGGATCATCTGGGCAGCGCTTGTAGGGCTCCTGATCGGGTTCATCGCACGGATCCTGACCCCCGGCAGGCACCCGCAGGGCGCGATCGTGACGATGGCCGTCGGGATCGCCGGCTCCGTCATCGCGACGATCGGCGGCCGTGCGGCGGGCTTCTACCACTCCGGGCAGCGGGCCGGCTTCATCGCCTCGGTGATCGGCGCGATCGTGCTGCTGCTCGTCCTCCAGGCGCTCAGCGGGAGCCGGCGGTGACGGACGTGCCCGCGTCGTGGCGCTACGAGGAGGGCGGCTCGAAGGGGAGCTGGGAGGGCGTCGACCTCGGGTCGGACGTGTCCGGCTTCATCGTCGACTCCGGCGAGGGCGAGGGCCCCGACCCGCACACCCACCCGTACTCCGAGACCTTCATCGTGCTCGAGGGCCGCGGAAGGTTCCGCTACGGAGAGGGCTACGTCGAGGCCCAGGCGGGCGATGTCGTCGTCGTCCCGCCGGACACTGCTCACGGCTTCAAGGGGCTCGGGCCGGGGCGGCTGCGGATGGTCACCATCCACGCCGCACCGCGTATGGAGACGACGTGGCTCAACGACGCCGGCGAAGTATCGTAGGAGTTGCGGGTGCCGAAGCCCGCGAGCCCTCGTAGCTCAGGGGATAGAGCGCGGCTCTCCTAAGGCCGGCGTCCCAGGTTCGAATCCTGGCGAGGGCATCGCCGCGGATAAGAACGAAGCACGCCGTTTGCAGCACTTCCTAGACTTCGCTGGTGGCCGTTTACGAGTTGGAGCGAGAACGCAAGCTTGAGGTGGCGGATGGATTCCTGCTTCCCGAGCTGCCGGGCGAGCGTCTGCGCACCGTCACGCTCGTCTCGGCCTACCACGATACGCCCGACCGCCGGCTCGCCGCCGCCGGGATCACGCTGCGCCGGCGAACGCGGAGCGGCCGCAGCGTCCGCTGGCAGCTCAAGCTCCCGGCTGAGGGCGGCCGCTTCGAAATCGAACTCGCCGGACGGGGGATCGAGGCGCCCGAGGAGGCCGTCGAGGTCCTGGCGGCCCACCTGCGGGGTGAGCCGCTCGGCCTCGTCGCCACGCTTCGCACGCGCCGCCTGGGTCGCAGGGTGTTCCGTGGCGACGTGGCGGTCGCGGACGTCTTCCACGACGTGGTCACCGTCGACGAGGACGCCGCCGTCCAGCCACGGCTCGACGAGGTCGAGATCGAGCTTCTGCCGGCGGGTGAGGAGCGCGACATGCGGCGGCTGGCGAAGGTGCTCCGCCGGGCCGGAGCCATCGACGGCGACACCCGGCCGAAGGTGTTCCGCGTCCTCGACCTCGCGGCAGCCGGTGGAGCGGCGAGCGCCGCGGACGGCTCACCGGCCGAGCGGCTCGCCGCGATGCTGGCCGCCCACGTGCGGGCGATGCTCGGCGCCGATCCGGCGGTCCGGCTCGATCTGGGATCGGAGTCGCTGCACGACCTCCGGGTGGCGACGCGCCGGATGCGGGCCCTGCTTCGCGCGGCCCGACCCGGGCTCGACGAGCCGTGGGCGGAGGGGCTGCGCACGGAGCTGGGGTGGCTGGCCGGCGAGACGAACGACGGCCGCGACCTCGACGTGCTCGTCGAGGAGTTCGAGCCGCGGGTCGAGCGGCTCGGCGATCCCGATACCGAGAGCGGGCGCCGCCTGATGGAGGGACTGACGGCCGGCCGCTCGGCGGCCCGCGAGCGTGTCCTTGCCGCACTGGCAAGCCCGCGCTACTTCGCGCTCGTCGACCGGCTCGTTGCGGAGGCTGCGCACCCGAAGCTTGCCGGATCCGAGCTCGACCTCGGCGCGCTGGTCTCGAGTGAGTACCGGCGGATGCGCAAGACGGCCTGGCGCGCGGGGCGTGAGCCGGACAACGCCGCGATGCACAAGCTGCGCATCGCGGGCAAGCGCGTCCGGTACGCCGCCGAGCTCGCGGCCCTTCCCGGCGACCGCAAGGGGCAGGCGTTCATTCGCGCGGCCAAGGATCTCCAGGACGTGCTGGGGGCGCATCAGGACGCCGTCGTCGCCGAGGAGCGGATCCGCGCGCTCGCCGTCGGTGCCGGATCCGGTGTCGCGCTGGTGGCAGGACGGCTGGTCGAGCAGGAGGTGCGCCGCCGCGCCGACGCCCGATCCGAGCTCCCCGACGCGCTCAGGTCGCTCGCGGGCACCGCGAAACGCTGGGCCCTGATCGCCTAGCCACATGCTGGTCGTGCTCGTCCGCCACGCGACAGCAGGCGATCGCGCGAAGTGGCACGACGACGACCGGCTGCGGCCGCTCGACACCCGTGGCCGGCGCCAGGCCGCTGCGCTCCCCAATGTGCTCGCGGAGCTCCCGATCCACCGGATCCTGACGAGTCCCTACGTCCGCTGCGTCCAGACGGTCGAGCCCCTGGCCGCCGCTCTCGGGATCGAGATCGAGGAGGCGGACGCCCTCGCCGAGGGCACCGTGCGTGCCGGGGTGCTGCCCCTGCTCTCGACCGCGGCGGCCGGAACGGCGCTCTGCACCCACGGCGACGTGTGCCACGAGCTCGTCGGTGCGCGGCGGACTCCCAAAGGGTCGGTCTGGGTGCTCGACGTCGGCACCCGGGGGGTCGCGCCCGTCCGCCACATCCCCGCGCCGGGCTGAGCCGGGCTCAGGCAGCCGCCTGAGCGACCCGGGCAAGCGTGAGCGCCGCGCCCTCGCGCAGGCCTCCGCGCGCCACCTCGAAGGGGGCGTCGAGGCGCCGCTGCACCTCGGCCAGGATGAGCGCTCCGGCGAGGATCGTGCGCGCCCGGGAGCGTTCGAGGCCGTAGGCGGCGGCGATCCGTCCCGGCGGGCGCGAGGAGAGCTCGGTGATGATCGAATCGAGCCGAGTGGCCGGGAGGCTCCGGCCGGCAACCTTGCGCAGCGCACCCGCCGTCCCGCCGGTCGCCAGCGCAGCCGTCGGAGCGGGAGCGTCGAGGTCGTCCAGCCGGTGGCGGACGAACTCCCGTGCCTCGGCGACGGCGGCGGGCGTCGGCCGGCCGCCGAAGAACCGGCTTGTGAGCCGCATCGATCCGATGTCGAACGAGCGCAGGAAGACCGGGCCGAGGTCGCGCAGTCCCACGACGACCTCGGTCGACCCGCCGCCGATGTCGCACACGGCCAGCACCTTGGGCCGGCGGTCGAGCATCGCCGCCGCGCCGTCGTACGCGTAGCGCCCCTCCTCGTCGCACGAGAGCACCCGCACCGGCGCTCCGGTGGCCACGCGCAGCCGTTGAACCAACTCGTCACCGTTCTCGCTCTGGCGGCCGGGCGCCGTCACGATCACCTCGAGGACGTCGACGTCGTGGGTTGCCGCACGCGCCGCGTACTCGGCTGCGAGGGTCGCAGTCTCGGAGAGCTTGCCCTCGGGCAGGCCCCCGGTGCGCTCGATTGCCGCTCCGAGGCCGAGGTGGGCACGCTCCTCGTCGAGCCGCTCGACGGCGGCGTTGTCGACGCTCGCCACCAGGAGCCGCGCGGTGTTCGACCCGATGTCGATGATTCCGATGCGCATCGTGCGTAGTCTGGCGACCTGTTCGGTCGGAACCTCCTTCCCCAGCTTGAAAGTACTGCAGAAACCGCAGGAAACCCATACCCCGTTCACCACCTTTTCTCCGCATCGCCGGCGCTACGCTTGCCAGGTGAACCGCGTGCTGCCGCCGCTCGTGTTCATCGCCGGCGCGACGACGATGTCCACGGAGATGTGCGCCTCGCGGCTGCTGGCGCCCTTCTTCGGCGCCTCGATCCTGATCTGGGCCAACATCATCGGGCTCATCCTGATCTACCTCTCCGTCGGCTACTTCGTCGGCGGGCGGCTGGCGGACCGCCACCCGACGATGCGGTTTCTGTGCTGGCTCATGCTCGCGGCCGCGGGGTGCGTCGCGGTCCTCCCCTTCGTCGCCGAGCCGTTCCTGAGCGCGGCGGTCGACGCCTTCGCCGGCGCATCGGTCGGCGCCTTCCTCGGCTCGTTCTTCGCGGTGATGCTGCTGTTCTCGGCCCCGATCACGCTGCTCGGGATGGCGTCCCCGTTCGCCGTCCGGCTCGGAGTCACGCGGATCGAGGAGGCGGGAGCCGTCGCCGGCCGGATGTACGCCCTGTCGACGGCCGGCTCGATCATCGGCACGTTCCTGCCCGTGGCGGTCCTGATCCCGGCGATCGGCACCCGCCGCACGATGCTTGGGACGGCATGCCTGCTCGCGCTGGCGGCCTCGCCGGTCCTCGGGCGCCGCTATCTGGCGGTCCCCGCGCTCATCGGGGCCGTCGCGCTGGTGCCGCCCGGGCTCGTGAAGCCCGGCTCGCACATCATCTACGAAGGCGAGTCCGCCTACCAGTTCGTGCAGGTCCAGGCGCTTCCGGGCGGCGGGCGCGTTCTGCACCTGAACGAGGGCTGGGCCGACCACTCGGTCTACTACCCGCACCGCGTGCTCACCGGCGGCTACTGGGACCAGTTCCTGCTCGCGCCGGTGCTGCACGGCCCCGGCCTTCACAGCCTCAGCATGATCGGGTATGCCGGCGGGACGGTCGGGCGGGCCTACGGGAGCTACTGGCCTGCGGTCAACGTCCTCGGGATCGAGCTCGACCCGCTGGTAACCCGGGCCGGGCGGCGCTACTTCGGGCTCGCGTCGAACCCGCGCGTGCGCGTCGCGACCGCCGACGGGCGGGTGTATCTCGAGCAGCACCACACCCGCTATGACGCCGTCTTCCTGGACGCCTTCCGCCAGCCCTACATCCCGTTCTACCTGACGACGCAGCAGTTCTGGGGCCTGGCGCGGGACCGCCTCCAGCCCGGCGGCATGGTGATGGCGAACGTGGGCCGGATCCCGAGCGACACCGGCCTCCCCGATGCGATCGCCGGCACGATGGCCACCCGGTTTGCGTCGGTGTTCGAGTGGCGTGTGAGCGGCTTCAACGACATCGTGGCCGGCTTCACCTCGCCGACCACGGTCGCGGAGCTGCGCCTGCGCCTGGCGTCCGCGCCTGCCGGGCTGCGGCCCGCGGCGGGCCTGGCGCAAGACCTGCGGCAGGTGCGGCCGTCAGATGATCCGCTCACCGACGACCGGGCGCCCGTCGAGTGGATGACCGACCAGATGATCGTGCGGTACGCGGCGGACGCGCCGTCTGCGGGAAACCCGTAGCTCGGCTACCACTTTTTCTCCTGATTTTCACCTTTTCGGGTCATTTGTACGGGTTGACGGCCACATTGCCGATGATATAATGTGCCTATGACACAGCTATCCCAACTCTTTACGGCTTCTAGCTTCGAGAACCGCCATCCTCACCGCGAGACCGAGCGCGAGATGTTCATGCGCCTCGCCCGCCAGCGCAAGATCGAGCGGCGCTCCGAGCGCCGCCGCGAGCTCGTTCACCGCATCACCCATCTGCGCAAGGCTGCGTAGTACCGCGGGGGAACCCAGGGTTCCCCCGCGAGCCCCGTCCTTAAGGGGTGGAGGGCTCTTAGAGTCTTTCGAAGCTGCGGAACTTCTCCCAGTCGGTGACGGCTGCCTCGAACGACCGGAGCTCCGTGCGCGCGTAGTGCAGGTAGTGGTCGACCACCTCGGCGCCGAATGCCTCGCGCGCCAGGGCCGACCCGTCGAAGAGGTCGATGGCGGCTCCGAGGCTCGAGGGCACGCGCGGTTTGTCGGTCGCGTCGTAGGCGTTGCCGGCGTAGGCATGCTCGAGGTCGAGGCCCTGCTCGATGCCGTGCAGGCCGGCCGCGATGATGGCGGCGAACGCGATGTACGGATTCGTGTCGGCGCCCGCCAGGCGGCTCTCGGCGCGCAGGCTCGGCCCGTGTCCGACCACCCGGAACGCGCACGTGCGGTTGTCGACGCCCCAGGCGAGCGTCGTCGGCGCGAACGATCCCCAGGCGTAGCGCTTGTACGAGTTCACGTTCGGCGCGAAGCAGAGCGTGAGCTCGCGGGTCGCCGCCAGCTGCCCTGCGAGAAACTGCCGGAAGAGGTCGCTCTGGTGGCCGTCGCCGTCGGCGAAGGCCGTCCCGTTCTCGTCCCAGAGGCTGCAGTGGATGTGGCACGAGTTGCCCTCGCGCTCGTCGTACTTGGCCATGAACGAGAGCGCGTATCCGTGCGCGTGGGCGATCTCCTTCGCCCCGTTCTTGTAGACCGAGTGGTTGTCGGCCATCGTGAGCGCATCGGAGTAGCGGAAGTTCACCTCGTGCTGGCCGAAGTTGCACTCGCCCTTCGAGTCCTCCACCCGGATCCCGGCCCCGGCCATGCCGAGCCGGATCGGCCGGATCACGTCCTCGACCATGGTCGTTCCGAGGATGGAGTAGTCGACGTTGTACGGGTTCGCCGGTGCGAGGTCGTGGTAGCGCTTCGCCCGAGCCGAGTCGTAGGTCTCGCGGAAGAGGAAGAACTCGAGCTCCGAGCCGATGTTGGCGACGAGTCCGCGCGCGGCCAGCCGCTCGAGCTGGCGGCGCAGGATCTGCCGGGGAGAGGCCGCGACGGGCCGTCCGTCCTGCCACTCGAGGTCGCAGACGACGAGCGCCGTGCGTTCGAGCCACGGGATCCGCCGCAGCGTCGCCATGTCGGGCCGGAAGACGAAGTCGCCGTAGCCGGACTCCCACGAGGCCATCTCGAAGCCCTGCACCGGCGCCATATCGACGTCGACCGTGAGCAGGTAGTAACAGCCCTCGGCGCCGTGCGCGGCCACCTCATCGCAGAAGAACGCCGCGTGCAGCCGCTTGCCCTGGAGCCGCCCCTGCATGTCCGTCATGACCAGGAGGACGGTGTCGATCTCGCCGCGCTCGACGTCCGCGCGCAACTCCTCCAGGGTCAGGGGCACGCGCCATTCATATACTGATGGCGGGATGGATCGCAAGCGGCCGGTGATCGGGATCAGCGCCTACGACGTGCCCGTGGACTTCGGGCAGTGGAAGGACTTCCGCTCGGTGCTCGTCCCCCAGGGCTACGTGCGCGCGGTGGTGGACGCCGGAGGAGTCCCCGTCCTGATCCCGCCGACCGAGGTCGCGACGGCGATCCTGGGCGACCTCGATGGGATCGTCTTCACGGGCGGGTCCGACATCAACCCGGCCGCGTACGGCCAGGAGCCGCACCCCGAGTCGAGCGCCTTCTACGACCACCGCGACGCCGCGGAGCTCGACCTGATGCTCGCTGCGCTCACGACCTCGATGCCGGTGCTCGGCATCTGCCGCGGAATGCAGCTTCTGAATGTCGCCCGCGGCGGCGACCTGATCCAGCACCTCGAGGGCGAGACGCACAAGGGCCCGCCGGGCACGTACACCCGGCACTCGGTGACGGTGCTTCCGGGGACGCGGCTCGCGGGCGTGCTCGGCACCGACGCGCACACCCATTCCTGCCATCACCAGGCACCGGACCGGCTCGGCGACGGGCTCCGGGTTGCGGCGACCGCGGAGGACGGGACGGTCGAGGCGATCGAGGACCCCGCGGCGCGCTACGTCGTGGGCGTTCTGTGGCATCCCGAGGAGGACGAGGAGGGCGGTGGCGCCCTCTTCGAGGCACTGGTCGACCAGGCAACGACGTACCGGAGGGCTGCGGCATGAGCGTGGGAACGGTCGAGGGGCTCGTCATCGGCGGCGGGCGGGTCGGTGCGGCCGAGGGCCGCACCTTCGACGTCGTGAATCCGGCCAGCGCGACGACGCTTGCGACGGTCGCCGAGGGCGGCACGGAGGACGTGAACCGCGCTGTGGCGGCCGCCGTCAAGGCGTATACGGGCTGGAGCGCGCTCTCGCCGGTGACGCGTGGCCGGCGCATGCACCGCTTCGCGGCCCTGGTGGAGGAGCACGCGGAGGAGCTCGCGTTGCTGGAGTGCCGCAACGTCGGCATGCCGATCTCCGACGCCCGCGGGCAGCTCGGGATGATCGTCGACGTCATCCGCTACTACGCCGGCGCCGTCGACAAGTTCTTCGGCAACACGATCCCGGTCGAGCGCGACGGCATCGCGCTCACGTTCCGCGAGCCGATCGGGGTCGTCGGCCTCATCACGCCCTGGAACTTCCCGCTCAACATCGCCAACTGGAAGATCTCCCCGGCGCTTGCCGCCGGGAACACGGTCGTCCTGAAGCCGGCGTCGCTCACGCCGCTCTCGGTGCTGCGCTACGCCGAGCTGGCCGTCGAGGCGGGGATCCCGGAGGGTGCCCTGAACGTCGTCGCCGGGCCCGGCGGCACGGTCGGCGCCGCGCTCGTCGACCACCCCGATGTGGGCAAGATCGGCTTCACCGGCTCGACCGCCGTGGGGGCCGGTATCGCCCGCCGGGCGGCCGCGACGATCAAGCGCGTCACGCTCGAGCTCGGGGGCAAGTCGGCCTGCGTCGTCTTCGCCGACGCCGACCTCGAGAAGGCCGGGCGGATGGCGCCGTACGCCGTCTTCGAGAACTGCGGCCAGGACTGCTGCGCGCGCTCGCGGTTGATCGTCGAGGAGTCGGCCAAGGACGAGCTGCTCGAGCGGTACGCCGCGACCGCGAGCGGCCTGCGAGTCGGCATGCCCGAGGACGAGTCGACCGAGATCGGCCCGCTCATCTCCTCCGGGCAGCGCGATACCGTCGAGGGCTACGTTCAGGCCGGGATCGACGAGGGCGCGCGGGTCGTGACGGGCGGCGAGCGGCCGGGCGGCGACCTCGAGGCCGGCTTCTTCTACCGGCCGACCGTGCTCGACGGCGTGACGAACGACATGCGGGTCGCCCGCGAGGAGATCTTCGGCCCGGTCGTCAGCGTCATCACGTTCCGCGACGAGGCCGAGGCGATTCGGATCGCGAACGACACGCCGTACGGCCTCTCGGGATCGCTGTGGACGCGCGACGGTGCCCGCCAGCTGCGGGTCGCCAGAGCGATGCGGACGGGCGTGCTCGGCGTGAACTCCAACTCGAGCGTCTTCCCGCAGACACCGTGCGGCGGCTACAAGCAGTCCGGCGTCGGCAAGGAGCTCGGCATGCACGCGCTGGAGCACAACACCGAGCTGAAGAGCGTCTTCATCTCGACGGAATGAACGGCGACGAGCCGTTCGCGGCGGCCCTCGCCGGCGGTCTCATCGCCTCGCCGGACGCAGCGATCGTCGTCGCCGAATGGGCCGATCCGGGCGGCGGCGACCCGCCGCGCTACATCGCCCCGCTCCACGTCCACCACGAGGACGACGAGGCGTGGTACGTGCTCGAGGGCGCGCTGGTGGTCCGGTCGGACGACCGGGACGTCCACCTGCCCGCGGGCGGGGCGGCAATCGTGCCCCGCGGCGTCGCGCACACCTACTGGAACCCGGAGCCGGGTCCGACGCGGTACCTGCTCGTCATGACGCCGCGCATACGGGCGTTGATCGACGCGTTGCACGCGCTCGATGAGCGCACAGCCGACGCGGTGGCCGCCGTCTTCAGCACCCATCGCAGCGAGTACCTGGGCTGGCCGTAGCTCGACGGCTAGACCGCTTCGCGCTGCGCCCGGCGCGCGAGCTTGCGCTCGTGCATCGCGATGGATGCGCGGGCGAGCGTGCCCATCGGCGGCTCGCTCGGCAATCCGGCCGCGGCCCCGACGGACGCGCCGCCGTAGACGTGCCGGTGGGTGTGGGGGACGTCGAGGCCGTCGAGCGCCGCCTCGAGCTCCCCCGCCCGGTGCAGGGCCGCGGCCTCGTCGCAGCCGGGCACAAGCACGCAGAACTCGTCGCCGGCCGTATGCAGCCGGGCGGCGAACTCGCCCGGTCGCAGGAGCCGGCCGAGCGCGCCGGAGAACGCGATGATGAGCACGTCCCCGCCGCGGGCGTAGTCGTTCTGGAATGCAGCGTTGGCCTCCCGCATCCCGTCGAAGTCGAGCACGAGGATCGCGAGCCGCGATCCGGCGACAGCCGCGAGCTCGCGATCGAGCGCGCGATGGTTGGGAAGGCCGGTCAGCGCGTCGGTGTAGGCAGTCCGGTGAAGCTCGTCGAGCTCGCGCGCCCGCGCCTCGCGCTCCTGAATCAGCGCGAGCGCGAGAGCCGCGTTCTCCAGGTACGTGAAGAAGCCTTCGCGGCGCTCGAAGCCCGGCCGCGGGACGCCGATCCAGTGGACGACCATCGCGCCCACGGAACGCTGGTACGCCCGCAGGAGAACCGCGTGCACGACGGACCCCGTCGTCTCGAGCTCGGCCGCCACGTCTCGCAAGTCGCGGTCGAGCGCCGAGTGGTTCGAGATCAGCGAGCGGCCGCGCTCCAGGGCGCGTGTCAGGAGCTCGCGCTCCACCTCGACCGCCGCCGGCGGCAGCCGCCGGCGCCCGGTTGCAGGCGCCGGCACCGGCGTGCCCTCGGCATCGAGGTCGAACCCGTGCACCGCCGTCGCGTCGAGCCACTCGGCGACGTTCTCCACGACCCGGGGCCAGAAGCCCTCACGCTCGTGGACGCGGAGGATCTCGAACGAGAGCATGGCGCCGCGGCGCATGTAGCTGTCCTGGCGGGCGTACGCGTCGAGGTCGCGCGGTGACCAGGCGAACATCTGTCTTGAATCGGCGCCGCGTCGCGGCCGGCGCAGCCCCGTCCGGGGGTTTCGGCTCAGCTACTTACGGCCGGGAGGACGCGCAGCGCCGCAGGGTCGAGCGGCGCCCCGCCGGGATCGAACGGGTGTTTGAAGTCGAACGCCCGCGGCGTCGACCCGTCGCGCCGATGCCCGGCGAGCCGTGCCATGGCCTCGTCCACGCTCGGCGTCGTCCCGGCGGCGACCCACCACAGTGCGAGATGGGTCTCCACCGGGCGCTCGAACCACGCCCGCCGCCGCTGCATGACCCCGACGTGCGCGCTTCCGTAGACGAACGCCCACAGGGCCTCGAGGGAGGCCCACACCGACAGGTTCACGATGACCCGCGCGTCGGGATCGATGCGTACGGCGGTCGCGTCGCCGTCCTCGGTCTGGAGCCGCCACACGAATCCCGGTGCGGCGTCGGCGAGCGCGTTCACCGGGGCGAGCGCCGCGACGAAGTCGCGCAGGAGCGGCGAGTCGAGCGGCTCGAGCGCGCGGGCGACGTTCACCTGGGCGAGGTGCATCTGCCGGCTCACGACCCGAGGGTACCTCGTGGGCGATACTGCTCGGCATGGCCGAGCGGTTCGAGGGCAGGCTGGAGCAGCGCGGGTCGGGCACGCTCCTCGAGGTGCCCTTCGACGTTCGCGCCGTCTTCGGCAAGGCCCGTGCGCCCGTGCGCGGAACCGTGAACGGCCACCCCTTCCGAACGACGGTCGCGGTCTACGGCAGCCGCTACTTCCTCGGCTTCCGGCGCGAGATCCGCGACGCGGCCGGGTTCGGCGACGGCGACCTGCTCTCGATCGTGCTGGAGCTGGACGACGAGCCGCGCACGGTCGCGGTCCCGCCGGAGCTGGAGGCGGTGCTGGCCCGCGAGCCGGAGGCGAAG
>DATIDU010000065.1:0-8119 GCA_035456145.1 Gaiellales bacterium | reverse complement strand
ACCGCTTCACCTCCGTCCCCTCGGGCACGCCAGCCTAGCGCCAGAGTCGAAGAGCCCAACCTCCCGAAGGGATGAGCCTATGGCGCGTTCAGCCGCAGGGAAATCCCGGACGCGACAGCTCCGGGCCGCGCATACGGTCGGAGCCAGTCTCTCAAGGAGGACCAGCATGACCCGCACCAGACACCGCATCGGACTCGCCGCCGCGCTCGTCGTCGCACTCGCCGCGTGCGTCGGCGCCGGCACGAACGCGGCCTACGCCGGGAGCGGCGCGGCCGTGACCTCGTCGATCTCACTCTCGTTCTCGGGCTCGACGAGGATCACCGTCGGCGACCAGGCGAGCCTGTCCGGCTTCCTGAGCTTCTCCGACGGCTCGCCGGCGAACGGCTTCACCGTCCATGTGACGCGCACGAACCCGGACGACACGCAGACGGTGGTCGGAGACGTGACGACTACCTCCGACCAGGGCGCCTTCAGCTTCGTGGATTCTCCGCCCGCACGCGGTACCTACACGTACACGGCGACGTTCGACGGCGATGCGCAGCGGGGCGGTGCCGCCGGGACCTCCGGCGCTCTGACCGTGGACGGCGTCGTGACCGCGATCGGCCTCAAGGCCTCCACGACGAAGACGGGCTACCGCCATCCCGTCACGCTGACGGCGCACCTTGGCAAGCACGGGACGAACGCCGAGGTGTCGATCTACCGGAAGCCCGCCGGCGGGACCCGGACGCTCGTTCGCACGGCGACCGTCGATGCCGACGGCAACGTCACCGCCACCGTGAGGCCACGCAAGAACACCACGTTCGACGCCGCCTACGCCGGGGACGACGTGTACAGGGCGGCCGCCAGCCCGAAGGTCAGCGTCGCCGTGCGCGTGCGGATCACGGGCACCCTGTCGCGGTTTTACGCCACGAAGGGCGCCTACCGCCTCTACCACTACAGCTCGAGCTGCGTGGCGCGTGGCAGAGGCTGCCCGCGGTACGCCGTGACGGTCGCTCCCGGCCACGCGGGCGAACGGGTCCGGCTCACGCTCGCCTTCCGCTCAGGGTCGAGGTGGATCGTCGCAGGGCACACCAGCGTCAAGCTGAACGCGCGCAGCACGGCGCGGATCCTGCTGCGGTACGCGGACCGGACGATCATCGGACAGCGGTTCCGTCTCCAGGCGACGTTCCGGCGCGACGCCTCGAACGCCGGCAACACCACCGGCTGGTCGTACCTCAGGGTGACCGGCTAGACCGGACCCGCCTCCACGTTCGCCGCGAGGCGGGCGTGGAGGCGGGGCCTCGGTCAGTCAGGCGCGAGCTCGTCCGCGGCGATCCAGTCCGAGATGCCGAGCACGTCGCAGACGGCGACGAGCGACTCGTAGCTCGGCCGTCCGAAGCGCTCGGCCCGGGCGACGGTCGACGGATGGAGCCCGGCGACTCGCGCCAGCATGGTCTGACTCAGGCCGCTTCGCTCGCGCGCCCGGCGGAGCCGATCCCCGAGCCGCTCGCGGAACGGGTACATCCGGTAGAGCTCCACGAGCTGCCACTCGTAGTACTCGACCATCCGCTCGGCGGCGTGGCGCTCGCATCGCAGCCGCCGGATCTCCGCGCGCACCGCCTCGTCGAGAGCGGGGCGGTCGGGGCCCTCGCCCATCACGGCCGTGCCACCTCCCCACGACATGGCCCGGCCTCGCGTCGATCGTCGTGCTCTGCGCTGGCGCCCGACCGCCCTATGCCCATGCCTGGAACATCGCACGGCGCCCCGCCGCCGTTACAGGGAGCCGGAGTCCTGGGCGTGCTCGCGCACGCGCTGCGCGCACCGGTGGAGGCCGCGCTGCTCGAAGTGCCGGGCGAGCTCGGCCGCGGGCTCGGCGCCGTGGACGGGAAGCGCCGCCATGAGATCCGCCACCTCCCGGATCTCGGTCAGCGTGACGGACTCGACCTCGGCGTGGTAGCGGGCGAGCCACCTCGCCGCCGCCCGCTGGTAGCGGGGCCTGTCCTGACGCATGACCAGGCACAGGCCAAGGGCGTCCTCAAGCGTGACGTGGTTGAGCCCGCGCGCCGCCTCCACGGCCAGGAAGGCGTTTCCGGCCTTGAGCGCGCGCTGAAACTGGGCGTAGGCATGTCCCTGAGAGGTCACCGGTACCGAACATACGTTCGCATACCGGTTGCGCGCAGGTCAAGCGGCGCACACCGGCGCTGTCTATGCCTGGTCTTGCTTCTGGGTCTCGGTGAAGAGCTCGCCCTGCGCGGCCGCCGAGCCGGAGCGGCCTCCGCCCGACCCGCGCAGCACGTAGGCAATCGCGACGGCGAGCACGGCGCCCAGCAGCGGGCCGGCGACGTACACCCAGTAGCTGGTGAAGTCGCCCGCGACCAGGTCGGGACCGAACGTGCGGCCCGGGTTCATCGACGCACCTGAGATGGGGCTCCCCCACAGGCCTGCCAGCGCGATATACCCGCTGACGCCCAGCGCGCCGAACATGCCGATGTTCTGCGCTCCCGAGGCCGTGCCCAGGATCACACTCACGAGCCCCATCGTCAGGACCGCCTCCATCAGGAACGCCGCCCCGGCAGAGTAGCCGGCTGCAGGATAGTTGGATCCGTACTTGGCCGACACGTCCACGACCTCGTGCAGGAAGAGCGCGGCCGCCGTGGCGCCCGCGAGCTGCACGACGATATAGCCCGGCACCCGCCTCCACGGGAAGTCGCCCCGAAGCGAGAAGGCGACGCTGACCGCAGGGTTCAGATGCGCACCGGACACCTTGCCCATGAACATGATCACGCCCATCACGGTCAGCGCCGGCGCCACCACAGCAGCCGTGCGGCTGATCGTGTTGGGGAACGCCTGCCCCATCATCCCCCCGCCGGCGGCCGCCAGCACGAGCAGGAACGTGCCGTAGAACTCCGAGAAGAGCCGCCGCCACTCCTGGCTGGGATCGTGGAAGTCCGCCATCGGAGCCAAGAGCTCCCGGTCGATCCAGCCGGCGACCTCTCGCTCAGTCACCCTGACGCTCTCGCTCACAATTCGACTCCTCTCACGGCGCCGCAGCGGCCGCCCTTGCATCGCGACCCGCGGCGACAGGATCAATGCCCCGGTCGGGGCGAACGTCGTCTCTTCAGGATGAATGCGACATCAGCCGAGATACCGCGCGACGAGCGGACCGGTCACGGCGTCTCCGCATCCGGTCGCGAGGTGGTAGTGGTACCCGGCGGCCCACACCGTCCCGTTCGCTGTGGCAGCGACGGCCGTGAACTGATCGGAGTGCTCGCAGCCCTGGTCAGGGCTCGGACTCGCCACAACGCTCCACCCGCCGGGGCCAAGGCGCTCGGTGAAGGTCTCGTTGGTCTCCGCGCCGGACCCCCGCGAGCCGACGACCCACAGGGTGCGAGTGCCGGGGACGCGGGCGATGCCGGCGGCCGTCGCTCCGCCGGGCTGGCCAGGGAGGATCGACCAGCGGCGGCCGTCCCAGTGCTCCACCAGGAGCCGATCGCCGGCCGCCGTCGAGCCTCCGCCCACGGCCCACACATCGCCATCGCCGAGCGCCGCCACCGGACCCAGCCCGCTGGCCGGACCGGCCGCACCGGAGGCGTAGCTTGGGCTCGCGTGAACGCGCCACCGGTGCCCGTCCCAACGCTCGGTGAGCGTGGCGAACGCACCGTACGGCCGCGCCGGGCGGGTGCCCACCGCCCAGACCGTTGTTGACCGCGGCACCGCGGTGACGCCGTCAAGGTGGGCCCCCGCTCCGAGCGGCGGCGAGGAGACGATGTGCCAACGCCGGCCGTTCCAGTGCTCGATCAGCGGCGCGAGCCCGGCTGCGCCGACGGCCCAGACGTCGTCGCTACCTCGGGCGCTGGCGGCCATGAGCCTGCCGCCGGACGCCGGACTCGGAACGGGGATCGCCGACCAGCGAACGCCGTTCCAGCGCTCGGCCACCGGCTGCGGGGGCCCCGTCGCCGGCGTGGACGACCCGACTGCCCACAGATCACCGCGGCCGGCAGCGGACGCCGGCGGCGGCCTGGAACGTCAGCGGAGGCGAGTGGTGCGCCGATCGCACCACCTCCCACCCACCGGAAGCTGCGGTCGCGGGACCGGACGGAACGACAACCAGCACGACGGCGAGCAGAAGCGCCCGCAGGATGGACTGACCCCGTGCGGTCATGTGGCAGATGATACGGGTGTCGCAGGTGTCTGAAAACCCCCCGCCGAACCCGAAAGCCGGATTGAGGTTGACATGTTCTCCGAGGCGGGCGTATGGTCGGTGCGGAGCGACCAGGGGGATGGCACGATGGATCGGCGCGCGGTCCGGCGGCTGGCCGGAGTCGGACTCATTACCGCGTTCGTGGCGGGAGCATCCTCCAGCTTCGCGGCGACGGAGACAACGGTTGACTGCGGCGCAGGCGCGGACCTGCAGGCGGCGATCAACGCGGCGCCGAAGGGCGCGATCCTCGACATCTCCGGGAGGTGCGTGGGATCGTTCACGGTCGGCAGGAATCTCACCCTGAAGGGCGTCTCCAACGCGGTGCTCGACGGCGGCGGAAGTCGCACCGTGACCAGTGGTACGACACTCACAATCACCGCAGGAAAGGTGCGGCTCTCGAAGCTTCTCGTCACCGGCGGCTTCCCGGACAGCGGCGTCGGTGGAGTGCTGAACGCGGGATCGTTGACCTTGACCCACGTGACAGTCAGTGGGAACGAGGGCGACTTCGGCGGCATCGTGAACCACGGCACTTTGACCGTACTGCGATCGGTCGTGACGAAGAACCTTGGCGGCGTCGGCGGGATCTGGAACCTGGGCACCGCGACCGTCGGTCACACGACCATTAGCTCCAACGGCGAGAACGGCATCGTCAACGGCGAGTGGTTCAGCGGCTCGCCGGCCGGCACGCTCACGGTGACCGATTCGACCGTGAACAACAACGGCGCAACGTTCGGCGGCGGAATCGACAACGAGAGCGGATCCGCCGCCGTGGTTCGGTCGACCATCGCCAACAACTTCGCGGACAACGGTGCGGGCGGTGGGATCGCAAACAGGCGGGGCAACAGGCTCACCGTGGTCGCCTCGACGATCTCGGGTAACACGACGGACGAGGGCGGCGGCGGCATCTGGACCGACGGCCCGACGACGGTTACAGGCACCATCATCGCCGGGAACACGGACTCAAACGACGGAAGCGCGCAGGATTGCACCGGCGTTCCAACTTCGGGCGGGTACAACCTGTTCGGGACGCCTTGCGGCACGGCGCAAGCAACGGATCAGGTCGGAACGGCCGACGCGCCGCTAAACGCGCTCCTGAAGGCGCTGGGGAGCTATGGCGGGCCGACGCAAACGATGGTTCCGAGGACGACAAGCCCGGCGGTCAACAAGGTTCCTATCGGCGCGACCAGTTCCGACGGCACGATCGCGCTCTGCCCATCTTCGGGGACGACCGACCAGCGCGGCATCCCACGCCCGCAATCCGGGGCCTGCGATATCGGCTCGGTCGAGCGGAAGCCTAGGGAGTAGGGAGAGCCGAGCCACGCCGGCGGAACCACGCGGAACCTGCGATGGCCGCGCCAGCGGGCCTGGTTGGCTCCACAAGCCGGATAGCGGAGGAGGGACTCGAACCCCCGACACGCGGATTATGATTCCGCTGCTCTAACCGACTGAGCTACTCCGCCGGGACGGCCAGTCTAGCCCAACCGCCTAGCTGAGCCAGGTTTCGAGCACCCGCACGCAGCCGGCGATGCCGTCCAGGTGGGCGATCTCGAAGCCGTGCGTGTTCTCGGTGGCGAACGCGAGGCAGGCGGCGCGCGGGACGAGTCCCGACTTCAGGATCGCCGTCGCGTCGGATCCGAAGCCGGAGAGCGAGGCGTGCCGCATCTGCACAGCCGCGCCGGCGGCGGCGTCGTCCAGCTCGTTGACGAGCGTCTCGTCCAGCGGCCCGTAGGCGTCGGCGACGACGAGCACCGGGTCGGGGCCGGCGTCGACGCCGTACTCGGCGGCGACCGGCGTCACCTCGAACGCCACAACCGCCTCGGCCTCGGTGTGGCGGGCGTACCAGAGCGCTCCGTGGCAGCCGATCTCCTCGCGGGCGGTGAAGACAAGCTCCGTCGTATGCCGCGGCGAGCGCAGCCGCTCCGCCAGGTCGAGGAGGCCGGCGACGGCCCCCTTGTCGTCAATCGCGTAGGCGGCGACGTACTCGCCGTCGGCGCCGAGTCGCACGGGCGCCTTGCGCATGGCTGCCGGGACGAGCCGCGTTCCGGGCCGGATCCCGGCGGCGGCGAGCGCGTCGGCGTCGAGCTTGGTCTCGACCCATGCGTCCTGCCAGCGCACCCCGGTCGACTCCTGCTGCTCCTTGTGCGGCGACTCCTTGGAGACGTGACGGGCGCCGAACGAGAGCACCCCCGGCACGGTCGCGTGCCGCCCGAGGACGTCGACCGGCCCCTCGCCCCACACCCACGGGAAGGAGCCGCCCAGCTTCCCGACCCGCAGCCGCCCGCGCTCCTCGACGCGCTTCACCATCGCGCCGATCTCGTCCTTGTGAGCCAGGACGGCCCGCACCGGCCCCGGCTCGCGCCCCGGGACGCGCAGGACGATGTTGCCGGCCGTGTCGGTATGCGGCTCGCCGACCGCCGACAGGCGCTCGGTCAGGTAGGCGTCAATCGCCTCCTCGACACCGCTCGGAGAGTGAAGCGCGCCCAGCTCGGCGAGCGTCCCGGCCAGCTCGTCGCGGGTCATACCGAGACGCCCGCGGCCTGCACGGGAGCGCGGGCATCGTTCATGGCGAAAAGCGTACTACGATCGCCCTGCAATGCTGCGCGGGGCCGAAGATCGTGCGCTGCTCGATGCGCTCCTTGAGCATGCCCGGCAGTCGCTTGGGGCCGACCACGTCACGTTCTGCTCCTGGGACGAGGCCGCCGGCACGCTCACGATCGAGCACGCCAGCGGTGACCTGAGCCATCCCGAGGTGCAGGCCTCCGGCGAGCCGATCTCGATCGGCGCCTACGGCCTCGACTTCGCGCCGTACACGCCCGGGCACGACGAGCCGGTGATCTACCGCGACGCCCCCGACGAGATCCCCGGCGTGCGGGAGTTCCTGCGCCGGATCGGCGCCCATTCCGAGCTGACGATCCCGGTGTTCGACCGCCCCGGCGGCAAGTGGGTGCTGGAGGCGTTCTTCCGCGATCCCTCGCTGCGCATCGGCGAGGCGGAGCTGCGGACGGCGTCGCGCCTGGCCCCGCTCGCCGCGGCCGCCGTGTCGCGCGACGCAATCCTCGTCGACCTGCGCCAGACCGAGGCCCGGCTGCGCTCGGTCGTCGAGCAGATCCCCGCCGTCACGTACGTCGACAACATCGACCACACGCCGGCCTACACGAGCCCCCAGATCCGCTCGCTGCTCGGCTACGAGGTCGACCAGTGGCAGTCGCCCGGGTTCTGGATCTCGCGCGTGCATGCCGAGGACCGCGAGCGCGTCCAGGCGACGTACGACCAGGTCACGCAGACCGGGCGGATCGACCTCGAGTACCGGATGCACGCGGCCGACGGCCGCACGATGTGGTTCAACGAGCGGGCCCACCTCGTGACCGACGACGCCGGCCGCCCGGCCGCGATCCACGGCGTCATCATCGACATCACCGCCCGCCGGCTCGCGGAGGAGGCCCTGCGCGAGAGCGAGACGCGCCGCGGTCGCGTGCTCGCCGAGATGCTGCGCGCCGAGGAGGCCGAGCGGGCCCGGATCGCCACCGAGCTCCACGACGACACAATCCAGGTCATGACCGCCGCCCTCATCACGCTCGACCGCGTGCCGCTGGCGATCGCGGCCGCCGACCTCGACCGGGCGGTCGAGACCCTGCAGATCGTCCGCCGGACGCTCGTGACCGCCGTGGAGCGCACCCGGCGCATGACCTTCGAGCTGCGCCCGCCGCTGCTCGAGGCCCACGGCCTCCACGCGGCCGTCCGTGACCTGGCCGACGAGGCGGCCCGCGAGGGTGGCTTCGAGGTCGACCTGCACACGACGGTCGACCGGTATCCGTTCGCGATCGAGGACCTGGTCTACCGCACGGTGCAGGAGGCGCTCTCGAACGTCCGCAAGCACGCCTACGCCACGAAGGTGGCGATCGCGCTGCACGAGCGCGGGGACAGCCTGACGGGCTGGGT
>DATIDU010000064.1:0-4397 GCA_035456145.1 Gaiellales bacterium | reverse complement strand
CCTCGCCGAGGTCCTGGTAGGCCGGCCAGTGCCGGATGGCCCCGATGTAGTTGCCCAGGTGCTTCTGGCCGGTGGGCTGGATTCCCGAGAAGACGCGCGTCATCGCCCGCAGGATCCTAACTTCCGACCCCCCGATAGGATCCATCCGATGGTCGCCCCCGCAGACACCTGGTCGCCCGCCTCCTGGCGCGCCCGCCCCGCGATGCAGCAGCCGGACTGGCCCGACGAGGCCGCCCTGTCCGCTGCGACCGAGCGCCTGAAGGAGCTCCCGCCCCTCGTCTTCGCGGGTGAGGCGCGCGACCTCACGACCGCGCTCGCGAGCGTTGCGGAGGGACGCGCGTTCCTGCTCCAGGCCGGCGACTGCGCCGAGTCGTTCGCCGACTTCTCGGCGATCACGATCCGCGAAAAGCTGAAGATCATCCTCCAGATGGCGGCGGTGATGACCTACGCCGGCACGCTGCCGGTGGTGAAGCTGGGCCGGATCGCCGGCCAGTTCGCAAAGCCGCGTTCGGCGCCGACCGAGACCATCGACGGCGTCGAGCTGCCGGTCTTCCGGGGTCACATGGTGAACGACGACGCTCCGACGGCGGCCGCCCGCGTGCCCGACCCGGACCGCCTGGTCCAGGCCTACCACCAGTCCGCAGCCACGCTGAACCTCCTGCGCGCGTTCACCAAGGGCGGCTTCGCCGACCTGACCCGCGTCCACAGCTGGAACCAGGAGTTCGTGGCGACCTCGCCCGAGGGGCGCCGGTACGAGGCCATCGCGACCGAGATCGAGCGCGCGCTGCGCTTCATGGCGGCGTGCGGCATCGATCTCGTCTCGGAGCGGCGCCTGCACGAGGTGGACGTGTGGACGAGCCATGAGGGCCTCCTGCTCGACTACGAGGAGGGCCTCACCCGGCGCGACTCGCTCACCGGCGAGTGGTACGACTGCTCGGCCCACATGCTCTGGGTCGGCGACCGCACCCGGCGGGCCGGCGGCGCCCACATCGAGTTCTTCTCGGGCGTCCGCAATCCGCTCGGCCTCAAGGTCGGGCCGACGGCGACGGCCGAGGAGCTGCTCGATACGTGCGAGCGCCTCGATCCGCACCGCACCCCGGGGCGGCTCACGCTGATCGCCCGCATGGGCGCCGGCCGGGTCGAGGAGGAGCTGCCGCCGCTGATCCGCGCCGTGCGCGAGGCGGGCCACCCGGTGGTGTGGGCGTGCGACCCGATGCACGCCAACGCCTTCCGGACGCCGTCGGGCTACAAGACCCGCCGGTTCGAGGACATCATGTCGGAGATCTCCGGCTTCTTCGTCGCCTGCCGCTCCCAGGCCGCCTGGCCGGGTGGGGTCCACCTCGAGTTCACAGGCGAGGACGTGACGGAGTGCCTCGGCGGCGCCGAGGAGGTGCTCGAGGACGACCTCTCGGTGCGCTACCGCACCCTCTGCGATCCCCGCCTGAACGCCCGCCAGGCGCTCGACCTGGCGTTCCGCCTCGCCGAGCTCATGCGGGCGGCGCACGACACGGCCGTGCGGGACGGCTAGCGGATGCGCGTCGGGATCGTCGGGCTCGGCCTCATCGGGGGGTCGATCGGGCTCGCGGCCGCCGAGCGCGGCGACGACGTGGCGGCGTTCGACCCGGATCCGGAGGCCCGGGCGGCGGGGCTCGATCGCGGCGCCGCGGGGCGGGTCGAGGAGACGCTCGAGCAGGCGGTCGCGGACGCGGACATCGCGGTCGTATGCGGCCCGGTCGTCCACCTGCCCGCGCTCGTCGAGCAGACGCTCGCCGCGACCGGGCAGGGGTGTGCGGTCACCGACGTCGGATCGACGAAGTCGCGCCTGGTCTCGGCCGTGGCACCCAATCCCCGGTTTCTCGGTGGTCACCCCGTGTGCGGGTCGGAGGCGCGCGGGGTCGCGAACGCCCGCGCCGACCTCTTCCGCGGCGCGACCTGGTTCCTGACCCCGGTCGCGGCCACCGATCCCGCTCGCCACCGCTCCGTGCACGGCTTCGTCGCCGGGCTCGGAGCACGGCCCGTGGCGATCGATCCCGGCGCGCACGACCGCCTCGTCGCCATCACAAGCCACCTGCCGCACGCGGTCGCCAACGTTCTCGCGAACCAGGCCGGGGCCGGGCGCGTCGACGGGCATGACCCGCTCGGCGCGGTGGGCGGGTCGTTCCGCGATATGACGCGGGTCGCCGGCGCCAACCCGCGGATCTGGGTGGACATCTTCCTCGACAACCGCGAGGCGCTCCTGGACGGCCTGCACGAGCACGGACGCCGGGTCGAGGAGCTGGCGCGGGCCCTGGAGCGCGAGGACGCGGGCTTTCTGGCGCGCTGGATCGGCGAGGCGGCCGGGAACCGCCGGCGCCTGCTCCAGGCCGCCTACGAGGCGGTGCCGGAGGAGCTCTACCGTGTGCGGGTGCGGGTGCTCGACCGGCCCGGAGTCCTCTCCGGGATCACGCAGGCGCTCGGTGCGGAGGGCATCAACATCGAGGACTTCGAGCTGCACCACATGTCGGCCGACGCCGGCGGCACCGCGGTCATCGTGGTCGCCGGGGAGGACGAGGCGCACCGGGCCGTGGAGCTGCTTGACGCGCAGGGCTACGGGGCGGTCGCGACTCCGGCGGTCGAGGCATGAGCGAGCCCGGGCTCCGCATCCATCCGGCCGGCGGGCTCACCGGCGAGCTCGCCGTCCCCGGCGACAAGTCCGTCAGCCACCGCGCCGTGCTCCTGGGCGCGATCTCGTCGGGCTCGGTGCACGTGCGCGGGTTCGGTGCCTCGGCCGACACGCTCTCGACCGTCGCCGCCGTCGAGGCCCTCGGGGTCGAGGTCGAGCAGACCGGTGAGACCGACCTGGTGATCCACGGCGCCGGCCTGCGCGGCCTCAAGGCTCCCGACGCGCCGATCGACGTCGGAAACGCCGGGACGCTGATCCGGCTCCTGCCGGGCATCCTCGCCGGCCAGCCCGGGGCCTTCGAGCTGACGGGGGACGCGAGCATCCGGTCGCGGCCGATGGAGCGGATCGCCGAGCCGCTGCGGCGGATGGGCGTGGACGTCCAGACGACGGCCGGCCGCCCGCCGATCCGGGTCGCGGGACCCGGCCGGACCGAGCCGATCGCCTACGAGCTCCCCGTTGCGTCTGCGCAGGTCAAATCGTGCGTCCTCTTCGCCGGGCTCTTCGCCGGCCGTGGCGTCACCGAGGTGATCGAGCCGATCCCCACCCGCGACCACACCGAGCGGATGCTGCGCGCGGCGGGCGTCCCGGTCGACCGTGGGGCGGGCCGGGTGGCGGTGTCGCCCGTCCAGGAGCTCCGCCTCGGCGAGGTCGACGTGCCGGGCGACTTCTCGTCGGCCGCACCGTTCATCGTCGCGGCGACCGCCCTCTCGGGCTCGAACCTGACGCTGCGCGACGTCGGCGTGAATCCGACCCGCACCGGCCTTCTCACCATCATGGAGCGGATGGGAGCGCGGGTCGGCGTCTTCCGCCGCCGCCTGGCGGGCGGCGAGCCCGTCGCCGACATCGAGGTCAGGCCGTCGGAGCTGGTCGCGGCCGACGTCGAGCCGGAGCTCGTGCCGCTCCTCGTCGACGAGCTGCCGCTGGTCGCGCTCCTCGCGTGCTTCGCCCACGGCGTCACGACCATCCGCGGCGCGGCCGAGCTCCGGGTCAAGGAGTCCGACCGGATCGAGGCCACGGCGGCGGCGCTGAACGCGGTCGGCGGCCACGTCGAGCCGCTCGAGGACGGCTTCCGCATCCGCGGCGTCCCGACCCGGCTGCGCGGCGGCCACGTCGACGCGGCCGGCGACCACCGGGTGGCGATGCTCGGTGCGGTCGCAGGAGTGTGCTCCCAGGAGGGCGTCGAGGTGCTCGGCGCGGACGTCCTCGGCGTCAGCTTCCCCGACTTCGCCGACCGGCTCGCCGCGGTGAGTGCCTGACCGCATGGTGGTCACGATCGACGGCCCCGCCGGCGCGGGCAAGAGCACGGTCGCACGGGCGGTGGCGGAGCGGCTCGGCTACCGGCATGTCGACACCGGCGAGATGTACCGCGAGCTGACGGCGGTTGCGCTTGAGCGCGGTGCCGACCTCGACGACGGCGATGCGCTCGCCGCGCTCGTCGGGAAGCCCCCGTCGGCGCCGGTCGATCTGCGCTCGGAGCGGATCTCCGCGAACGTGAGCGCGGTCTCGCGCCACGAGGCCGTGCGGGAGCACATGCGCGAGCGCCAGCGCGAGCTGGCGCAGGATGCCGTGCTGGAGGGCCGCGACACCGGGACGCGGGTCTGCCCCGACGCGGACGTCAAGGTCTACCTGACTGCATCCGTCGCCGAGCGTGCCCGGCGCCGGGCGGCGGAGCTCGAAGTGCCGGCCGCGGAGGTCGAGCTCGCGATCGTCGAGCGCGACCGCCGGGACGCCGTCC
>DATIDU010000063.1:0-6555 GCA_035456145.1 Gaiellales bacterium | reverse complement strand
TACGGCAACACCCTGCCGAGCGGGCACACCACGGCGGCCGCCACGCTGGCGCTCTGCCTCATCGCCGTTGCGCCCGCGCCGCTGCGCCCCGTCGCGGCGGTGATCGGCGCCGTCTTCGCGCTCGGCGTCGGCGCGGCCGTGGCCGGTCTGGTCGTGTTGCTCGGTTGGAGCCGGCCCAGACTCGCCCCCCACTAGACTTCCGCGCCGACATGCGGGCCCGAATCGTTCCGGTCCTCGCCGCGGCCGGCATCACAAGCCTCGGCTGGCCCGCGACCGCCGACGCCCACGCCATCGGCACGGTCACCTACCAGTCGCCCATCCCGGTGTGGCTCTACGTGCTGGCGGGCGCGGCCGCCGTCGCGGCGTCGGTGCCGGCGGCGACGGTGGCAGACACGCGGATCGGAAGCCGGCTGGGCGCGAACCTGTACCGGCCGGGCTCCGGCCTGCTCGTCCGCGGCCTGCAGATCGCAGGCGTCCTGATCCTGGTTGAGATCGTGGTCGCCGGCCTCTTCGGGTCGGAGGAGTTCGCGGCGAACCCGGTAACGGTGCTCGTGTGGGTCGACCTGTGGGTCGGCCTTGGCCTGGTCGCAGCCGTGTTCGGTCCCGTCTGGGACCTCGTGAACCCGCTCCGCCTGCTCGGCGACCTCGTCGACCGCGCAAGCGCGGAGCCACCGCTCGCCTATCCGGAGCGGGTCGGGGAATGGCCGGCGGTCGTCGCCCTCGCCCTCTTTGGGTGGATGGAGCTCGCGTGGCCGGGCGGGAGCCATCCATTCGACCTCGCCGTCGTGATCGTGCTCTACGTGCTCATCCAGATGGTCGGGATGACGCTCGTCGGGTCGGCGGTGTGGCTCGAGCGGGCCGAGCTCTTCACCGCGTTCAGCCGGCTCATGGCCCGGGTCTCGCCGCTTGAGTGGTACGTCGTCTCCGACCGGCCGTGCCCGGCCGATCTGCACGATCCCGGCGAGGCGGTCGGGTGCGGAGCGTGCTGGCGGGAGTCCGATCCCCACGAGCGCGGCATCCGCTGGCGCGGCTTCACTGCGGGCACGTGGCGCGACCTCCCGCTCCTTCCCGGCGGCGCCGCGATGATCGTCCTCCTGCTCGCGATCGTGCTCTTCGACGGGTTCGCCGAGACGATGCGGTTCACCGACCTCGCCCAGTGGATCCACCGCCACTGGGCGTCCCTTCCGGACACGGGCCTGCGCACGCTCATGATGATCGGCTTCGTCGTCCCGCTGGCGGCGATCTTCGCCGTTGTCGCCGCCACGGTCGGACGCCGTGGGCGCGGATTCCACGACGCGGTCGCCCGGTATGCGCCGACGCTCATGCCGATCGTCGCCGTCTATTTCGCGGCCCACTACCTGCTCTATCTCGTGAGCTACGGGCAGCTCACCTGGAAGGTGGTCGTGGACCCGCTCGAACGCGACTGGGTGCCTGACCTGGGAATCTGGACCGGCTATCCGGCCGGCGCGGCCTGGGCGTTCCAGGTCGGCGTGATCGTGCTCGGACACATCTGCGCGATCTTCGCGGCGCACCGGATCGCGCTGGGCGTCGTCTCCCGGCGGCGGGCGGCGGTCTGGGTGCAGGCCCCGCTGATCGCGCTCATGATCGCCTACACCGTGCTCGGCCTGTGGATCCTCGGTCAGGCCTACACGAGTGGGTAGCTAGACGTCTTCCGCCGCCGCCGCGAGCTCGCACGCCACCTCTTGGACGTCGCGGTTCGCGTTCCACACCTGCTCCTGGCGCTCCGAGCCGGTGCCCTTGTCGAGGATCGCGTCAACGCCGGCCAGCGCCTCGGCGCAGCGCAGCTCGCGCGCGATCGGCTTCAGCTCGCGCAGGCGCCGCTTGACGAGCGTACGGGCCTGCATCTTCACGCGCTTTCCGGCCGAGAGATCCATGAGCGGCGCGTCGAGGCCGTAGCGCGCCGCCAGCCACTTGTTCTCGGCCATGAGCATGCGATGGTAGGAGAGCACCGGCTCGCCCGCCTGGAAGCGGTCGAGCAGGTGCTTCACGAGGCACTGCACGTAGGCGGCGAGCGCGATCGTGTCCTCGACCCGCGTCTGGCAGTCCATGACGCGCACTTCGAGGGTGCCGAAGCGCGGATGCGGCCGCACGTCCCACCACAGGTGGGTGTAGTCGCCGATGGCGCCCGTCGCCTCCATGAAGCCGACGGCGTTCGCGTAGTCCTGGTAGCTCTCGAACCGGGGCGGAAGCCCGCTCCGCGGGAACGCGGCGAAGATCATGGCCCGCGTCGAGGCGAGGCCTGTGCGCTCGCCGCGCCAGAACGGCGAGTTCGTCGAGAGCGCAAGGAGGACGGGGAGCTCGATCAGGACGCCCTCCATCACGGCGAGGCAGGCTTCCGGCGTCGGCACGGCGACGTGAACGTGCATCCCGAAGACGAGCTCGCGGCGGGCGACGTACTGGAGCATCTCGACGAGTGCGCGGTAGCGGTCGCGGGCTGTGATCTTCTGGTGCTCATAGAGCGAGAAGGGGTGGGTGCCCGCCGCCCCCAGGCGCATGCCATCGGCGCGGGCGTGCTCGGCGACGTAGGCCCGGATGTGGCGCAGGTCGGCGTCCGCGGCGGGCACGTCCTCGCAGACGACCGTCCCCGACTCGAGGACGCACTGCATGAGCTCCGGCTTCAGCCGGTCTGCGAACTCGCTCTCGGACGCCTTCTCGAGCAGCGGCTCGACGCCCGAGACGAGGTCCCAGCTGTCCGGGTCGAGGAGCATGTACTCCTCCTCGACGCCTACGGTGAGCGGCGGCCCCGCGCCGAACCGGTGGTCGAGCACGCTCGACCGCGTACCCCCCTTCCCCCCTCCGGCGAAGTGCGACATGGAGCGAGGGTTGTACCCCATTTCGGGGCGCTTGCCAACGCCCCCGGTACTATGGGCGCAGGCCGAAGTGGCGGAACGGTAGACGCACGCGACTCAAAATCGCGCGGCCGAGAGGCCGTGTGGGTTCGACTCCCACCTTCGGCATCTCCCCCAGCGCCCCACGGCCGGTACCGCGCATCGTCGGAGCGTGAGCGGCGATTCCGACAGGATGCCTGAGCTCCCTACACTTCCTTCATGACGCGATTGGATTGGCCAACCGGGCCGGACCCGATCGAGACTCCGGTTCCGAAGGACTAACCGGGAGCGCCGGGATCGGCGCCGCTTCCCTGCACCGGCGGGCTCTCAGCCGCTGGCACCTTCGGAGACTGTCGCTCGCCTTCCTCGTCCGGTGGGGGTAGGCCGCGGGCTTCCCGAATGAGGCGGGCCAGGTTCTGAAGTCGCGACGGCCGTGCCGGCCGCCGTAGCGATCGCGGTGACCTTGTCAGTCCACATCGGCGCCGAGAGAAGGGACGCGGTCATGGCGACCCAGGATGGTAGCCCGCCCATCGCCGGGCAGCTCGGCGACCGCGACGCCTAGTCGGACGGATGCGCGGGCTCGGAGGCGCGCGCAAGCGCGACCGCGTCCGCGAGGGTGGCAACGGTCTCGATCTGGCTCACCTCGGTCGAGATGCCGCTCATGACGACCTCGGTACCCATGAGCCGCGCCGCCGCGGCGGTGTTCATGAGGTCGTGGGCGGCATGGGAGTCGATCACCGGGACGCCCGTGACGTCAAGGATCGCGACCCGGGCGCGAAGCCGGGAGATCTCCGCCAGGAGCCGGTCGGTCAGGTCGTGCAGCCGGCGTGGGTCGAGCGTGCCGATGAGCGGCGCCACCAGAACCCGGTGCTCGACCTCGAGGATGGGCGTCGCCAGCTCGCGGATCTCCTCACGCTGGGCGCGGATCGTCTCGTGCGCCTCGGTGAACTCGGTGACGTCGGAGAACAGGCACCCGACGTGCTCGACCAGGCCGCTCGGAGCGCGGATCGGGAAGAAGTTCAGAAGCAGGCTGTGACCGTCGGGCCGCGTGAGCGGGAGGTTCACGATCTCCTCCCCTGTCGCCAGCACCTGATCGATCGCCCGAGGGACGGCGGAGTCGACATCGGGGAAGGCCTCGCGCAGATGCCGGCCGACGTGCTCGGGCCGGACGCGCCCCAGCTCCTCCACGATCCGGTTGACGCGCTGGAGGCGCATGTCGCGGTCGTAGATGACGACGCCCAGCGGGACTGCGTCGAGGAAGGATCCGAGCATGCCGTCGGCGGCGTCGGAATCCTCGTCGCGGACCTCGATCAGGGTCGCAACGAGCAGGTCATCCCCCACCCGGTGCATGTGAACGTCGACGGGCTTCGCCTCCGAGTCGGTCTCGTAGACGCGCCGGTACATCATCGCGGAGCCGACGTCCGGCGCCCGGTCGAGGATCCAGCGCGTCCGCTCGGCCGAGCTTGCGATCTCGGCCTCTGCCGCCCGCTCGCCGACGAGCTCCTCACGCGCCTTGCCGACGAGCCGGCAGAAGCCGTCGCTGACGTACAGCATGAGGCCGTCGGTGCCGAGCACGATCACCGCGATGTCGCTCGCCGCCAGGTCGTTCGGGAGACGTCGCTCCGGCGCCGGTACTGTCTGCCGCTGCATGGTGTTGGGCCCGGCCGCGGGAGGTCAGGGTTGGCGTCGGGCCGAGCGACCCCCACCGTATCGAGAGAGCCGTAACGCGACCGTCACCAGATTGCGGTATTCGAGCGGACGCCGGGCCGTCACTCGGAGAGCACCCCGATCCCCATCGACCGGGCGAGCGCCGGCGCGAGCTCGATCAGCTGATCGAGCTCGAGCGACGCTCCGCGCAGGCCCTCGACGCCCTCGATGTCGTCGAGCCGGCACCGCCGGAGCTCGCAGGCGGCGAGCTCGGCATCGCGGAAGCTCGCGCCGCGCAGGTCGCAGTCGGTGAAGCGCACGGCCTCGCCGCGCATCCCGGTGAAGTCGGCCTCGCGCAGGCTGCAGTCCTGGAACGTGACGTGGAGCAGCCGGGCGTGACGGAACGTGGCCATGTCGGCGCCGCAGCCGCGCCAGACGACGTCGCGGACGTCCGCCTCGGTGACCTGGAGGCCCGTGAGCCGGCCGCCCTCGACCACGACGCGGGTCAGGGATCCGCCCCGGATCGTCGCCGTCGCCAGGTTCGGATTCTCGAACGCGGTGTCGCGGAACGCGCAGTCGCGGAGCTCCGCGCCCGACATGTCGGGGTCGAGCAGCACGACCTCGATGCACTCGAGGCCGTCGATCCGCCGGCCGGCACAGGATGCTCCGACGATCTCGGCCTCCGCGAAGGCGGCACCGTCGCCGATCGGCGCCTCGAGGACCTGCGAGGCAAGTCCCGCTGAGAGCCGCGGCGGTTCCGGGTCGCGCTCGGGCGGCATAGGCGCGAGACTAGCTCCATGCCCTGGCTCGGAGAAGCGTTCGTGCCGCCCGGCCGCGTCGCGCTCGCGACCGGCCACCACCTGCGGCCGATCCGGGCGGCGGACGTGGCGATCGATTATCCGGCCGTCATGGGGTCGCGGGAACGCCTGTGGGAGAAGTACGGCAGCGCGTGGGGCTGGCCGCCCGCGGAAATGTCCTACGAGGACGACCGTCGCGACCTGGCGCGCCACGAGGCCGAGATCGCGGCCCGCGAGGCGTTCAATTACGCCGCGTTCGACGCCGGCGAGACCGCGCTCCTCGGCTGCGTGTACGTCGACCCTCCCGACGAGACGTCGCCCCCCGGGACAGACGCCGTCGCGTCATGGTGGGTCGTTGACGCGGCCGTCGGCAGCGAGCTCGAGCACACGCTGGACGCGTTCGTGCCGATGTGGCTCGTCGAGACATGGGGCTTTCGGTCGGTGGCCTACGCGCCGTGACCCGCGTGCGCCCGTTGCGGCGGGCTGACCTCCGGCCGCCAGACGTGGTCGGCCGGCAGGAGGTCGAGCAGGTCGGAGACCCGCAGCTGGCCCCCTGGACGCAGCCGGCGCGCCGCATGGATCTCGTAGCTGTTGCGGCGCCCCACCCGTCGGCGGGTCACGAACCCGCCGGCGACGAGATCGCGCAGGATCATCTGCGTCGCCCGCTGGCTGAGGCCCACGTCACGTGCCACGTCGGCAAGCCTGATATCTGGGTCGTGTGCGATCCGGAGCAGGACAGCGCTGTGATTCGTCAGAAAGCGCCAGTTCGCTCGGCCGCCACCGCCCGGGCAGCCGGATTCACTCATACCCGGATCTTAGCGTTGCCTCAGGACGAAACAGCCGGTACCCGCCGGTCTACGCCTCACTCCCGTGAGTCGCCGCGCAGGATCTCGAACGTCGCGCGCAGGCCGAGCTCGTGGACCCAGTCGCCCAGGATTGCCGCATCGACGCCGGCGCGCTCCAGCGCCAGCACCTGGTCGCGGGTGCGGATCCCTCCCTCCGAGAGCACGACCTTCCCGGCCGGAACCTCCTCGAGCAGCGAGAAGGTGCGCTCGAGATCGAAGCCCTTGTCGCCCAGACGGTTCTCGACCAGGAACGAGTCCGGGTCGAGCAGCTCGAGGGTGACCTCGATCTCCTCCTCCTCGGCCACCTCGACGACCACGTCGAGGCCGAGCTCGCCGGCAACCGACTGCATCAGCACGAACCCGTCCTCGTCGTCCTCGAACGCCGCCGCGATCAGGACCACGCCGTCGGCGCCACCG
>DATIDU010000062.1:0-5581 GCA_035456145.1 Gaiellales bacterium | reverse complement strand
GCCGCGGCGTTCGCGCTCGGCCGCGCCCGCCCCGAGCTCGCGCCCGCCTGGTGGGCCGCGGCCGCCGTGATGGCCGGAAGCCGCGTCTATGTCGGCGCCCACCGGCCCGGCGACGTCGTGGCCGGCGCCGCCCTCGGCGCGGTGACGGGCGCTGCGGCCGGAGCGCTCTGATGTCGAGCCTCGAGGTGGGCCTCGTCGGCCTTCCCAACAGCGGGAAGTCGACTGTCTTCAACGCGCTTACCGGGGCCGGCGCCGCCGTCGCCCCGCACATGTTCTCGACCGTCGAGACCAACAGTGCCGAGGCCGAGGTGCGCGATCCGCGCCTCCCCCGGCTCACCCGGCTCTCGGGCTCGGCCAGGACCGTGCCCGCGACGCTGCGGGTGGTCGACATCGCGGGGCTCGTCCGCGGGGCGTCGCACGGCGAGGGCCTCGGGAACCAGTTCCTCGGCCAGATCCGCACGACCGATGCCGTCATCCACGTCGTGCGCTCGTTCCAGGACGAGACGGTGGCGCACCCGAGCGGCGGCGTCGACCCGCTCGGTGATGTGGAGACCGTCGAGCTGGAGCTGGCCTTCGCCGACCTCGCCGCGATCGAGCGCCGCCACGAGCGGGTCGCGAAGACGGCGAAGGGCGGCGACAGGGATGCGGTCGCGGAGGCCGAGGCGCTCGAGGCGCTGCGCGGGACGCTCGAGGCGGGCCGGCCCGCCCGGTCGGCCGGGGTCGAGATCCCGGTGACGCTCGACCTTCTCACCGCCAAGCCCACCCTGTACCTCGCCAACATCGACGACTCGGGCAACCCCGGCGACGTGGCGGCGCTGGAGGCATTCGCCGCCGAGCGCGGTGCCGCCTGTGTCGCTGTGAACGCCAAGATCGAGGCCGAGCTGCGCGAGCTGCCGGAGGCCGACGCCCTCGCGTTCCTCGAGGACCTGGGCATCGAGACGCCCGCGCTTGACCGGGTCACGCTGGCCGCCTACGCGCTCCTCGACTTGATCCCCTTCTTCACGACCGGGCCGAAGGAGAGCCGCGCCTGGACGATCCGCCGCGGCCAGAACGCCCAGACGGCGGCCGGCCGGATCCACACCGACCTCGCCCGCGGGTTCATCCGCGCGGAGGTTATCGAGTGGGACCGGCTGCTCGAGGCCGGGTCGGAGGTCGAGGCGAAGCGGCGCGGCTGGGTGCGGGTCGAGGGCCGCGACTATGTCGTCAAGGATGGCGACGTGCTGAACGTGCGCTTCAACGTCTGACTGCGCCCGACGGCGTATGATCGGCGCACGTCCTGCGTCCGAGGGGGATCGGATGAAGCGTCGAGTCTTCGCTGGCCTCGTCGCCGCCGCGGCGGTGTGCGGCGCGGCGCCGCCCGGCGCCGCGAGCGGGTCGGACGTCCCGCGCACGCCGTCCGGATGGCGCGTCACGCCCGCCGGGCATCTCCTCACCGTGACGGACGGGCCGGGGCTCTCGGGACCGTGGGCGGTCGCGCTCTCGCCCGACGGGCGGCATGCGCTCGTCACGTCGAGCGGCCAGGCGGTCCAGGACGAGACGCTCGAGCTCTTCGACATCACGAGCCGCACCCGCACCGACGTCCGCGTCATGAACGGGCACCGCGGCCACTCGGTCTTCTACGGCGTGGCCTTCTCGCCCGACGGCCGCCGGGCGTGGGCGGCAGGCGGCGGGCAGGACGTCCTGCACGCCTATCACGTGACCGCGGCGGGCCGGTTCGTGCCCGACGGCCCGATCCCGGCGGGCCACTTCCCCGCGGGGATCGCCTACGGCCACACCCCGATTGGCGACCGGCTGTACGTCGCCAACAACCTGGGCGGTGACCCGTTCACGACCGGCTCGTACGAGGATCCGCCGGGGCACGAGGTCACGGTGATCAATCCGGCCACCGGGCGGATCACCGCGACGATCGACCTGGGGACGCCCGGCGACCCGCTCGGCGTCGCCTTCAACCGAAGCGCGACGAAGGCGTACGTGACGAACTGGGCGGGGCGGTCCGTCTCGGTCATCGACACGACCGCGCAGCGCCTCGTGAAGACGATCCTGCTCTCGCCCCAAGACGATCCGCTTCGCGCCGACCACCCGACGGCGATCGCCGCCAACCCGAGGAACGCGGAGCTCTACACCGCCAACGCCTCGAGCGACACCGTGAGCGTCATCGACTCGCGCCGCGACCGGGTCGCCGCCACGATCGACGTCGCGCTCGTGCGGGGTGCGCCCAAGGGCTCGATGCCCGAGGGCCTCGCGGTCAGCCCGGACGGCAGGACGCTCTACGTCGCCGAGGCCGGCGAGAACGCCGTCGCCGTGGTCGACCTGAAGTCGCGCCGCGTGCGCGGGTTCATCCCCACGGCCTGGTATCCGGCCGACGTGAAGGTCGCTCCCGGCGGCCACCGACTGGTCGTCGTGAACACGAACGGCTTCGGCGCCGGCCCGAACCCGTGCGGGCCGTTCTCGCCGCTTCTCGCCCAGGGGTGCGGCACCGGCATCCAGTACCTCCCCGGCTACTTCGAGAACCAGTACAGCGGCACGATGATCCGCGGCTCCGTGCAGGTGATCGACCTCCGCGACCAGCGCGGCCTCCCCGCCCGGCTGCGGCGGTGGACGGCGGAGGTGCGCCGCAACAACGACGCAGACGAGCGCCGTGCGCCGCCGCCCGCGTCGGTGTCGGCCGTGAAGCACGTCATCTACGTGATCAAGGAGAACCGCACCTACGACCAGGTCTTCGGCGACCTCAGGAAGGGAAACGGCGACCCGTCTCTCACGCTCTTCAAGGACGGCTCAGCGCCAAACCAGCGGGCCCTGGCGCGCCGGTTCACTCTGCTCGACAACTTCTATGTCGACGCGGAGGTCTCGGAGGACGGCCACCCGTGGTCGACGCAGGCGACGGCGACCGACTACGTGGACAAGGTGTGGCCGTTCGACTACGCGTGGGCGTACTACCGAAGCTACGACACTGAGTTCGTGCCGCTCGCCCAGCAGTTCGCGTCCGAGCCGCTGGCCGGCGACCCGACTGTGCCGCGGACTGCGGCGGCTGCCACCGTGGGCTACCTGTGGGACGACGCCTACCGGCACGGCGTGAGCTTCCGCGACTACGGCGAGGGCACGCCGTGGGACGACCCGCATAACTGCCACAGCGGCACGGTCCACTCGGACCTGACCCATCTCCAGGCGCGCTTCGGACAGCACGTCGACCCGCGCTACCCCGGCTGGAACCTCGACTGCTCCGACCACGCGGTGCGCGAGCCGGAGTGGGAGCGCGAGTTCCGCGCCTACGAGCGAAACGGGAACCTGCCGGGCCTCGAGGTGGTCTACCTGCCGAACGACCACACGCAGGGGACGACGCCCGGCACCGCCACGCCCGCGTCCTACGAGGCCGACAACGACGTCGCGGTCGGCCGGCTCGTCGACGCCGTCTCGCACAGCCGCTACTGGCGCTCGACGGCGATCTTCGTCGTCGAGGACGACGCCCAGGACGGCCCCGACCACGTTGACGCCCACCGCTCGACGGCGCTCGTCATCAGCCCGTTCACGCAGCACGGCGGCGTCGATTCCACCCGGTATGACACGGCGGGGATGCTGGCGACGATCGAGGACATCCTCGGGCTCTCGCCGATGAGCATCTTCGACCAGCGGGCGACGCGCATGTGGGCGTCGTTCTCGCGCTGGCCCAACATGCGCCCGTTCTCGTTGCTGCCAACGAGGGTGATCCCGTTCGGCGACCCGGGCTATCCGGTGAACCACGCCGGCTCGCCGCTCGCGGCCGCGTCGGCGGCGCAGGATTACTCCGTCCCCGACGGCCCGGACGAGCATCTCCTGAACGAGGCGATCTGGCGCTCGATCCGCGGCGACCACGCGCACATGCCCGGTCCGGCGCCGGGGTCAGGCGAGGGGGACTAGGCGGGGACCGGCGCCGGGGCCATGTCGAGCCCCCTGGCCAGGCGCTCGATCAGCCCGACGGCCGCCGGCTCCGCCTGCGCGGACACCAGCCGGCCGCGGGCATCGAGGATCACCTCGAGGCGGTAGCGGCGCTCGGGTGTCGGTTTCGGGGCGATCTCGGCTTCGAGCTCGGCGATGTCGTAGAAGGCGATGCTCACCGGCAGAGCGTACGGCCGCGCTCGCCGGTCATCCACGGGGGTATCCAGAAACTGGTGTTCGGTTAACCCCCGAGCGCCTCGCCAAGGCGGGCATCGAGCGCGTTGGCGTGGTAGAGGGCGACCGCCTCAGGTGTCTCGAGGCGGCGGCCCTCAAGCGGGCCGTGGTGGCCGGCGACCGCGTTCAGGAGCGGGAGCAAGACCTCGTCAGGGAGACCGGCGGAGCGGGCCGCCGCGTCGATCATCCGCACTCCGGCGAGCACGTGGCCGAGCATGCGGCCCTCGTCGGAGACGGAGATCGTGACGCCCGGCCGGAACGTCTCGGTGCGGCCGATGTCGTGCAGGAGCGCCGCCGCGAGCAGGATGTCGGGGTTGAGCCGGGGGTGGAGCTGCGCCGCCTCGCGGCAGAGGGTTGCCACGGCGACGGTGTGCTCGAGCAGGCCGCCGGCGTAGTCATGGTGCGTCTCGGATGCGGGCGCGGTGCGGAGCCGCTCGCGCACCTTCGGGTCGTCCAGCAGTCGTGAGACGAGCGCGCGCAGCCCGTCGTGATGGATCTCGCCGGCGAGGAACTCCAGGAACCCTTCCAGGGTGTCGGCGTCGCGGCGCGACCCGGGGACGAGCTCGAGCGGGTCGCCGGCTTCGATCCGCTCCAGGTCGCGCACCGAGATCTGGAGCCGGCCGGCGTAGGCCTCGACCTTGCCGAGCACGCGGACGGTGTCGCCCTGGTCGAATCGGGCGCCGAGGAGGTTCACGTCGTTCCACACGACGCCCGCGACGCGGCCCGTCCGGTCGGCCAGCTCGACCGACAGGAACGGGTCGCCGTTTCGGGTCGTGCGCCGCGTCTTACGCTGCACCGCGAACGTCGCATCGACCACCGCCCCCTCGGACAAGTCGGTGACGTAGGTGCTCCCGGCCATCCGGAACGAGTCTATTAGACTGGCGCGGATGGCATCGACCCCGGCCACGCGCTCGGCGCTCGAGCCGCTGCGGGCGCTGCGCTACAACCCGGAATTCGTGGAGCTGGGAGAGGTCGTCTCCCCTCCGTACGACGTCATCTCGCCGGCGGATCGCGAGGCGTACATCCGCCGGAGCCCGCACTCCATCGTGCGCCTGCTCCTGCCGGAGGCACCTGGTCAGGCTGCGCGGCTTCTCCAGGACTGGCGCCGCGAGGGCGCGCTCCTTCGCGACACCGAGCCGTCGATCTGGTGGCACACGCAGACCTACGTCGCTCCCGACGGCGGCGAGGGCGAGCGCTCGGGGTTCCTCTCCGCCATCCGGCTCGCGCCCTACGAGGAGGGCCGCGTCCGGCCGCACGAGCGCACCCACGCCGGTACGCGTGAGGGCCGGCTGGAGCTGATCCGCGCGGTCAAGGCCAACCTCTCGCCGGTGTTCGGGCTCTACGACGATCCGGACGGCGGGCCGCGCGAGGCGCTCCTGCCGCACGTGTCCGGCCCGCCGGCGATGGAGACGACCGACGCCGACGGGACCATCCA
>DATIDU010000061.1:0-18687 GCA_035456145.1 Gaiellales bacterium | reverse complement strand
GCGGCGACCTGGTCGGCTACTCCGCGATCAAGGCGCACTGGCTCGACATCGGTGGGAAGGACCCCTACTCGACGGACACGGTCGACGTGTTCCAGGAGGGGACCATCTTCCCGGGTGTCAAGCTGTTCTCCCGCGGCCGGCTGGTCTCGGACATCTTCCGGTTCGCCACCGCCAACTCGCGTGTTCCGAAGATGGTCGCCGGCGACATCAACGCCACGGTGGTCGGCGTGCGCACAGGTGCTGCCGGGCTGGTGCGGGTCGTCGAGCGCTATGGGCTGGAGCGCTTCGACCAAGCAGTTGCGGCGATGTATGACCACGGCGAGGCTCTCGTCAAGGAGTGGTTCGCCCGCCTGCCGCAGGGCCGCTACGTCGGCCGCGGCGAGATGGACTCCAACGGCGTCACTGACGACCCGGTGCCGTTCGAGGTGACGGTCGATATCTCCGGCGAAGGCGTGCGGCTCGACTTCTCGGACGGTCCGCCGCAGCAGGAAGGCCCGATCAACTGCCCGCTCCCCTCCACGGTGTCGGCCAGCCGGATCGCGATCTCGATGTTGGCCGGCGGCGGCACCGCGCCCAACGAGGGCCACTTCCGGCCGATCGAGATCGTCACCCGGCCGGGCACCGTCTTCCACCCCTTGCATCCCGCGCCGTGCTTTCTCTACGGATGGATTGGCGACCAGTCGATCGAGGCGATCTACCAGGCCGTGGGCCAGGCGCTCCCAACCGCGGTCCCCGCCTGCAGCGGCGGCGATATCTGCGCGCTCGTCTGGTGGGGCACCCGCGAGGAGAGCGGAGAGCCGTGGACGGATGGGGCGCCGCATCCGATCGGCCAGGGGGGATCGTCTCACGGCGACGGGGCGAGCAGCCTGATGCACGTGTCAGAGGCATCGACGCGCTGCACGCCGATCGAGGTCTGGGAGGCGAAGAACCCCTGGCTGCTGGAGAAGGTCGAGCTGGCTCAGGACTCCTGCGGCCCCGGCCGGGAGCGCGGCGGCCTCGGTCTCGACCTGTCCTTCCGGATGCTCGAGGACGCCTGGCTGACCTCGGCGGTCGAGCGCACGAAGAACGCGCCGTGGGGTCTCGAGGGCGGGGGAGAGGCGCGTGCGAACTCGGTCGAGCTGGAGCTGCCCGACGGCACGCGCTCCCACTACTCCAAGGTGACCCGGCTGAAGGTGCCGAAGGGAGCGCTCGTCCACCTCCACACGGGCGGCGGAGGTGGATACGGCGCACCGGGAGAACGTGATCCGGAGGCCGTCCTCCGCGACCTGCGGGACGGGTACATCTCGCAGGAGCACGCGCTTCGCCACTACCCGCACGCGATCGAGCGCGATCCGTGAGCGGGCGCATCACCCGCATCGACATCGAGCACCTGGCCCCGCTGGCGCGGGGCTGCTCGGTACTCGGCGCGGGAGGTGGCGGCGACACGTACACCACCCTGCTCGCCGCCCGCTACGCGATCGAGCGGTTCGGGCCCGTCGGCCTGGTCGACCTGGACGACCTCCCCGACGACGCGCTGGTCATGCCGTGCGGTGGCATTGGGGCGCCGGTCGTCGGGATCGAGAAGCTGGGCACGGGCGAGGAGGGCGGCTGGATCCGCGACGGCCTGGAGCGCGTTCGCGGCCAGAAGGTCGCGGCCCTCATGGCCGGGGAGATCGGCGGCGCCAACGGCATGCAGCCGATCAACTGGGCAGCGCACATCGGGCTGCCGGTCGTCGACGCAGACGGGATGGGCCGGGCGTTTCCAGAGATTCCGCAGGTCACGATGGAGATTGCGGGCATCAGCGCCTCGCCCGCGGTGCTCACCGACGAGCGCGGCAACCACATCAGCATCAGCGCCGTCGACGGCGCCTGGATGGAGCGGATCGAGCGCACACTGTCGGTCGAGTTCGGCGGGCGCGCCTCGTCGACCGAGTACTCGCTGACGGCCGCCGAGGCGCGCACCGCGACGGTGCGCCGCTCGGTCAGCCTGGCGATCGAGATCGGAAACGCGATGGCGGCCGCCACCCAGCCGATCGACGCGCTCCGGGAAACGGTCGGCGCTCGTGTCCTCATCACCGGCAAGCTGACCGACGTCGAGCGTCGGGTGACCGGCGGCTTCGTTCGCGGGCGGGTCGAGGTCGAGGGCCTCGACGACCACCGCGGCCGAACGGTGCTGATCGAGATCCAGAACGAGAACCTGGTGGCTATGGACGGCGATCGCGTCCTCGCCTCGGTGCCCGACATCATCACCGTTCTGGACTCCGAGACGGCCGAGGCCATCCACACCGAGCGGCTGCGCTACGGCCAGCGCGTCTCGGTGGTCGCGTTCCCCTGCGACCCCATCTGGCGCACCTCCGGCGGCCTGAGGCTGGCCGGTCCGCGCTCGTTCGGATACGACTTCGACTACGTCCCGATCGAGGATCTGGCAGCATGAACGAGCGCCTCGATCTGCGGCTCGGGATCGACGTCGGAGGCACCAACACGGACGCCGTCGTCCTCGACCGTGACGGCGCTCTCATCGCGAAGGCCAAACGTCCGACCAGCCCGGACGTCACAACCGGTATCACCGCCGCGCTGGATGCCGTTCTGACCGAGCCCGCCGTCGAGCCGGCTCGGATCGGCCACGTGATGTTGGGGACGACCCACGCCACCAACGCCGTGCTCGAGCGGTCGCGGCTTGAGCGGGTGGCGACGGTGCGGATCGGAGCGCCGTCGACGACATCGATCCCGCCGCTGTACGACTGGCCTGCCGATCTGCGGGAGGCGGTGTCGGTGGGCGAGACCATCGTCCCAGGAGGGATCGAATACGACGGCCGCGAGATCGTCCCGCTCGGCGCCGAGGAGCTGCGGCGGTTTCTGGGCTCGGTGTCGGGCCGGGCCGAGGCGGTGGCTGTCACCAGCGTCTTCGCATCGGTCTCGGACGTCCACGAGGCTGCCGCGGCGGACATCATCCGCGAAGAGCTGGGCGGCGTACCGATCACGCTGAGCCACGAGATCGGGTCGATCGGCCTCCTCGAGCGCGAGAACGCCGCCGTCATGAACGCCGCCCTGCGGACGGTGGCCACCGAGGTGGCAACGGCCGTCGGGTCGGCACTCTCTGCGCACGACCTGCACCCGGTGATCTTCTTCGCGCAGAACGACGGCACGCTGATGGCGCTCGACTACGCGGTCCGGCATCCCGTTCTGACCATCGGGAGCGGGCCGGCCAACAGCATCCGCGGAGCGGCGTACCTGACGGGCGCCTCCGACACTCTGGTCGCGGACGTGGGCGGGACCTCGACCGACGTTGGCGTTCTGGTAAACGGCTTCCCGCGGGAATCCAGCGCGGCCGTCGACGTCGGCGGGGTGCGTACCAACTTCCGGATGCCCGATCTGGTCGCCATCGCGCTTGGCGGGGGCAGCATCGTGGAGGACGCCGATCCTCTCCCGAAGGTCGGGCCGGCCAGCGTCGGCTACCGCCTCCGCGAGCAGGCGCTGGTGTTCGGCGGCGGGACTCCAACAATGACGGACGCCGCCGTCGCCTGCGGCCGCCTCGAGCTCGGCGACCGCGAGCCCGCCGACGCTCGCCGCGGCGAGCTGGAGCGGGCGATGCGTCGCTCCGACGAGATGCTCGCCGACGCCATCGACCGCATCAAGACCGCCAGAGGGGAGGCGCCGCTGGTGGTCGTCGGCGGAGGAGGCCCGCTCGTGCCCGACCGCCTGCCCGGCATCAGCGAAGTCATCCGCCCCCGGAACCACGACGTCGCGAACGCGATCGGCGCCGCCATCGCTTCCGTCTCCGGCCAGGTCGACCGCATCTACCACCCCGGTCCCGGTGGACGGTCCGCGATGCTCGACGAGGCTCGCCAGGTCGCCCACGACGAGGCGGTACGCGCCGGCGCGGATCCCGGCCACACCGAGATCGTCGCGCTCGAAGAGACGCCGCTCGCCTACCTGACCAGCCCCGCCGTCCGTATCCGAGCCAAGGCCGCAGGCCCGCTCAGGTCACACTAAGGAGGAAGACACCGTGCGTACCGCAGAACACCCGAATCTCCAGCG
The DNA here is from genome assembly GCA_035456145.1 of Gaiellales bacterium. Lineage (GTDB taxonomy): Bacteria > Actinomycetota > Thermoleophilia > Gaiellales > JAICJC01 > JAICJC01. The sequence goes on along the minus strand of DATIDU010000061.1, from coordinate 14,670 downwards.
ACGGGGCCTGGCTGCCGCGGTGCTGGTGCTCGTGCTGGCGCTGGTTGGCAGCGCCTGTGGCTCGACGTCCAAGCCGGCAGGAGCCAGCTCGGGCGGCAACGCCGCCAACGCGACGTTCACCTACGGCGCGTTCACGCCCGTGATGGTCGGCTGGGATCCCGCCACCGACTACTCCAACGAGATCATCGCGATGAACAACATGTACGAGACGCTGACCCGGTACAACAGCCAGACCGGTCAGGTGCAGCCGCTGCTCGCGACCTCGTGGAAGAAGTCAAGCGACGCCAAGACGTGGACGTTCACGATCCGAACCGGCGTCAAGTTCCACACCGGGCGCGCGATGACGGCCGCCGACGTGAAAGCCTCGATCGACCGCACCGTCAAGCTGAACGGCGGCGCCGCCTACATCTGGGGCGCGGTCAAGTCGATCGACGCTCCCGATGCGACCACGGTCGTGTTCCACCTCAAGTACCCAGCCCCGATCGACCTCATCTCCTCGGCCGGGTATGCAGCGTTCATCTACGACGCCAAGGCCTCCGGATCCACGCCGCTGGCGAAGTGGTTCGCGCAGGGGCACGACGCCGGTACCGGCGCCTACACCGTGGCTCAGTACAGCAAAGGACAGGAGATCGAGCTGCGGCTGAAGAGCTTCCCCGGCTACTGGGGCGGCTGGTCGGGCGCTCATTACAAGAACGTGGTCTTCCGCGTGGTGCCGACCCCGAGCACGACGGCGCAGCTCGTCCGTTCGGGGCAGGTCACGTGGGCAGAGCAGATGACGCCTCAGCTGTGGCAGTCGCTGAAGAGCGACTCCAACATCACGACGACGACCGCCAGTTCCTACCAGAACCTGTTCGGCATGCTGAATACGTCGTACGGCCCGCTGGCAAACGAGAAGGTCCGGCAGGCGCTCGCGTACGCAACCGACTACAAGGGCCTGATCGCTGCGATGGGCGCATTCACCCCGTCGATCGGGATCATCCCGAAGGGCCTGTGGGGCTACAACGAGAACCTGCCTGCCTACCAGACCGATGTGGCCAAGGCGAAGCAGCTGCTGCAGTCCGCCGGCTACGGTCCGGGCGGCAAGCCGATCACGCTGAACCTCACGTACACCCAGGGCGACCAGTACGAGCAGGAAGCGGCGGCGCTCATGAAGTCGGAGTACGCGCCGCTGAACATCAAGCTCAACGTCGCGTCGCTCGCGTGGCCAACCCAGTGGTCGAAGGCCAAGTCCACCGACCCGGCCAGCCGCCAGGACATCCTGCTGTTCTATTGGTGGCCGGACTATCCGGACCCCTACTCGTGGTTCATCAACCTGTTCCACTCGGCCGATCCGCCGTACTTCAACCTCGCCTACTACGACAATCCAACGGTCGACAAGCAGATCGACCAGGTGGAGCCGCTGTCGGCGACCGACCGGTCGAAGGCGATCAACCTGTACAGCACGATCGAGACAACGCTGCTGCAGCAGTCGCCCGCCCTGTACCTGGGAACGCAGACGTATCAGCGGGCGTACCAGAAGTCGGTGGGCGGGTACGTCGATAACCCGGCTTATCCGAACGTGGTCTTCGTGTACAGCCTGCACCCTGGTCAGTGATCCGATACGCCGCCGAACGGCTTGGTCTTGGAGTCCTCGTCGTCGTCGGCGTGGTGGTGCTCACGTTCCTGATCGCCCGGGTCATCCCGGGCGATCCGGCCGTGACGTACGCGGGCCCACGAGCGTCCAAGGCCCAGCTCGAACAGGTGCGGAAGCAGCTCGGACTCGAACGGCCCGTGATCGTGCAGCTCGGCAACTACCTGAAGGGCATCGCCACCGGTGACTGGGATACGTCATACCGCACCAAGCGGCCTGTCCTGTCCGATCTCCGGACGGCTCTTCCTGCCTCGGTCGAACTGGTCACCGCCGGCCTCATCCTGGCCCTGCTCGTGGGGTTGCCGCTGGGCCTGATATCGGCCCGCTTCCACGGCCGGCTGCCCGACGTGCTGGTCCGGATCGCCTCGGTGATCGGAGTCTCGATGCCCGTCTTCTGGGCGGCGCTGATCCTGCAGCTGGTGTTCGCCCAGAAGCTCGGCTGGCTGCCTGCAGCGGGTGAGTATGACCCGAACCTCTACTACACCAGCCCGCTGACCAGTTACATCCAGATGCCGACGGTCGACGCGCTGATCACCGGCAACCTCGCCGTCCTCAAGAGCTCCATCTCCCATCTCATCCTGCCGGCCGCCGTCGTCGCGCTGTACCCGGCGGGGCTCCTGGCTCGGATGGTGCGCGCGTCGGTGCTCGACACGCTCGGCGAGAGCCATATCCGCATGACCCGCTCGCTCGGCTTCGGCGATCGTGCGATCTACGGCCGCTGGGCGCTGCGCCCGGCGATGAACCCCGTCATCCAGGTGACGGCGCTGGTATTTGCCTACTCACTGGCCAACACCTTCCTGGTGGAGGCCGTGTTCGACTGGCCGGGGCTGGGCAGCTACGCGGCCAACTCGCTGCAGGCGCTGGACACCCCGGCCATCGTCGGCGTCACGCTGATCGTGGCGATCGTGTACGTCGTGCTGAACCTGCTCGTGGACATCGCCCAGGCCGCGATTGACCCGAGGATCCGGCTGCGATGACGGCCGCCGCTGCCCCCACATCGGTGCCCGAGGTCCGCACGCGCGGGTTCGCGCGCCGCAATCCGACGCTCGTCCTGGGCATCGTGCTGCTCGTTCTGATCGTGCTGGTGGCGCTGGCCGCGCCGTGGCTCGCGCCCGCCCCCGGCGACGCCGGCACCGCGACGCACCCGTTCAACGTGCTCGACGGCCCATCGTCGGCCCACCCGTTCGGCACCGACCTGGTCGGCCGCGACCTGCTCACGCGCGTCATGTACGGCGCGCGCATCTCGCTGCGGCTCGTCGTCGAGGTGCTGCTCATTGCGGGCCTGATCGGGATCCCGCTCGGGCTGATCGCGGGCTACTTCCGCGGCCGTGTCGACCAGGTGATCATGCGGATCACCGACGTGTTCCTCGCCTTCCCCGCGCTTCTGCTCTCACTGGCAATCGCGTTCGTGCTCACGCCCAGCGTGCAGAACATGACGATCGCGATCGCGGTCACCTGGTGGCCCTGGTACACGCGCCTGGTGCGCGGCGAGGCGGCGTCGATCGCGACCAGGCCCTACATCGAGAGCTGCCGGGTGCTTGGCGTCTCGCACGCCCGCATCCTGGCCCGCCACATCCTGCCCAACTCGATCACGCCGGTGCTCGTGCAGATGTCCATGGACGCCGGCGGCATCCTGCTGACGGCTGCGTCGATCTCGTTCCTCGGGCTCGGCGCCCAGGACCCGACCCCCGAGTGGGGCCTGATCGTCAGCCAGGGCGCCCAGTACTTCGCGACCCAATGGTGGTTCGTCACCTTCGCCGGTCTCGCGATCCTGTTCACCGCCATCGCCTTCAACCTGATCGGCGACGGGATCCGCGAGATGCTCGACCCAAGGCGGGTGGTCAGCCGGTGATGCTCGAGGTGCGAGACCTCGGAGTCTGGTTTGGCGACCGGCAGGTCGTCGCGGTCGACGCGCTCGACCTCGACAAGAGCCAGACGCTCGGGATCGTCGGCGAGACAGGGTCGGGCAAGTCGATGACGGCCTACGCGATCGCCGGCCTTGCGCCCGGGATGGGTGCGCGGGTCGAGGGCTCGGTAAAGCTCGACGGCCAGGAGTTGATCGGACTGTCCGACGGTGCGCTTCGTGACATCCGCGGCCGGCGCATTGCGATGATCTTCCAGGCGCCGATCTCCTCGCTGAACCCCGTGTTCAGGGTCGGCGACGTCTTCCTGCGCGCACTCCGGCTCCACGGGGCTTCGAAGGCTGACGCTCGCGAGCGGGCCGCCGAGGCGATGCGGTCGGTCGCGCTGTCACCCGACCTGCTCCACAGGTATCCGCACCAGCTGTCGGGCGGCCAGGCCCAGCGGGTGGCGATCGCCATGGCGGTGGCGCTCCGCGCCGACGTGCTGATTGCCGACGAGCCGACCAGCGCCCTCGACGTCACCGTCCAGGCCGAGATCCTGGACGTGCTCGAGAAGCTGCGGGCCGAGGAGTCGCTCGCAATGCTGTTCATCAGCCACGACCTGGCGGTGGTATCCGGGATCTGCGACACGGTGGCCATCATGTACGACGGCGAGGTTGTCGAGCGCGGTCCCGTTTCGGAGACGCTCCACCACCCCTCACACCCGTACACGCGTGAGCTGCTCGCCGCTGTTCCGAAGCTGACAACACCCGAGGCCACCGATGCTTGAGGTGCGAGACCTCGTCGTCCGCTACGGGCCGGTCGTCGCCGTCGACGGCGTCACGCTGAGCGTTCCGGCCGGACCGGCCGGCCTCGGCCTGGTCGGCGAGAGCGGCTCGGGGAAGACCACCATCGGGCGCGCGATCGTGCGGCTGACCGAGCCGGCCTCGGGCGAGGTGACAGTCGACGGCCTGAACGCGTTCAACGCAAAGCGCGGTGACCTGAAGGCGGACCGCAAGAGCGTGCAGATCGTCTTCCAGGATCCAGACTCGACGCTCGACCCGCGGATGCGGGTCGGCCCGGCGATCACCGAGGCGCTGCGCGCCCACGCGGTCGTGGAGCGGTCAGCGTGGCCGGCCCGCGTCACCGAGTTGCTGACGGCGGTTGGCCTGCAGGCCGAGCACGCCGACCGCTTGCCGCACCAGCTCTCCGGCGGCCAGCGCCAGCGCGTCGCCATCGCACGCGCGCTGGCGGTTGAGCCGCGGCTGCTCGTCCTCGACGAGCCGACCAGCGCACTCGACGTCACCGTCCAGGCGCGTGTGCTCGAGCTGATAGCCGGGCTCCGGGAGGAGCGCTCGCTCGCCTACCTCCTGATCTCCCACAACCTGGCCGTCGTCGAGCAGCTCTGCGAGCAGGTGGCGGTGCTCTACCTGGGCCAGGTGGTCGAGCAGGGCGAGGCCGCCCGCGTGCTGACGTGGCCTGTCCACCCGTACACGCGTGCGTTGCGCACCGCGGTGCCCGAGCTCTCCGAGACGCTCCCGGCACCGGCAACGAAGCGCGCGGAGCCGCCGAACCCAGCCGACCCGCCGCCGGGCTGCCGGTTCCACCCGCGCTGCCCGCTGGCCGTCGACCGCTGCCGGTCGGAGCGCCCACTGCCGCGTGAGGTAGGCGGCCGGCTGGTTGCCTGCCACCGCGCCGAAGACTCGCTGGCCGAGACTCGCGGCTAGTGAGGAGTACCAGGCGTCAAGGCGTCATTCAGTGCGGGTCGCTGCGCGGAATGGCCCTCAGGCGCGAGCAGGACGCATGATGGCGCCGACGAGCCAAAGGACCGGGAAGAAGAGTCCGAAGAAGAACAACCAGCCGTGTCCATTTCGCAGAGTCATCACTCCCAGGGTGACCAGCAAGGCCACATACAAGGCTCCAAGTCCCCAATACACGTGCTCCTCCTACGTTGTCCGTAGATCTCAGGTCACCGGCGCGAACGGCCGCGCGACAGGATTGCTGCACTAGGGTCGTGCGCGGACCAGGCAGCGGCGTCGTCCGTTTTGGGGGATTGCTCGTGGCGAAGAAAGAAGCGGGCGAGGAGAATCGAACTCCCGTCTTGAGCTTGGAAGGCTCTTGCTCTGCCATTGAGCTACGCCCGCGCGCGGCTCATCCTAATACGGCGCCGGCAGGCGTTCCCCGTCAGGCCGGGACCGTCACGACGCCGCTGCGGTCCGCGACGAGGCCCTCCAGGTCGAAGCCGGCGAGCTGCGACCGCGACGTGATGCCGAGCTTCGCGAACACGTGGCGGAGGTGGAACTCGATCGTGCGCGGGCTGAGGAAGAGCTGGGCGGCGACCTGCTTGTTCGACGAGCCGGTCGCGACCGCGCGCGCGATCTGAAGCTCCTGCGGAGTGAGCTGGTCGATGGTGCTCGGGTCGCGCTTGCGGGCGGTCTCGCCGCTCGCGCGGAGCTCCGAGCGGGCCCGCTCGCACCATCCGGCGGCGCCGAGCTGCTCGAAGAGCTCGAGCGCCACGCGCAGGTGGTCACGCGCCCGCTTCGGCTCACGCCGACGGCGCAGCGCCTCCCCGTAGACGAGCTCCGTCCGCGCCCGCTCGAACGGCCGCTCCGCGTCGCTCTGGAGCCGGAGCGCCTCATCGAAGCGCTCGACGGCCGCAGCGCCCGGCTCCAGGAGGCCGCGGCAGCGCTCGAGGAGCGGCAGCTCGAAGCGTGAGCGCGTGCTGGTCACCCAGTCCTCGTAGAACGCCAGCGCCTCGCGTGCGGTCTCGATCCGCTCCGCCCGGTACGCCGCCTCGACGAGGTCGGGCATCCCGAAGAGCTTCGCGGAGACGCTGCCCGCGCCCGGCCCCGCGTGCCACAGCGTCTCGAAATGAATCAGGCTCTCGGCGGGGCGCCCGGCGGCCAGCTCGAGCTCGCCGAGCGCGAGCAGGGCGTGGCCGGCGTGAATGCCGAGGCCGCGCTCGCGCGCGACCGCGAACACCGCCGCCGCCTGTGTGCGGCACTCCTCCTCACGCCCGCACCGCGCCGCGCCGCGGGCGAGCACGGCCCTGTGGAACGCGGCGGCGTTCGCCTGCCCGGTCTCCTCGGCGAGCCGGAGCCCCTCCGAGGCGGTGACCACCGCCGACGCGAACCGGCCCTCGCTAGCCTCGCCGCTCGCGCGGTACGCGAGCGCGACGGCGAGGAGCGCGATCGCGCCCTGGCCTCGGGCCTCGTCGACGAACCGGCCCCAGTACGCCGTGGCGGCGCCGATGTCGCCGAGGTAGAACGCGCACGAGCCGGCCCAGGAGAACCGGCGCGGATTGTCCGACGCGGAGGCCTGGGCGATCGCCTCGGTCAGGAGGGCGGCGCCGTCCGCGGCCCGGCCCTCAAGCAGGTCGGCGACGCCGGCCATCATGGTGACCTCCAGCGACCGGTCGCCGGTCTCGGCCCGCAACCGCTGCGCCAGCCGCCCGGCGGCGATCTCGCCCTGGAGGTCGCCGGCGAAGTTGGCGGCCTCGCCCGCCTGGACGAGCATGGCGCCCGCCCGGCCGGCGTCGGCCGGGAGGATCTCCTCCGCCGCCGCCATCAGGATCTCGTGGGCCCGCGCCGGTGTCCCGCGCTGGAGCTCGATCTGCGCCCGCAGGTGCTCGATGTCGGCCCGGGTCAGCGGGTCTGACACCAGCCGCCGGGCCGGCTCGAGCGAGGCGATCGCGGCCTCGGGCCGCCCGCCGAGCCACGCCGCCGTCGCGGCCGCCGCCAGGCGCCGGGCCCGGGCCTCCGCGTCACTCGTGAACTCCGCCGCACGGGCCAGGGCCGCCGACGCCCCCATGTGCCCGCCCCGGCGCATCGCGGCGTCGGCGGACCGCTCGAGCTCATCGGCGAGCTCGTCGTCGGCGCCGAGGGTCGCGGCGGCGCGATGCCAGACCCGGCGGTCGGCGTGCTCCGGATCGTCGAGCGCATCGCAGAGCGCCAGGTGCGCCCGCTGCCGCTCGGTGAGCGTGGCGCCCTGGTAGACGACGGAGCGGACGAGCGGGTGGCGGAAGCGGACCTCGCGCTCGCCGAACTCGACAAGCCCCGTACCCTCGATCTCGTCGAGCGCCGAGGTGTCGGCGCCGAGGGCGGCTGCGGCGCGGACGATGACGGCCGGCTCGGCGGTGTCGTCGGCGGCGGCGAGGAGCATCAGCGAGCGCCCTTCCTGGGAGACGCCGCGCATCCGGTCGAGGAAGGCCGCCTCGATCGTGCGCGTGACCGGAAGCGCGTCGCCCAGCGGGGAGCGGCCGGCGAGCTGGTCCTCGCTGAGCCCGGTGGGGAGCTCCAGCAGCGCGAGCGGGTTGCCGCCGGCGATCGCGACGAGCTGTCTACGCACCTCCGGCGACAGGGAGCCCGAGCGCTCGGCGAGGAGATCGGGTGCCGCCGTCTCGTCGAGGCCGCCGATGCGGAGCTCGGGGAGCCCGGCGCCGGCAAACGCGGCCGCATCGTCGCGGACCGTGAAGACGAGGGCGACCGGCTCGGCGTGGAGACGGCGGGCGGCGAACGCGAGCGCGTCGGCCGACTCGGGATCCAGCAGGTGGGCGTCGTCGACGAGCGCCAGGACGGGCGAGGACTCCGCCGCCGCGGCGAGCAGGCTGAGCACGGCCGCGCCGATCAGGAAGCGGTCGTCCCCCGCCGGCGCATCCAGGCCGATCGCTCCGCGCAGCGCCGCCGCCTGGCGCGGAGGGATCTCGTCGAGCCGCTCCATCAGCGGCCACACGAGCTGGTGCACGCCGGCGAACGGGAGCTCGGACTCGGCCTCGACGCCGGTCGCGCGGATCACCAGCATGCCTTCGGCCTGCTCGGCCAGCTCGGCGAGCAGGGCCGACTTTCCGACGCCCGGCTCGCCCCGGAGCACGAGGACGCCGCTTCGCGACGCGCGCACCGCCTTGATGAGCGCGCCGAGCTCTTCCTGCTCGGCGTGTCGCCCGATCAGCACGCGCCGATCGTAGCCCGCCGAGGCCCGAACCGAGCCCAGGGATACCTGGTGATCCACCGGCGATCGATCCCGTGATTCCTCTGGGGCGACCGCGGCCGTGCGGGCGCAGGATCCGGACTGTCAACGGAAACCACTCGAAAGGGAGCGTCTCCAAATGCTGAATCGCCTCACATCCGTATCAACCAGGCGGCCGTGGCTCGTGATCGGCCTCTGGATCGCCCTGCTGGTCGGCGGCGCCCTCGTGGGCCAGGCGAAGCTCTACGACGTCACCACGAACGACACCGCCGGGTTCCTCCCGCGGAGCTACGAGTCCGCCCGCGCCGTCCACTTCGGGCAGACGCACTTCGGGCTCGTGAAGGGCGCGACCGCCGTCACCGCGCTTGTCCAGCGTGGCGACGGACGCTCGCTCACGGCCGCGGACCGGGCCCGGGTCGCGGCGCTCACGGCCGGCATGGCCAAGTGGCGCCCCGACTGGACGGGGATCGAGCCGCCGTTCGGCCTCTCCGAGAACGAACGCGGCGTCCGCGCCGTGAAGCCCGTGGCCGGACCGGTCGCAGGCGACGGCCGCTACCAGCTCGCCGGGCTCCAGTTCAAGGGCAACGCGACCGACCCGACGGTGCAGAAGGCCTTCAAGCAGTTCCGCGCCGCGACGGTGCACGCGTTCGCCCGTGACGGCCTCAAGGTCGGCTTCACCGGCGGCGTGGCCGGCCTGACCGACTACACCGACGCCACGCGGTCGACCCAATCGCTCGAGGGCCTCCTGCTCTTCGCCGCGATCGCGCTTCTGAGCCTCGTCGTGTTCCGAGGCGTCCTGTCGACCGTCGTTCCGCTCCTGACCGTCGTCCTGGTCGCCGCCGGCGCGAACGGCGCCGTCGTCCTCGCCGCGATGGCGTTCGGGCTGCATCTCGACAGCAGCACGCCGACGCTGATCCAGACGGTGCTCGTCGGGATCGGGATCGACTACTTCCTCTTCATGACGTTCCGGTTCCGCGAGCAGCTCCGCGCGGGCGAGGCCCGGAAGGTCGCGGCGGCCAACGCCGCGGCGAAGGTCGGGCCCGTGGTCGCCTCCGCGGCGCTTGCGATCGTGGCGGCGTTTGCAACGCTCGGCCTGGCGCGGTTCGGCCAGTTCCACGTCCTCGGCCCCGCCGTCGCCGTCGCCATCGTCGTGATGCTCCTGGCGGGCGTCACGCTCGTGCCCGCCCTCCTGGCGGCGCAGGGCCGGTTGCTCTTCTGGCCCTCGCACTCGTGGCAGCGAAGCCACGAGGACGGACCGGCCGCGCGGCTCGGAACGCTCGTGTCGCGCCGACCCGGGCTGGTCGCAGCCGTCGCAGCCACAGCGCTGACCGTGATGGCGGCGTTCGCACTCGGCGGGAAGATGAACTACGACCTGGCGTCCACGCCGAAGGACACCCAGGCCGGGCGCGTCCAGGCCACGATCGGACGGATGCTGCCGAAGGGCGTCACCGACGAGCAGCAGATCTACGTCCGCTCGACGAGGCCGCTCTCCGCGGCGGCGCTCCAGCCGATGCGCCGGCGCCTGGCGGCCGTGCAGCACGTGGCCGAGGTCTCCCCGGCGCGGCTCTCGCCCGACCGCCGTGCGGCGGAGATCGACGTCGCGCTCGATGTCGAGGCGACGTCCGGCGCCGGCCTCCATCTGGCAGGCGCGAACGGCCCGCTCCGCACCGCGGCCCACGCCGCGGCGCCCGACGGGAGCACCGCGCTCGTCGGAGGGAAGGCGTCGATCTTCGCCGATGTCTCGAGCTCGATCAGCGACGACCTGCGGCTGATTTTCCCGGCTGCCGCCGGCCTGATCCTCCTGATCCTGTTCGTCATGCTCCGAAGCGCCGTCGCACCCCTCTACCTGCTCGCGGCGGTCGTGTTGGAGTTCGCGGCCACGTTCGGGACCGCGGTGCTCGTGTTCCAGCACGGGATGGGGAAGGACGGCGTCGCGTTCACGCTGCCGCTCGTCCTCTTCCTGTTCGTCGTGGCGATCGGCACCGACTACAACATCCTGATGTCGCACCGGCTGCGCGAGGAGCGCGAGTCCGGCACCTCGCAGCGCGAGGCGACCGCCCGGGCCGTGCAGCACGTCGCCCCGGCGATCACCGCCGCCGGCGTGGCGCTCGCAGCATCGTTCGCCACGCTGATGCTGAACAGCGACACCGGGACCCAGCAGATGGGGTTCGGGATGGCGGTTGGCATCCTGCTCGCCTCGTTCGTCGTTTCGACACTGCTGGTGCCGGCGGTCACGACGCTCGTGGGCTCCGCCGCCTGGTGGCCCGCGCGGCTCGCCCGCCGACCTGTGCAGCACGGCCGCCGGCAGCCATCCGCCCAGGCCGGAGCGTCGGCGACGACCGGAGGCGTGACGGTGGCTCGCTGAACCGAGACCGGTCCGCAACGAGGGGGGGTCCGCACAGCGTGCGGGCCCCCTTTCGCCGTCCGCGGCGGCGCGTCGATGCCCGCTCGTATTATGGCGCCCGATGACGCCTGGTCTGGAAGCGGACGCCGCCGCGCTCGTCGCCGTTGTCGCTCTGACGGGGCTCACATGGGGGATCGGCTCGGCCGTCCTCGGCACGGCGCCGTCGGCAGATCGGCTCGGCATCGGCATGCTCGCGGTCGCCGGCGCGGCATGGCTCGTCATGTTCCAGCCGGTCGCAGGCGTCTCGGTCGTGGCGCATCCGTGGCTCATCCGGGCCGGACTCGTGGTCGTCGTCGGGGCTGTCGGCGTGCGCGGCCGGAGGCTTCGGCCGACGGGTTTCGCGGCGCGCCCGGCGCTCGCAGCGGCCGCCGCGGCGCTCGTCGTGTCGGCTGCGGCGTGGATCGTGCCCGGAGACGACTATCCCGACGGCTCCACGGACATCCTCTGGCACGAGGGCTGGATCCGGCAGCTCGCCGGCGGCCTGCACGCCCCCGGCTCGGTGTATGCCGGAGTTCCGAACGCCTACCCATGGCTGGAGCACGCCCTGGCAGCGCTGATCCTGTCGGGCGGCGGGTTGGGGATGACCGCGACTCTGATCGTGGTCGAGGCATTCATGCTCCTCACGTTGGCCGTGGGAACGTGGCTCCTCGCCTGCGAGCTCGGGCTCGCGCGAGCAGCGGCTGCCTGGGCGGTCGTCCTTGCAATCGCCGGCGGCGGAATCGGATGGCTCGAGGCCCGTGGCCCCGCCGCGACCCTGCTCACGACGCGCCCGAACCCCGCCGACGTGGCCGAGGCATTGCAACCGTACGAGCGCGGGCTCGGGGCCTACTCAGGCGACCTCGTGCTGTCGCCCGCCCCGACGTCGGCGCTCGGCAACGTGCCTCCCGCGCTGCCTCGCGAGTTGGGACTGGCGCTCGTGCCGCTCGCGGTTTGGGCGGCAGCGCGCGCGGCGCGCAAGGCCTCCGGGCGGTGGTGGGCGACGGCGGGCGCTGCCTCGGGGCTGGCCTTCCTGGCATCGCCCGTGGCGGGCGTCGTGGCCGGCTGCGCCCTCGTCGCGCTGGCGCTCGTGGCGCGATCTCGCCCGGCGCCGGTGGCGCTCGTCGCCGCTGCGATCGTGGCGGGAGTGTGGCTGGTGCCGCTTGCCTGGCACGCGCGCGACCTCGGCGGGTTCGTGAACACGACCCTGGGAACGCCTGTCGAGCCGACGCTCGTGCAGGTTCTGGCGACGGTCGCTGTGCTTGCGGTGCTCGGCGTGCTCGGAGCGGCGCTCGTCGCGACCCGGCGCGTGGCTGTCGGAGACCGCCGGCCGCTGGCTGCTGTCGCGGTCGCCCTTGTCGTACCCGTCCTCCTGGCGTCGATCGCGCCGGCCGTCGGGTCCTTGCCCGCCCTGACGAGAACGCTCCATTACCTGCCTGCAGCCGGGCTCGCCCTCGCCATCCTGGGAGGTGTCGCCGCGGCGTGGCTCGTCGAACGGTCTGGGCGCCTTCGGATCGTATGCGCCGCGGCGATCGCGCTCGCCGCGACCGCCTCGGCCGCGACGGCCTCCGCAGGGATGATCGAGATCCGCCACTGGCGGGCGGACCATCCGCTTCTGCGGTGCTCGGCGCCGTTGACGGCGCCGACGTCTGCGACGATCGCCGTCTTCGGGCTCGCCGGCGGCCCGCCGAAGGAGCCGCTCGGCCTCACGGTCTTCGCCCGCACGGGCGCCTCGCTCCTCTTCATCCCGCGGCCACGCATCCGGTACCGCGACATCTTCGAGCGGATTCCAGGACAGGACGATCGCCTTGTGCACCTCCGCGCCGTGGCGGACGGCCGCCGGCCCGACCCCGCCGTGACCCGCATCTTCGCGCCGGGTCGCGCGCTCACCGCGGTGCCCGGTTTCCGGCGTGGGGCGACCTGCACCGTGACGCAGTACCGGCCGGGCGGCGACCGCGTCCGGAGGTACCGCTGGCTTGTCCGTGCCGGCAATCCCTAGGCTCGAACGCGCACGTGCTCCGGGTCGTAGAGCACGTCCTCGGCGACCTCGGCGCGGACGAGCTGCCCGAGGACCTCGACCTCGACGCCCGTCGCGCCGGGGCCGATCTCTGCGGGGAGGTAGGCGTAGGCCACGTTGCGCCCGACCGTGTGGCCGAACGCGCAGCTGCGGATGCGGCTCACCACCTGCCCGCCGGCGCGTACGGCCTCCCCGCCGTAGAGGTTCAGGTACCTGCGACCGCCGACCAGGAGCGTGCGCATCCGCCGGTCGGGCACCGGCCCGGCGGCGGCCAGCGCGTCGCGCCCCGTGAACGCCCCCTTGTCGAGCGCGACGCAGAACCCGAGCCCTGCCTCGTACGGCGTGTCCCCCGCGGTCAGGTCGGTCCCCATGTAGCGGTAGGCCTTCTCGATCCTGAGCGTGTCGAGCGCGCGGTAGCCGACGGGGGCAATCCCGTGTGCGGCGCCTGCGTGCGCGAGCGCGTCCCACACCTGCACGGCCGATTCCGGGGCGAGGTAGAGCTCGAAGCCGAGCTCGCCGACGTAGGTGATGCGCTGGGCGGTGACGTCGGCATCCGCGACGACGAGCGCGAGCGCCGTGCGAAACGGGAACACCTCCGCCGAGACGTCATCCTCGGTGACGGCCTGGAGCACCTCGCGGGCCGCCGGGCCCCACATCCCGATCACGGACAGCTCCGTGCTCGCGTCGCGCAGGGCGACGGGGCCGTCGGCCGGATCGAGGTTCGCACGCAGCCAGCCGAGGTCGGAGTCGACGACGCCGGCGCCGGTCACGACCCGGAAGCGGTCCTCGCCGAGCCGGGTCACCGTCACGTCGGCGACGATGCCGCCGCGACGGTTCAGAAGCTGGGTGTAGACGACGCTTCCCGGTGGGCGGTCGATCCGATTGCACGCGACCCGCTCCAGGAGCGGCAGGGCGCCCGGCCCCTGCACCTCGATCTTGCCGAACGACGTCATGTCGATCAGCCCGACCCGCTCGCGGATCGCCCGGTGCTCCTCGGCGACGCGCCTGAACCAGGGCGGCCGCGTCCATCCGAACTCGCGCTGGTCGGCGCCCGAGCGCCGCCACGACCCGCCCGACTCGAAATGGTCGGAGCGCTCCCACCCGTTCTTTGCGCCGAAGGCCGCGCCCGCCTCCTGAAGCCGGCCGTGGAGGGGCGAGAGCCGGTTGGGACGGCCCCACTCGTCGGTGTCGAGCGGGTAGCGAAGCCGGTAGTAGTACTTGTAGACCTCGCGGCCGGAGGCCTCGACCTGGCCCGGCGTGCGGTGGGCGGCGCCAAACCGCCACGCCCGGTAGCCGGTGACGTCGAGCTCGGTCTCGCCGTCCGTCATCCACTCCGCGATCGTCTTGCCGATCCCGCCGGCTCCCCCGAACCCGTTCAGCGACAGGCCCGCGGCCGTCCAGTAGCCCGGGATCCCGGGCATCGGGCCGAGCAGGGGGTTGCCGTCGGGCGTCATGGCGTCGGGGTGGCAGACGAGCGCCACGACGCCGGCGTCCTCCAGGAACGGGAAGCGGCGCACGGCACCGGCCATGAGCTGGGCGAAGCGCTCGTGGTCAGGAGGCAGGGCGCGGGCGCCGTGGTCCCAGGGCACGCCGTCCGTCCAGCGGGCCACCGGGTCGGGCTCGTATCCGCCGAAGAGCGCGCCGCCGGCCTCGGCCCGGCCGTAGACGAGGTTGTCGGTGTCGCGGAAGCAGGGCATGTCGCGCGGCAGCTCGTTTCCGTCCACGGCCTCGAGGGCGATGTGCTGATGGTCGACCGGGACCGACGGCGTGAACGCGCCCACCATTGCCGAGACCTGCGGCGCCCAGATACCGCAGGCGTTCACGACCGCCTCGGTCT
>DATIDU010000060.1:0-11832 GCA_035456145.1 Gaiellales bacterium | reverse complement strand
AGTATCCGCAACTACCGCCGGCCGGACGGCGAGGCGGGTGCCATGCAGGAGCGCTTCAACGCCTACGATCGCGACGGCGAGCCGTGCCCGCGCTGCGGCACGCCCATCGAGAAGATCCGCGTCGCCCAGCGAGGGACCCATCTGTGCCCGAGATGCACCCGACAGCCCTGAAGGTGGCCGTGCGGCTCCGAGCCGCCGGCCTCGACGTCGACGTGATCGAGCTCGATGCCTCGACCCGCACGGCCGAGGAGGCCGCCGCGGCGGCGGGCTGCGAGCTCGGGCAGATCGTGAAATCGCTCGTCTTCGCAGACGGCGACGGGCCGGTGCTCGTCCTGTGTGCGGGCGACCGCCGGGTGGACACGGCGCTCGTGGGGGACGAGGTGCGCCGGGCGAGCCCCGACGAGGTGCGCGAGGCCACCGGCTTTGCCATCGGCGGCGTCCCGCCGCTCGGACACGAACGCTCCGTGCGGACGCTCGTGGACGAGTCGCTGCGGCGGTTTGCGACCGTCTGGTGCGCCGCCGGAACTCCCCGCGCGGTGTTCGAGGTCGAGACGGAGCGGCTGATCGCGGCGATCCCGGGCGCCGACGTCCGCGCCGTCACTGCCTGAGGCGATGGCCGAGCGGCTTGTTCAGGCAAACGGCGTCGAGATCTGCACGGAGCCGTTCGGCGACCCGGCCGATCCCGCCGTGCTGCTCGTCATGGGCACCGGCGGATCGATGCTCTGGTGGGACGAGCGCTTCTGCGCGCTGCTCGCGGGCCACGGGCGGTTCGTCATCCGCTTCGACCACCGCGACACCGGCAGGTCCGTCACGTACGAGCCGGGCCGGCCCGCCTACAGCGGCGCCGACCTGGTCGCCGACGCTGCGGGCATCCTCGACGCCTACGGGATCCCGGCCGCGCACGTCGTCGGCGTGTCGGCGGGCGGCGCGCTGGCGCAGGTGCTGGCCGTCGACCACCCGGACCGGGTGCTGTCGCTCGTCCTCGTCAGCACCTCATCGGCCGTCGCGGACGAGCGCACGCCGCTTCCGGGCCCTGCGGAGGAACTCGGCCGCTTCTTCGGCACGCCGCCGCCGGACATCGCGGATCGGGACGCCTACACCGAGTATCTCGTCGCCTATCAGCGTGTGCTTGCCGGCGGCCGGCGCCCGTTCAACGAACTGTCCGCCCGCGACCTCGTCCGCCGCGACATCGAGCGCGCCCGGAGCTACCCCTCCATCCGAAACCACGAGCTGATCGACGGCGCCGTGCCGAGCGGGCCGCTCTCTGAGATCTCCGCGCCGACGCTCGTCGTCCACGGCACGGCCGACCCGATGTTTCCGGCCGAGCACGGCGAGGCGCTGGCGCGGGCGATCCCCTGCGCACGGCTCATGCTTCTCGAAGGGGCCGGGCATGGCGTCGAGCCGGCCGACTGGGAGTCGCTGTCCGGAGCGATCGCCGAGCACACTTGCCGGGGTTAGAGCTCCAGGACGTACGCCTCAAGCGCCAGCCCTCCGGGGGTCCGGAAGTCGCGGTCGGGCGTCCGCACGAAGCCGAGACCCCGGTAGAGGCGGTGCGCGGCCGTCATCGCACCGGTCGTGTGCAGGACGAGCCGCGCCCGGCCGAGCTCTCGCGCCCGGTCGATGCAGGCCTGTGCCAGAAGGCGTCCGACACCACGTCCCTGGGCGCCGGGGTCGACGGCCAGCATGCGCATCCCCGCCTCGTCGGTGCCCTCGAATTCCGCGAGCGGTCCGAACCCCGACACGAAGGTGACGCCGCCGATGACGTGCCCCATCTGGTCGACGGCCACGAGCACCTCGGCGCTCTCGTTGCGGCCGGCGACGTCGCGGAGCTCGACCGCGTACCGGTCGCCGGGCGAGTAGCCCTCGATCGTCCCGTACGCCGCGACGGTCACGTCACCGACCGCGTCGTACTCCTCCGGCCGCACGGGCCGCACGTCGACCTCCGCCGGCATCGCGGCACCCTACACTGAGGCCGTGGGACGCACGTATAAGGCCGACGCGATTGTCCTGCGCTCGCTGCGCTTCGGCGAGGCGGACCGCGTCCTTCACCTCTACACCGCGGAGCGCGGGCGCGTGAACGCGATCGCGAAGGGCGTCCGCAAGACCACGTCGCGGTTCGGAGGACGCCTCGAGCCGCTCACGCACGCCCAGCTGCTCCTGCACGAGGGCCGCGGCGAGCTGCACACAGTCTCGGGCGCCGACATCGTCTCGGCCCACGCCGGGGTCCGGGCTGCGCCGTACGCCTTGGCGGTCGCCCAGATCGGGTCGGAGGCCGTCCTCAAGCTCTTCCCGGAGCCGGAGCCGCACCCGCGCGTCTTCGAGGGGCTGGTGCGGTTCCTCGACCTGCTCGAGCGGGGGATCGACGCCGGGCCTGACCCGGTGCGCGAGGCGGCGGGCCTCGGCTTCCAGCTGAAGCTGCTCGCTCTCGCCGGGTACCTGCCGCATCTCGAGTCCTGCGCGGGATGCGGATCCGACAGGCCGCTCGTGGGCTACTCGGCGGCGAGCGGGGGCGCCGTGTGCGGCCTGTGCGCGTCCGAGGACGGCGCGTTCCGGCTCAGGCCCGGCAGCCTGGAGGCGGTCGCCGCGCTCGTCGAGCGGCCGCTCGCCTCGGGGGCACTGCCGCAGCCCGCGGCCGCCGACGCCGTCCGCGTGGTCGAGACCACCTACGAGCACCACGGCGGCTTCCGCCTGCGCACGCTGCACGCGTAGGGAGGTGAGTAGTTCCATGCCCGCGCGCGCCTGGACGTCCGTCTGTGGTGTGTTCACGGCCTGCGGTGGGGCTGCGGCTGCGAACCGTCGCCTCGCTGCGTCCTCGGTCGGGGCAATATCTCGTGCCGATATTGACCCTCCCTGCGTCCGGCGAGGCTCGGTTCTCGCCGCCCAGGGCATCACGCGGACATGGAACTACTCACCTGATAGCTTCCGCCTCCGATGGCGGCGACCTTCCAGGGGATGATCTCGGCCCTTCAGGCCTTCTGGGAGGAGCAGGGGTGCGTGATCGTCCAGCCGTACCACACCGAGCTCGGCGCGGGCACGTCCAACCCGGCAACGCTGCTTCGCGTCCTTGGGCCCGAGCCGTGGCGAGCGGCGTACGTGGAGCCCTCCATCCGGCCGGACGACGGCCGCTACGCCGAGAACCCGTACCGCTTCCAGGAGCACTACCAGTACCAGGTGATCCTGAAGCCGGCCCCCGACGACGTCCAGGACGTCTACCTCGACTCGCTCCGGGCGATCGGCATCCCGATCGAGCAGCACGACGTGCGGTTCGTCGAGGACAACTGGGAGAGCCCGAGCCTGGGTGCGTGGGGCCTCGGCTGGGAGGTGTGGATGGACGGGATGGAGATCACCCAGTTCACCTACTTCCAGCAGGCGGGAGGAATCGAGCTCGACCCGGTGTCGGCCGAGATCACGTACGGCCTGGAGCGGCTGTCGATGCACCTCCAGCGTGTCCGCCGGGCCCACGACATGCGGTGGGGCGGCGGCGTCACGTGGGCCCAGGTCCGGGAGGCGCCCGAGCGCCAGTTCTCGGCCTACAACTACGAGCTCGCCGACACCGCGATGCTCGCTCGGCACTTCGACGACCACGAGGGCGAGGCGCGCAGGTGCCTGGATGCGGGGCTGCCGCTGGTCGCCTACGACCACGTCCTCAAGTGCTCCCACGCCTTCAACCTGCTTGACTCGCGCCGCGCCATCGCGGTCACCGACCGGGCCGCCTACATCCTGCGCATGCGCCGTCTCACCCAGGCTGTCGCGGCCGCGCAACTCGAGGCGGCCGGAGGCGGCGGCGATGGCTGACCTCATCGTCGAGGTGGGGTGCGAGGAGCTGCCCGCGGCGCACTGCCGCATCGCCGAGGACACGCTGCCCGGGCTCCTCAGCGCCGAGCTGGAACGGGCCGGGATCCCCGCCGGAAGCGTTGTCGCGCACGTGGCGCCGCGGCGCCTCGCCGCGATCGCACGCGGGATCCCGGAGCGCCGGGAGGCCCAGCGGCAGGAGGTGCGCGGGCCTCGAGCCGACGCTCCGGAGCAGGCGAGGCAGGGGTTTGCCAGAAAGCACGGGCGCGCAGCCGAGGCGCTCGTGGAGCGCGACGGATTCGTCTGGGCGGTCTCCGAGGGGACGGCGGTGCGGGCGGCGGACCTCGTCCCGGGAGCTCTCACAGCCGCCGTCGAGCGGATCCAGTTCCCGCGCACGATGCGCTGGCCCGGCGGCCGTTTCTCGCGTCCGATCCGCTGGCTCGTCGCCAAGCTGGACGGCGAGGTCGTCGCGGCCCGGATCGCCGGCGTTCCCGCCGGGGGCGAGAGCCGCGGGCCGCGCCCCGGCCGCGACGCGGTGGCGGTCGGCTCGGCCGCCACCTACCTCGACGACCTGCGCGCGCACGGCGTGCTCGTGGATGCGGCCGAGCGGCGCGCGGTCGTCCTCGGGGCGATCGACGAGCATGGCGCCGCCGACACGATGGGGAAGCTCGAGGAGGTGGTCTACCTGGTCGAGCGGCCGCGCGTCCTCGTGGGTGAGTTCCCGGCGGGCTATCTCGACCTGCCCGAGCGCATCCCGGTCACGGCGATGCAGTCCCACCAGCGCTACTTCCCGATCCGCTCGCCGGACGGGACCCTCGAGCCGCGGTTTCTGGTCGTCGCAAACGGCGGCGACGACGACGTCGTGCGGCGCGGCAACGAGGAGGTGCTCGTCGGCCGGCTGGACGACGCGAGGTTCGCCTATGACCGCGACCGGAAGGTGGGACTCGCGGCCATGGTCGCCGAGCTCGACCGGGTGAGCTTTCTCGAGGGCGGCGGCTCCCTCGCCGATAAGAGCACCCGGCTCGGCCCGATCATCGAGGCGCTGTGCGAGCGAAACGGCCTCGACGACGACGTGCGCCGGGCGGCGCTCCGTGCCGCGGTGCTCTGTAAGGCCGATCTGGTCTCGCGGCTCGTCGGCGAGTTCTCCGCGCTCCAGGGCTACGCCGGCTCGGTCTACGCGGCGGAGGCCGGTGAGCCGGAGGCGGTCTGCGCCGCGATCGCCGAGCACCACATGCCCGATGAGGCCGGCGGCGAGGTCCCCGACAGCCCGGCGGGCGCGCTCGTCGCGCTCGCAGACAAGGGCGACACGATCCGGGTGGCGTTCACGGCCGGCCTCGAGCCGACCGGAAGCCGCGATCCGTACGGCCTGCGGCGCGCGGCCGCCGGCCTCGTGGCGATCGCGCTCGATCGCGGCTGGCGGGTCGACCTGCCGGAGCTCGCCGGCGAGCGTGCGGTCGGCTTCGTTCTCGACCGGCTCGAGCCGGTGCTGCTCGACGAGGGTGTGACGATCGAGGAGCTCCGCGCCGCACGAGGGTCGGGCGAGACCGAGCCGGCCGGAGTTGCCGCCCTGGCGCGCGACCTGCACGCCTTCGCCGGCCCCCGCCGCGACGCCGTGCGCGACGCGTACGGGCGCTGCGCGCGGATCGCGGGCGAGACCCAGGCGGGAGACGTGGACGGCCGCCTCCTCTCCGATCCGGCGGAGCGGGCGCTCGCTGAAGCGCTCGCCGCTGGCGGCGGCTCGACGCTGGACACCGCGGCCGATCTGGCGGCCGTCGTCGAGCGGTTCTTCGACGAGGTCCTGGTCATGGCCGACGACGAGGCGGTGCGCGCGAACAGGCTGCGCCTCGTCGCCGGCGTTCGTGACCGGCTCCGCCGTCTCGGGGACTTCGCGCAGCTTCCGGGGTAGACCATCTAGGATGGCCCCGGATGGGCGAGCGCCTCGAGATCCACATCGTGAGCGACTCCACCGGCGACACCGGCGCCCGGGTCGCGCGCGCCGCTCAGAGCCAGTTCGAGGAGACCGAGATCGAGATGGTGCGGCATGCGCGCGTGCAGACGCGCGAGCAGCTCGCGCGCGCGCTCGAGTCGGCCGCCGGCCGGCGCGCCGCCGTCTTCTACACGCTCGTCGATGCGGGCCTGCGCGAGGCCGTCGTCGAGCTGGCGCGCGAGCACAACCTGGTCGTACAGGACGTCCTCGGCCCGGCGCTGAACGCCGTCGCGACCGCATCGGGCCGGGAGGCGACGATGGTGCCCGGCCGCACCGCGCCGCTCGACGCCCAGTACTTCCGCCGCATCGCCGCGATCGAGTTCGCCGTCAAGCACGACGACGGGCGCGGAGCCGACGACCTGACCCAGGCGGACGTCGTGCTGATCGGCGTCTCGCGCACCTCGAAGACGCCGACCTCGATGCACCTCGGCTACATGGGCTACATGGCCGCCAACATCCCGATCGTCCGCGGCGTCGATCCGCCGCCGTCGCTCTTCCAGGTCGATGCCTGGAAGCTCGTCGGCCTCACGATCGACGCCGAGCGGCTGTCCGAGATCCGCCGCCGGCGCGTGCGCGCGCTCGCGGCCGGCGCCGGCGCCCGCTACGCCGACCTGGAGGAGATCTTCGAGGAGCTCGAGCTGACCGCCGCCCTGCACAAGCGGCTCGGCTGCCCGGTGATCGACGTGACGGGCCTTGCGATCGAGGAGACCGCTGCGCGGGCGGCCGAGCTCGTCGAGGCGCGGCGCCGCGCCGCACTCGAAGGCGTCAGGGCCTAGAGGACTACCTCGCCGGGCCGGGCGGCGGGTCCGAGGCGGGGAAGGATTCCCACGACGCCTCGTCGACCGCGTCCGAGCCTTTGACGAGCCAGTACGACGCGCGCCGTGCGACCACGACCTCGTCCGAGGCGCCCGACACGTGGCCGGGTGCGACCGCCCGCAGGCCCTCCGCGTGCGCCTTCACCCACTCGCCCGGCTCGACGTCGAAGTGCTCGGTGCAGTCGGCCCGCCCGCACTCGCACGCGATCAGCGTGAGTGGCATGCCTTCACCTTAGCCGTGCGTTCGGTCCTCGAATGCGGTGGGCGGCTCCCGCCGGGGAGCCGCCCACCCAGGGGCCCTTCCGCTGAGCCCATCGTCAAGACAGCGCGGCCTTCAGACGCTGCGTCGCGCGGCGTCCGCCGGCGCGCATCAGGTTCCGCTGTCCCATCGGATTCGGCATGGTGTTCCGAACCGGACGGCCCGGGCTCCATGTTTCTTCCCACGAATTCGAATTCCGCGAATTTCGATCTACACTCCCGGCCGTGGCGGCCAACGTCTACGCGTTCGCAGACGGCTCGAGCGACATGCGCGACCTCCTCGGCGGGAAGGGCGCGGAGCTCGCCGAGATGACCTCCATCGGCCTTCCGGTGCCGGACGGCTTCACCGTGACGACCGAGGCCTGCCGCGCGTACCTCGCTGCCGGTGGCACGTGGCCCGAGGGTCTCCGGGACGAGGTGACACAGCACCTGGCCTCGCTGGAGCAGCGCTGCGGACGCCGGCTCGGCGATCCCGACGACCCGCTGCTGGTCTCAGTCCGCTCAGGGTCGCCCGTCTCGATGCCCGGGATGATGGACACGATCCTGAACCTCGGACTGAACCCGCGGTCGGTCGAGGGGCTCGCCCGCTCCTCGGGGAACGAGCGCTTCGCGGCCGACTCGTACCGCCGGTTCGTCCAGATGTACGCCAACGTCGTGATGGGCGTCCACAGCGACCTCTTCGAGGAGGCGATCGCGCGCGAGAAGCAGTCTCGCGGGGTCCGGCTCGACGTCGACCTCGACGCGGCGGCGCTGCGCGAGCTGGTCGCCGAGTTCCTCGAGATCTCGCGGCGAGAGACCGGCCGGGAGTTCCCCGACGACCCGCGGGAGCAGCTTGACGGCGCGATCGAGGCCGTGTTCGCATCGTGGAACACGCCGCGCGCGCGGACGTATCGCCGCCACGAGGGGATCTCCGACGATCTCGGCACCGCCGTCAACGTCATGCAGATGGTCTTCGGCAACCTCGGCGACGACTCGGCCACGGGCGTCGTCTTCACGCGCGACCCGTCCACCGGAGAGCGTGTGCTGTACGGGGAGTTCCTCGTGAACGCGCAGGGCGAGGACGTCGTCGCCGGTATCCGCACGCCGCACCCGATCGCCGAGATGCAGCGGGACTTCCCGGAGGGGTACCGCGAGCTTGAGGAGGCGATGACGACGCTCGAGTCGCACTACCGCGACCTCCAGGACGTCGAGTTCACGATCGAGCGCGGGGAGTTCTATGTCCTCCAGACGCGCGCCGGCAAGCGGACCGCTCAGGCGGCGGTGCGGGTCGTGCGCGACCTGGTCTCGGAGGGTGTGATCGCGCGCGACGAGGCGGTGCAGCGGGTCAACGCCGCCCAGCTCGACCAGCTCATGCATCCGGCGATCGACCCCGGCGCCCACTACGAGGTGCTGGCGACGGGCCTGAACGCCTCTCCGGGCGCGGCGGTCGGCAAGGCCGTGTTCGACGCCGACACCGCCGAGGCCCGCGGCCGGGCAGGAGAGCCGGTGATCCTCGTCCGCTGGGAGACGACGCCCGACGACATCCACGGCGTGATCCAGGCCCAGGGCGTGCTCACCGCCCACGGCGGGATGACCTCGCACGCGGCGGTGGTGGCCCGCGGCATGGGGAAGCCGTGCGTCTGCGGCGTCGAGGCCCTCCACATCGACGCCGCCGCCCGGAGCTTCTCGGTCAACGGGACGGTCGTCTCGGAGGGCGACGAGATCTCGATCGACGGCAGCCGCGGGCTCGTCATCAGCGGCGCCGTGCCCCTCGTCCCGCCGCAGATGACCGACGACTTCGCCGCCGTCACCGCATGGGCCGACGACGCCCGCCGCCTCGGTGTCCGGGCGAACGCCGACACGCCCGACGACGCGCGCCGCGCGCGCGAGTTCGGAGCGGAGGGGATCGGGCTCTGCCGCACCGAGCACATGTTCTTCGGCGATGACCGCCTGCCCGTCATGCGCGAGATGATCCTGGCGCGTGACGAGGAGGGCCGCCGGGCCGCGCTCGACCGCCTTCTGCCGTTCCAGCAGTCCGACTTCGAGGGCATCCTGGCCGCGATGGAGGGCGAGCCGGTGACGATCCGGCTGCTCGACCCGCCGCTGCACGAGTTCCTCCCCGACCTCGAAGACGTCGACCCCTCCGACGAGCGCCTGCGGTCGCGGATCAAGGCGCTCCGCGAGGTGAACCCGATGCTCGGGACGCGCGGCTGCCGCCTCGGCATCCTGCACCCCGAGATCTACGAGATGCAGGTGCGGGCGATCGTGCGCGCAGCGCTGGCCGTGGACGGGTCGAGGGCCGAGATCATGCACCCCCTGGTCGCGTTTGCAACCGAGCTTCGCCGGATGCGCGACCTGACCGAGCGCGTGATCGACGAGGAGGGGGGCGGGAAGCTCGGGATTCTCATCGGGACGATGATCGAGGTGCCGCGCGCGGCGCTTCTCGCCGACCGGATCGCGCCGTACGCCGACTTCATGAGCTTCGGCACAAATGACCTGACGCAGACCGCGCTCGCCTTCAGCCGCGACGACGCAGAGGGCAAGTTCCTCGCGCAGTACCTCGAGGAGGACGTCCTCTCGCGCAACCCGTTCGAGACGCTCGACGACGGCGTGCGCGTCCTCATCGAGACCACCGTGAAGAGCGCCCGCGGCGTGAAGCCCGGCATCAAGCTGGGTATCTGCGGCGAGCACGGCGGCGACCCGGATTCCGTCGACTTCTGTAACAGCGTCGGGCTCGACTACGTGTCGTGCTCGCCGTTTCGGGTTCCCACCGCCCGGCTCGCGGCCGCACAGGCGGAGCTCTCACACCGGTGAGGGTCGACGTCGCGTTCGCGCCCGGCGTCACGCCGGCCGCGCCCGTGACCGTGGTCGTGGACGTGATCCGGGCGACGACGACGATTGCCCACGCCGTCGGTCAGGGGTACAGCCGCGTGCTCGCCTGCGGCGAGATCGACCAGGCCCGGCAGTTGCACGCCCGGCTCGGGAACGGCGCGGTCCTGGCGGGCGAGGTGGCCTGTGTGAAGCCGGATGGCTTCGATCTCGGCAACTCGCCGTCGGAGTACGCCGATGGGCCGGCGCTGGGCGAGACGCTTGTCCTGGCGACGACGAACGGCACCCGCGCCATCGTGTCCGCGGCGGCCGATGCCGACGCGGTGCTCGTCGGGAGCCTCGCCAACCTGACCGCCTGTGCTGCCGCCGCCGCGCGGCTGGCTCGCGACGGCGAGTGCGACGTGCTCGTCCAGTGCGCCGGCGTGGAGGGCGAGTTCGCGCTCGACGACGCCTACGTCGCAGGCCGGTTCGTCTCCGAGCTGCGCGTCTGGCTCGCGGAGTGGGTCGCGACGGATGCGGCCGTCGCGGCCGAGGTGCTCTCGGACGGGTTCCCGTCGTCCGGCGAGGCGCTGGCCGCCTCGACGAGCGCCGCCAAGCTGCGCGACGCAGGGCTCGCCGAAGACCTGCGGATCTGCGCCCGGGCGAGCACGGTCGACGCCGTCCCGAAGGTCGGCGACGTCGACGCCGGCGTCGCCCTCATCACGCCCTGAGAGGTGCTGGACTGCAACGCGGCGCGCAGGGCCGGTACCGGTGGGCCGGCCTGAAACATCGGTACCAGGTACGCATGTTCACGCCCCCGGCCGCTCACAGCGACGGCGAAGACCGCGTTCTTCGCCGTCGCACCCACGACGACGCGCCACCCCTTGAGGAGGGCCCGCGGGGGAACCCAGGGTTCCCCGCGCTTCACCCGCACGGGGGTTGCCGGGGCGGCGGCCGCCACCGATGCTTTGGAGGCAACCGCGAGGAGGGTCATCCAATGGTTCGCAGGCTGCTTGACGGCGAGGAGCCGTGGGCGTACGAAAACCGTGCATCGGTCGTGGAGTGGGCGCAGGACCACGTGGTTCTGGCCGTGGGCGCGGCTGTCACGATCTGGTTCAGCGTGATCTACGTCATGACGCTGGTCGCCGGGTTCTTCTCATAGTCAGGCGCGCGGCGTACACTCGGGTGTGTGCGCCGACCGGCAATACTGGGCTCCGCACGTCGCACGGTGCGGAATGCGATGGGCAACCTGCGATCGCCGCGCGGGGACGAGGAGCGTCCCGTGACCCCGCCGTTCGGCGGTTCCGCACCTCCCGCCGAGGCGCCTCCCGCCGCTGAGCCCCGGCCTGCGCCGGTTGCCGTCGACGATGACCACGGGCACGAGGAGGCCCGGCCCGAACCCGTCTCACCGCCGGAGCCGGAGGTCGACCCCGAGGGCCGGCCGATGCCGGTGCACGTCCCGTACGCGCGCAGGAGCTCGGACCCCGACGTCGTCGCGGCCCCGCCCGGTCGGAGCGCGCCGCGGCCGTCGCGCTCGCCGTTCTGGGCCGCCGTGCGGTCGCACATGTTGCTCTTCGCGATCGTGCTCGTCGTGATCGGCGTCGCCGGCACCGCCTATTGGGGCCTTCGCGTCCACCAGCGGATCTCGGCGAGCACCCTGGCGGACGCCATCGCCGGCCGCGAGCACGCCTCGGCCGTGCGTTGCGTCGAGCAGCAGTCAAACGGTGCCGTCTGGGCGTGCGGGCTCGTCTACAACGCCGCGTCCGTCTGCCTGATCGCCGACGTGAACCCGGTGGGCGACTGGAATACGAACGACGGGGCCGACCTCTGTGACCACCGGTCGGAGCTGACCGCCATCCTGCCTGACCCGATCACGCCCACTGCAGTGGCGGCCGACATGGCGAACCAGCGGGCATTTCCGGGGGCCAGATGCGTCAAGGTGCCGACGACCAAGGTGCGCTGGGCGTGCCTTCAGCCGGGAGGCGCCTGCATGCTCGTCCGGGTCGTGCCGTGGCGGCCGCTGGCGCCGTCACCGAGCGACGCGTGCGACCACATCCCGGCCTTCAAGAAGCGCCACGGGAAGGCATAGCCCGGTGGATTGTCCGAAATTCCGGGCATTGCGGATTGGCGTCCGTCCGACTGATGCGATACGGTGCCGCGGGGAGGACGACCGTCCAGGAGGTACCGCTGCAT
>DATIDU010000059.1:0-5632 GCA_035456145.1 Gaiellales bacterium | reverse complement strand
CCGATCCCCTGCACCGTGTAGCCGTCCCGGCCGGTCATCGTCCGGCCGGCCACGAGGGCGTTCACGATCGCCTCCTCCGTCGCCTCGATCGCGGCGTAGAAGAGGCTGTCGATCCGGTCGGCGGGGACGGCCCGAACGTCGACCGGGCCCGCGCCCTCGATGCCGTGGTCGACGAGCGGCCGCAGGCCCCGGTTCCCCGTCGCGAAGGCCAGGATCAGGTCGCCGGAGGCGTGCTCGCCCGCACCGCCAACGCGGCCGACGCCGAGCGCCGCCCGCTGCGCGAGCCGGTCGCACTGGCCGGGCAGAAGCGGGGCGTCGGTGGCGACGATCACGATGATGGATCCGCCCGGGCCGGCGCCGCCGGGAGCGGTGGCGGGCTCCTCACCGGGGAGCGGGCCGACCCCGACGCCGTTCACCCGCAGCCGGTCGCGGCGGCCGTGGTTGGCCTGGACGAGGACGCCCACGGTGGCGCCGTCCACGACGCGCGACGCCGTGCCGATCCCGCCCTTGAACCCGTGGCACTGCATGCCGGTGCCGCTCCCCACACCGCCCTCCGTCACCGGGCCGGCGGACGCGGCGTCCAGGGCGGCGTCGACGTGCTCGGCGCGCACGTGCATCCCGTTGATGTCGTTCAGGTCGCCGTCGTAGGTCTCGCCGACGACGGGCAGATACCAGCGCTGCTCGTCGGCCGGCACCGTCCGCGCCGCGGCCGCGATCAGCGAGTCGCGGACGACGCCGACGGAATGCGTGTTCGTGAGGCCGATGACGGTGGTGAGGACGCCCGCCTCCCGGATCCACTCGAGGCCGGTCAGCTCGCCGTTTCCGTTCAGGCGGTGGCAGCCGGCGAAGGCCGGCTCGGCCCAGGGATCGCCGGCGCCCGGCACGATCACCGTCACGCCCGTCCGCACCGGCCCGCGCCCCACCTCGAGCGGGCCGTCGCCCTCGATCAGCGTCGTGTGACCGACGCGCACGCCGGCGACGTCGGTGATGGCGTTCTGCGGACCGGGCGGGAGGCTCCCGACGACGATGCCGAAGTCGCGCGCCCGGCCGGTCACGTGCGCCCGCCGTCGTGGCGGGGAAGGCCGTCGTCGGGGATCGGCTCCCAGACGGCGGCGGTGGCGACGTGGTAGCGAGCCCGCGGGCGGACGCCGGGGTCGGAGTCGAAGGCGCCCATCCGGATCGACATCTGTGCGGGATCGGACTGGCTCTGGCTGAAGAGCGCCGAGCCGCAGTCGGGGCAGAAGAGCTTCGCCCAGCCGTCGGGCGGCCGGAACGTCCGCACCAGCTCCTCGCCCTGCATGAACCGGAGGCTGCCGGGCTCGATCAGGGCCTGCGCGGATGCCGCCGTTCCCGTCCGGCGCTGGCAGCGGGTGCAGTGGCAGTAGCTCGCCGAGACGAGCGGGCGGTCGACCTCGAACCTGACCGCACCGCACAGGCATCCGCCGGTCAGCGGGAAGGTTGGCATGCCGCCACTCTACCCGGGGGTTAGAGTCGACGGGGATGCCGTTCAAGCTCGTCTACGAGAACGACTTCAGCGCGCCGCTGGGCGCGGAGTGGCACAGGTACAACGGCGTGCCGGCGTGCTGTCCCACAAGTCGGTGGGACGCTGCGAACGCCGTCGTTCAGAACGGCAGGCTCGTCCTGCGCGGGCTGCGCCAGCCGGACGGCACCTATCGCACCGCCGGCGTCTCGCTGCCCCACCTGAACGTGATCTACGGACGCGTCCGCGTTCGGGCGAGGTTCGACAAGGGCGTCGGGCTCAAGATGTGCGCGCTCCTCTGGCCCCAGGCGGGGTTCCAGCCTCCCGAGATCGACTTCGCCGAATCGCGGACGGAGGACGCCGAGCGCACAACCATGACGATGACGCTGCACTATCCGCCGACCGCGGGAGCTGCCATCCGCCACGAGATCCGGACGGACTTCTCGAAGTGGCACGAATGGGGCGTCACGTGGATGCCCGGGCATGTGAGCTGCACCGTGGACGGCACGACCTGGGCGGTCATCGAGGACGCCGCGATGGGCAAGGTCGTGGTTCCCAAGACGCCCATGCACTTTGGAGTCCAGACGACGATGGGGTCGCCCGGCAAGGCGAAGCCGGACACGACGACGCCGCCCGAGGTCAGCCTGCACATCGACACCGTGGCGATCTGGAGCTACGGGGCCTGAAACAGCGGCGACAGGCGCCGGTGTTTCAGGCTGTCTCGCGAAGCTCGGGCGCGAACCCCTCCGGCTCGACACGGGTCAGCGCCGCCGGGGCCTCCGAGCGCAGGAAGCCGACCACCGCCTCCTGCGTGCGCGCGCAGGGCAGGAGCGTCTTCCACGTGTCGACGTGCTCGGGAACGTGGAAGTCGCCGTTGGCGACGGCGGGGAGGCCGGCCGCGGCAACCCAGGCGAAGACCCGGTGGCGGTTGATCAGCTCGAACCGGTGGACCAGCGAGCGCAGCTCGGCGTCGCGCCAGAACCGGCGGGTCGTGCGGCCGGGGATCGTGTCCGGGACGGCGCCGTGCGGGTGGGCGGCGATCAGCGCGGCGCCCGCCGCGCGCGCCTCCTCGATCGCCGTGCCGATACCCCGGTCGAGCGACACGAACCGCTCCAGGCCGACGGCGACGGTGTGGGCACTGCGCGTGCTGTCCGCGGGGTCGTCATAGGTCAGCTCGAGGCCCGGGATGACCAGCATCCCGTAGCGGGCCGCCGCCCTCTCGGCCTCGGCGCGGATCGCGGCGAGGTAGGCGGGGTGGCGTTCCGCGGTCAGCATGTCGTCCGCGCGGACGACGTGGTCGGTGATGCAGAGGACGTCGAATCCCCGCCGCCCGTACAGGTCGACGACCTGCTCCAGCTCGAGGGCCCCGTCGCTCCAGGTCGAATGGGCATGGAGCTCGGAGAGCAGCGGCGCCTCCATGCCCGGGTGTGGCGAGCGTGTCATGCCCGCATCCTGGCGGGAGGGAGACCGCCGTGGGGTGTCCAGCCGGTGCACGTTCCGAGAAGGAGTGGAGACCGCGTCCGGCGGCCGATTTGGGACGAGGGGTTTGCGCTAGCCTCCGGCCCGGGCAATGCCTCCTCCGATGCCGGATACCCAGCACGCACGTCTCCTTCCGACCGAGACCGTGACGCAGATCGACGGCTGGTGGCGCGCTGCGAACTACCTCTCGGTCGGCCAGATCTACCTGCTCTCGAACCCGCTCCTGCGCGAGCCGCTCAGGTCAGACCACGTGAAGCCGCGCCTGCTCGGCCACTTCGGGACGGTCCCCGGCCTGAACCTCGTCTACGCCCACATGAACCGCGCCATCCGCGAGCGCGACATCCAGGCGATCTACATCACCGGCCCCGGACACGGCGGCCCCGGCCTCGTCGCGAACGCCTATCTCGAGGGCCACTACACCGAGGTCTATCCCGGCATCACCGAGGACGAGGACGGCATGCTGCACCTGTTTCGCCAGTTCTCGTTCCCCGGGGGCATTCCAAGCCACGTCGCACCCGAGACGCCCGGCTCGATCCACGAGGGCGGCGAGCTCGGCTACTCGCTCGCGCACGCGTTCGGGGCGGTGTTCGACAACCCCGACCTGATCGCCGTCTGCGTGGTCGGCGACGGCGAGGCCGAGACGGGCGCGCTCGCCACGAGCTGGCACTCGAACAAGTTCCTGAGCCCGCGCGCCGACGGCGCGGTCCTCCCCGTCCTGCACCTGAACGGCTACAAGATCGCCAACCCGACCGTGCTGGCGCGGATTCCCGAGCGCGAGCTCGACGCGATGCTCGAGGGATGCGGGTGGCGCCCGATCAACGTCACCGTCGGCTTCGACGACGAGCCGCCGGCCGACGTCCACAGCCGGTTCGCAGCCGCACTCGACGAGGCGCTCGACGACATCGCCCGGATCCAGTCGGCGGCCCGTGCCGACGCGAACGGCCACGACCGGCCGGCCTGGCCGATGATCGTGCTGCGAAGCCCCAAGGGGTGGACCGGACCGCGCGAGCTGGACGGCGTCCCGGTCGAGAATTCCTGGCGCTCGCATCAGGTGCCGATCGCGCACCCCCGCGACAACAAGGAGCATCTGAAGGCGCTCGAGGAGTGGATGCAGAGCTACCGCCCCGAGGAGCTCTTCGACGAAGCCGGAACCCTGCGACCCGACCTCGCGGCTCTCGCACCGAACGGGCCGCGGCGCATGAGCGCCATTCCGCATGCCAACGGCGGCGAGCTCCTGCGCGAGCTCACGATCCCCGACTTCCGCCGCTACGCCGTCGACGTGCCGTCACCGGGCGTCGGGACGAGCTCGGCGTGCACGGTGCTCGGTGAGCTCCTGCGTGATGTCACCGCGAGCAACGGCGACCGCTTCCGCATGTTCGGTCCCGACGAGACGGCGTCGAACCGCCTCGGGGCGGTCTTCGAGGTCTCAGATCGGGTCTGGGAGGCCGAGACCCTCCCGACGGACGACCACCTGGCGCCGGAGGGTCGCGTCATGGAGGTCCTGTCGGAACACCTCTGCCAGGGCTGGCTCGAGGGCTATCTCCTGACCGGCCGACACGGCCTCTTCAACTGCTACGAGGCGTTCATCCACATCATCGACTCGATGCTGAACCAGCACGCGAAGTGGCTCAAGGTGACCCGCGACATCCCGTGGCGGCGGCCGATCGCCTCGCTCAACTACCTGCTCTCCTCACACGTGTGGCGACAGGACCACAACGGCTTCTCGCATCAGGACCCGGGGTTCATCGACCACGTCGTCAACAAGAAGGCCGAGATCGTGCGCGTCTACCTGCCGCCGGACGCCAACTGCCTGCTCTCCGTCGCAGACCACTGCCTGCGCAGCCGCCACTACGTGAACGTGATCGTCGCCGGGAAACAGCCGAGCCTGGACTACCTGACGATCGACGAGGCGATCGTCCACTGCACCCGCGGCCTCGGCATCTGGGAGTGGGCGTCGAACGACGACGGCGGCGAGCCCGACGTGGTGCTGGCGTGCTGCGGCGACATTCCGACACTCGAGACGCTGGCCGCCGCGGCGATCCTGCGCGAGCGGCTCCCCGACCTGCGCGTGCGGGTCGTGAACGTCGTCGACCTGATGCGCCTCCAGCCCGAGAGCGAGCATCCGCACGGCCTCTCAGACGGCGAGTTCGACTCGCTCTTCACCAGGCGGCAGCCGGTCGTCTTCGCGTATCACGGCTATCCGTGGCTGATCCACCGGCTGACGTACCGGCGCACCAACCACTCCAACATCCACGTGCGCGGGTACAAGGAGGAGGGCACCACGACGACCCCGTTCGACATGGTGATGCTGAACGACCTCGACCGCTACCACCTCGTGATGGACGTGATCGACCGCGTGCCCGGGCTCACCGACCGGGCGGGGAGCCTGCGCCAGGCGATGACGACGGCCCGCCACGAGGCCCGGGCGTGGACGCGCGAGCATGGCGCCGACCACCCCGACGTCGCCGCCTGGTCCTGGCCGTACTGAACGTCCTCGTCGTCAACGCCGGCTCGACGAGCCTGAAGCTCCACCTGGTGGGGAGCGGCGAGGACTCGACGCCGATCGCAAACCTCGACGCGGCCGACGCGGCGGGGATCGACGCGGTCGCCCACCGCGTCGTCCACGGAGGGGAGGCGTTCCAGGAGGCCGCGGTGATCGACGAGGCGGTGCGG
>DATIDU010000058.1:0-4104 GCA_035456145.1 Gaiellales bacterium | reverse complement strand
CGATCTTCTGTGCGTGGCGGCTGCGCGGCCGTACCGGCGCGCTGATCGGCGGCGCGTGCTTCATCATCCCCGGTCTCGTTGTCATCCTCGTCCTGGCTGCGCTCTTTCTCCAGGGCTCGCCGCCGGACGTGATCGAGGGTGCCGGTGCGGGCGCCGGCGCCGCCGTCGCGGCGGTTGCCGTCCAGGCCGGGTGGAGCCTCGTCCCCGACAGCCGCCGGCGCCGCCCCAGCACCCTGCGCTGGACTGCCTATCTCGCCGCGGGCGCGATCTCGGCCGCGACCGTCGGCCCCTGGCTCGTTCTGGTGCTGGTCGGATGCGGCGCGTTCGAGGTCATGCTCCGCCGCGCCCCGGGGGTCGGCGCGCTGGTTCCGGTTCCGGTGATGGCCGCGTCGGCGGCCACGGGCGGGCTGTTCTCGCTCGCCTGGGTCGCGATCAAGGTCGGCGCGCTCTCCTACGGCGGCGGGTTCGTGATCGTCCCGCTCATGCAGTCCGATGCGGTCGACCACTACCACTGGATGACAAGCGGGCAGTTCCTGAACGCCGTCGCGCTCGGGCAGGTCACACCCGGGCCTGTCACCCAGACCGTCGCCGTCGTCGGATACGCGGCCTCCGGAGTAAGCGGCGGCCTCTTGGCGGCCCTGATCGCGTTCGCACCCTCGTTCGCATTCATCCTCCTGGGCGCGTCGCGGTTCGACCGCCTGCGGGCCGACGCCGACGCCAAGAGCTTCCTGAACGGCGCCGGGCCCGCAGCGATCGGCGCCATCCTGGGAACCGCCGTCCCTCTCGCGGGTGCGCTGACCGAGACGTGGCAATACGCGGTTCTCACCGGTGCCGCCGTCCTCCTCTTCGTCGTCCGCCGCGGCGTCGTCCTCACCCTGCTCGCCGCGGGCGCCGCCGGAGCCGCGGTCGGACTCGCCGGCAGACCGCTGCCCTAGGCTCAGGTGACGACGAGCCTGGCGAGCATGCCCATCGCCCGGTGTCCGGGGATGGTGCAGTAGAGGTTGTACTTCCCCGGCTTGAGCGTCACCGTGAACTGGGTGTGACTGCCCGCCGGCACGCGCCCGCTGAAGCCGTAGCCGATCTGGTGACGTGCCACTTTCAGGTTATGGTCGTCCTGCCCGAAGTTGGCGATATAGAACGTGATGCGGCCGTGGGGCACGGTCGCTCGACCGAGGCTGATGCGGTACTCGGTCTCGTTCACTCCGACGCTTCGGGACGTGGACGCGGCGGCGCCGCTCGACGATGCCGCAAGGCAAGCGAGCGCGACCAATACCAAACACAGGCGAGCGAACCCCATTGGCTAACCAATACCCGACACTGCCGCGGAAATCCACCACCGCCCACTTCCGGCGCCTCCTGTGGCGGTGCGGGTTCTCCGGCTCGGACAGGCAGATCGCCCACCACCGGTCGCTGGGACTGAACGGCGCGATCGAGAACCTGCTCGCCCCGTCGGCCCCGGCGAAGCTCTCGGGGCCGGCGCCGCGGGTGAACGGCGGCCCGCTCGACCCGGCAAACGTCTGGGGCCACGACACGCTGTGGTGGCTCGACCGCATGGTGCGCTCGCACAACCAGCTCGAGGAGCGGATGACGCTCAACCTGCATGACCATTTCGCCACCTCGAACGCGGGCGTCGGCAACACCCGCCACATGCTGCGCCAGAACAAGCTCCTGCGCGCACACGCGGTCGGCAGCTTCCTCGACCTCGTGACGAGCCTGACGCACGACCCGGCGATGCTGCTCTGGCTGAACGGCGCCGACTCCAACAAGTGGGCGCCGAACGAGAACTATGCGCGCGAGCTGATGGAGCTCTTCTGCCTCGGGAACGATCCCGGGCTCGAGGCGGCGACGTTCGGCCTCTGGAAGCAGTCGAAGATGTACACGCAGGCCGACATCCACGCGGCCGCGCTGGCGCTCACCGGATGGCGCTACGACTGGTCGAACACGCAGAAGGACAACCCGACCTTCTACGACGCCTCGTGGCACGCCGGCGGGTCGAAGACGATCTTCGGCCACACCGGCGCGTGGGACTGGCAGGACGTCGTCCGGCTCGTCATCCGCCACCCGAACCACGCGCCGTACCTGGCGTGGAAACTGTGGTCGTACTTCATCCCGACGCCGCCGCCCAAGTCGGCCATGCAGATGATGGTCGGGAACTACCTGAGCTCGGGCTTCAAGCTGAAGCCGCTCCTGCGCGTGATCTTGCGCCATCCGGCGATGTACCAGTCGCTCGACGCTCCCGACCTCGTGAAGGGGCCGATCGTGTTCGTCGCCTCGACGCTCAGGATGACCGGGCAGTCCATCACCGAGGACAGCTGGGCGTGGCTGCTCGAGGCGATGGGGCAGGTGCCGTTCTACCCGCCCAACGTCTCGGGCTGGGACCAGGGCGTCGCGTGGCTCAACACCAACTCGGCGCACGCCTACTGGCAGACGACGGACTACCTGATCCGACACACCGTCGCCGACCCCGGGCAGGAGTCGGCCGCGGACGCGGTCTCGCGCGCGGTTTCGGCGCTGTCGCACCCGTGGGTCTCACACGCCGCGCGCACCAAGCTCGAGGCATATGCGCAGTCGTTCTTCGACGCCCACAACGTCCTGTCGGGCGGCAAGCACGTGCTCGGCTCCCATGAACGCGTGGAGCGCCAGCGCGTGCTGCGGGCGCTCATCCTGGCCGGCCCCGACGGCTACCTGTCCTGAACCCCACCGAGGAGCTCTCGATGACGGCCTGCGGCTGCAATGACTGGCACACCACTCAACGGGCGGCGATGCTCCGCCGCCAGGGGCAGCGCGTGCCGATCCCGCGCGCGGTGCTCGAGGGCGCGACGGCAGGCATCTCGCGGCGCGACTTCCTCCGAAACGGCGCGATCGCCACGATCACCGTCTACGGCGCCTCGATGCTCTCATGGGGCCGGATCTGGGAGGCCGCGGCGGCCCAGGCGGCGACGCCCGGCGGCGTCACCGACCCGATCATCGTCTCGATCTTCCTCGACGGCGGAAACGACGGACTGAACACGCTCGTCCCCGTCGATGCACAGAACCTGCCGGCCTACACGCAGGCGCGCAACTACATCGGCCTCGACCCGAACGCCTGCCTCTCGCTGGCCGGGCCGGCGGCGACTCCGGACTTCCGCTGGAACCCCGCGGCGACGGGCCTGAAGCAGCTCTACGACGCCGGCAAGATGACGGTCATCCCCGCCGTCGACTACCTGCCGCCCGATCTCAGCCACTTCCACTCGCGCGCGTTCTGGCAGGCCGGCGAGCTCGATCCGAACCCGGCCACCGGATGGCTGGGCCGCTGGGTGGACCAGAACGGCGATCCGGATAACCCGCTTCAGGCGCTCTCGGTCGACTGGACGCTCCAGGGCTCGATGAAGAGCGCGGCGAATCCCGTGGCCGTGCTCACGAGCCCCGAGTCGACCCAGTTCGGCCTGAACGGCGTGTGGACGGACGAGGCGCTCATGGTGCAGACGCTCGGCGATCTCGCTCAGCGCTCGCCGCAGCACGTCCAGATGGCGGCTGCCGACAACGCCGTCGGCGGCGCCGTTGACGTCGCGAACCAGCTCGCGGGGCTGGGGTCGACGACGATCCCGCCGAACGGCTTCGGCTACGGCACGACCGGCTTCGACGAGCGCATGTCGACGCTCGCGTGGCTGATCCGCTCGAACCTCGGCGTGCGCGTCGCGTGCCTCAGCTTCGACGACGGCTTCGACTTCCATGACAACCAGGTGAGCCGCCAGGCGGCGTGCCTCTCATCGCTCGGCCAGACGCTTGCGGCGTTTCAGTCCGACCTCGAGGCGCACGGCATCGCCGACCGCGTCCTCACGCTCGTCTGGAGCGAGTTCGGCCGCCGGGTCGACGACAACGACTCCGGCGGCGGCGGAACCGATCACGGCGCCGGCGGCCTCGCGATGGTGATCGGCACGCACATCCAGCCCGGCATCGCGAGCCCGTTCCCCGGGATCAGGCCGCAGGATCTCGACGGCAACGGCAACCTCAAGGTGCCGGTCGACTACCGCCAGATCTACACGGAGCTCCTCGGCAACTGGATGGGCACAGATCCGGCGGCGGTCATCCCGAACGCCGGGAACTTCAGCCCGCTGGCGCTGG
>DATIDU010000057.1:0-5011 GCA_035456145.1 Gaiellales bacterium | reverse complement strand
TTCCTGGCCGTCCTCGCGCTCCTGCTCGGGGCGATCGTCGGCGGCGTGGCGATCATCCCGTTCACGATCTTCGTGCTGCCGCTCCCGGTCATCCTCGGCGGTCTGCTCGTCCTGTACGTCCTCGGCTCCACGTCGGGGATGGCCGACGATTGGCACGCCCGCCGTCAGCGACGGCGGCGCACGGGCGTTGCGGCTGACGCCGAGCGCCGGCCTCGGGACCTGCGGGTCGAGTCGAGCGCGCGCAGCACCGCATCCACTGTCTGATCAGGCTCGCGGTAGGGTCCCCGATCCGATGGAGGATCTGCCCGAGCACGTCCGCCGAAACCGCGAGGCCTGGGACTCGTTCGCGCCGGAGTACGCCGAGCCCGGGCGGCGGGCGTGGGAGTCGAACGCCCCGAGCTGGGGGATCTTCGGGGTGCCCGAGGACGCGCTCGGCGTGCTGCCCGCGAGCGTCGAGGGCCTCGACACGATCGAGCTGGGATGCGGCACCGGGTACGTCTCCTCGTGGCTCGCCCGGCGCGGCGCACGCGCGGTCGGGATCGACAACTCGCCCGCGCAGTTGGAGACGGCCCGCCGGCTTCAGAAGGAGTTCGGGGTCGAGTTCCCGCTCCACCTCGGAAACGCGGAGGAGACGCCGTTCCCCGACGCGAGCTTCGACCTCGCGATCTCCGAGTACGGCGCGAGCATCTGGTGCGACCCGCACCGCTGGATCCCGGAGGCGGCGCGGCTGCTGCGCCCCGGCGGCGAGCTCATCTTCCTCGTGAACGGCGTCATCTTCATGATGTGCGTGCCGGACGAGGAGGACGCGCCGGCGACCGATCGCCTCATCCGCGACTACTTCGGGATGCACCGGTTCGAGTGGCCCGATGACCCCTCCGTCGAGTTTCACCTCGGCTACGGCGACATGATCCGGC
Source organism: Gaiellales bacterium (assembly GCA_035456145.1). Lineage (GTDB taxonomy): Bacteria > Actinomycetota > Thermoleophilia > Gaiellales > JAICJC01 > JAICJC01. The sequence goes on along the minus strand of DATIDU010000057.1, from coordinate 4,097 downwards.
TCCTGCGGTCAAGCGGCTTCGACGTGGAGGATCTGATCGAGGTGCACCCGGACCCGGACGCCACCACGTCCTATGCGTTCGCCCCGATCGAGTGGGCGCGGCGCTGGCCCGTCGAGGAGATCTGGAAGGCGCGCAGGCGCCGGGGTTGATGGCGATGCTCGGCGCTGAACCAGACGTGGTGCGAAAGCTGCGCGCGCTCCCGGCCGTCGGCATGAAGCAGGTGCCCGGCGTGGGGCTCGTCGGCGTGCTGTGGTGGTACGCGGGCACGGTTCTCTACCCCTCGCAGCTCCTGAAGCGTCGGGGCGTGCAGGTGGTGGGCGACGTCGTCGGCTCGGAGCCGTCCGGTCTCCCGCGTCCCGGCGCCGGACGGCGCTTCTCGACGGGCCATTCCGAGCCGGTGCTCATGGACGGCGTGAGCCACAACGCGCACCTCGTCGAGGACTTCGACCGGCTCGCTGTCTGGTACGACACGCTCGTCCGGCCCTTCTCGGAGCCGGTCTTCGACGAGGCGCTCCGGGTGATCGCCGGGTATCTGGCGCCCGACTCCCGGGTGCTCGATCTGGGGTGCGGGCCGGGCCGGGAGCTGCGCCGCGTCGCGGCACTCGTCCCCCACGGCGAGGTGGTCGGTGCAGATCTGGCCGCCGGGATGGTCCAGTCCGCGCATGATGCTGCCCGCCGGCAGGGGATCGCGAACTGTGCCTTCTTCCAGGCCGACGCCGGCCGCCTGCCGCCCCGCTTCGACGGCGCGTTCGACGTCGTCTACAGCTCGCTCGCACACCACCACTTCCCCGACCCGGACGCCGCCGCACGGAGCGCCCTGCGCTGCCTTCGCCCAGGCGGTGTGTACTGCATCGTCGATCCGGGCCCGCGCTGGTTCACGACGCTCAGCGCGCCGCTCGGGCGTCTCGCCGACCCCGGCTGGATCGGCTGGCATACCCCCGAGGAGTTCCGGATGCTCCTTATGCGCGCCGGTTTCGGCACCGCCTGCTGGGTGCCCCTTCTCCCCGGTCTCGGCCTCGCCGTCGGCCAGAAGCCGGCAGACTGATCGGGATTCGTCTCGGCGGGTCGTGGATAGGATCGGGCCGGCCGGGGCAGGTCTGAGAGGCGATGTCCACGGCAGGCGGAACCGTGACCGTTCAGATCCCAACCGATCAGCCTCGGCGCATCGAGGAGCTCGAAGACCGGCTCGTTCCCGGGCTGCGGCCGCTGGCCGGGCTGGCCTACGACTACCGCTGGAGCTGGCACGCGGGCGGGGCCGACCTGTTCTCGGCCGTCGACCCGGCTCGCTGGGCGTTCGTGCGCGAGAACCCGGTGCGCTTCCTGACCGGCCTGCCGCAGCAGTCCCAGCTCGCCGCCGAGCGTGATGCGGGCCTCGTCGACCGTATTCACCGGGTGGCGGGCGAGGTCGCCGACGCCGTGCGCGAGCCGGCGGCGCCCGCGCCGGGGCTCGACGGCCCGGTCGCGTTCTTCTGCGCCGAGTACGGCATCCACGCGTCGCTCCCGACGTACGCCGGCGGCCTCGGCGTGCTGGCCGGCGACATCCTCAAGGAGGCGAGCGACCGCGGCGTGGCGATGGTCGCCCTCGGCCTGCTCTACCGCCGGGGCTACTTCTGCCAGCGCGTCGACGCGTCCGGCTGGCAGGAGGAGTACTGGCTCGAGCACGACCCGGCGGAGCTCCCGCTTGCGCTCGTGCTCAACGGCGACGGTGCGCCGCTGCGGCTCTCCGTGCCCCTGCTTCAGACCGAGGTCTCGTTCCAGGTGTGGCTGGCCGCCGTCGGTCGCGTTCCGCTGCTTCTGCTCGACGCGGGGCTTCCCGAGAACGATGCCGTCGCCCGGTGGACGAGCGGGCGGCTCTACGACGGCAACGCCGAGGTCCGACTGGCCCAGTACGGCCTGCTCGGCGCCGGCGGCGCCACGACGCTCGCCGCACTCGGAATCGACCCCGCGGTGATCCATCTGAACGAGGGCCATCCCGCCCTGGCGCCCCTCGTTCTGGCAGCGGCCGGGGCTCGCGGCGCCGGCATGGAGGACGCCGTCGACGCGGTGCGCGACCGGGTGGTCTTCACGACCCATACGCCGCTCGCGGCCGGCAACGAGACCTACCCGCCGGCGCTCTTCCGGCGGGCCTTCGCGGGCGTGGAGGCGGGGCTCGGGGTCAAGGCCGGCTATCTGGAGCGCCTGGCCGGGTCGGCAGACGGCGGGGCGGGGATGTCGGCGCTCGCGATGCGCCTCTCCGGGCGCCGAAACGCGGTCAGCCGCCTGCATGGGGCGACGGCCCGCGAGATCTGGGCGCCCTCCTTCCCCGACTCGCAGATCGACCACGTCACGAACGGCGCCCACCTCGACACGTTCCTCGCCGAGCCGCTGGCGCGGCTCTTCGACCGGCATCTCGACGGCCGCTGGCGGCGCTTGCCGGCCGACCCGGCCGCGTGGGAGGGCGTGCGTGCCATCCCCAACGAGGAGCTGTGGGCGGCGCGCTGCGCCGCCCGGGCCCGGCTCGTCCGCTTCGCCTCCGACAGGGCGGTGTCCGACCGGCTCCTTCGGGGAGAGGACCTGGCCTACGCGAGGGCTGCGGCCGGGCTCGATCCGGACGCGCTGACGCTCGGGTTCGCGCGGCGGCTCGCGGCGTACAAGCGGCTCGACCTGCTCGTCTCCGACCCGGGCCGGCTGGGGCGGATCCTGAACGGGGAGCGGCCCTGCCAGCTCCTCGTCGCCGGCAAGGCGCATCCCCGCGACGAGGAGGGAAAGCGCGTGCTCCAGCGCCTGTATCGGTGTCGCGACCAGTTGGGCGCCGGCCGGATGGTGTTCCTGGAGGACTACGACCTCGCCGTCGCGGGCGAGCTCGTCGCCGGCTGCGACATCTGGGTCAACCTGCCTCGCCCGCCGCTGGAGGCCAGTGGGACAAGCGGCATGAAGGCGGCGTTCAACGGCGCGCTCCAGCTGAGCGTCCTCGACGGCTGGTGGGCCGAGGCCTTCACCGGCCGAAACGGCTGGGGGATCGAAAGCGACGCCGGCGCCGAACCCGCCGCCGCCGACGCGGCCGACGCAGCGCGCCTGTACACGATCCTCGAGGACGAGGCCGTGCCGCTCTTCTACGACCGCGACGAGGCCGGCGTGCCGCACCGGTGGTGCGAGCTCGTCAAGGAGGCGATCACGAGCTGCGCGCCCGCGTTCACCTCGACGAGGATGCTGCAGGACTACCTGGATCGCATCTACGTCGGCGCCGCGCGCAAGCCGGGACGCTAATTGCAGTTCCGAAGGAAGGTGGCGCGTCAACCATGTCCGCCTGGGCTTGGTTGAGCGGGTTTCTCGCGCCATTCTCGCGGCGCGAACTCCGGCGTTCAGCGGACAACCGCAGAAGACCGCCCCTGCGTGGCAGCCGACGGTTCGCGTCCGCGGAAAGCCGCATGCGGCTTCGGTGGAACTCCTGATGCCGACGTGGCGCTGATCGGGGAGGCTCCCGTTGCAATCGGGAGTGACAAGCGAAAGGGGGCGCGGATGGCGATAGGGCCAGTACAGCTTTTGGTGATCGGGTTCTCTCACCCGAACTTTTCTGGCGAGGTGATCGCCGAGCTGGAGCGGTTGAAGCAGAGCGACACCGTCAAGGTGATCGATGCCCTGGCGGTCTACAAGGATGCCGAGGGCGCGATGGAGGTGCATCACCTGAGCAACCTGTCCGACGATGAGGCGGTTGAGCTGGGCAGCAAGGTCGGCGCGCTGATCGGGCTGGGCATCGAGGGTGAGGAAGGAGCGATCGCTGGTGCCGAGATCGGTGCCGAGCGCGCAGCGGAGGCGGGGATCCAGGTGTTCTCCGACGAGGAGGCATGGGATGTGCTGGAGGACATTCCCAACGACTCCGCGGCGGCACTGATTCTGATCGAGCACCACTGGGCGGTGCCGCTTCGCGATGCCATCGCCCGAACCGGCGGGTTCCGCCTCGCCGACGCGTTCATCAGCCCGCTCGACCTGGTCGAGATCGGCTTGGTGGCCGCCGACGAGGCGGAGCAGCTCCACGCCCTCGAGCAGGGCGCAGCCACCGCATCGACGACAGGAGGCAGCAAATGATGGGCTCTCGCAGAGTCGCGCGGCGCACCGCA
>DATIDU010000056.1:0-9766 GCA_035456145.1 Gaiellales bacterium | reverse complement strand
CGGTTCGCCGCCTCTCGTTCCCGATCGACGACGCCAGCGCCCAGATCATATACACGGGTAGCTGGACGACTCCCGGAGACACGGAGGACTACCTCACAACGCTGCACTCGACGTCTGACTTTGCCGCGCCCGCGACGTTCTCGATCACGTTCCATGGCACGTCGATCCGGATCGTGGCCCGAGGGTCCTGCGGCTGGGGCACGACGACCATCGACGGCGTCAATACCGGTCAGGTCGCCCAACTGTGCGATAACGAACACCGCGCAATTGTCTTCGCAGCGAACTCGCTCGATGCGGTTCAGCCGCACACCTTCACGTTCACGCTTGGAGGCGGCGACTTCGGGCTCGACGGTGTGATCGTCCGGTAGGGCCTGCGCCGCGTCAGGCCTCAGCAGGGGTGCGGGACCGCCGCCCGCACCCTCCCTCACGACTGATCCGGCAGGTCGCCGCGGATCCAGAGGCCGACCGAGGCCGGCTGGAGCGCGGTGGTGACGACGAGCAGCTCGGTCTCGAGCGCGCCGAGGTCGATCTGGTCGCATGCGCTGGTTGAAGAGCCGACGCTGCGCGCGGAGTCGTAGCGGTCGCGATGGAGCCGGCGGTCGACGGCGTGCTGGATGCGGCGGCGGAGCGGCTGGAACATCGCGGCGACATCCAGCGTCGAGACCGTGACGGCGACGGCGCCGGTCCCGCCGGTCACCGGCGCGCCGCTCCAGGGGCCGAACCAAGCGCGACACGCGGCAACGCCGCCGATGACGACCTCGGCCGAGACCAGCGAGCAGATGCGGTGGAGTCCCAACTGCAGCGCCCGTCCGACCGAGGACGAGATGGCGCTCTTTTCATCGCGCGGCCGTCGTACGGCTCGCTGCTCCTGCCGCTTTTCGACCAGCACGCGCTCCGGATGGGAGTCTTGCGCGACGCGCCCGGCTCAGCAAGCAAAGGTTCGAGCCCTGTTGCGCCCATTCGTCGATCCCGGCAGCCGCGACCGTAGGCGCGGACGGCTATCGTCGCCGAATGCCGACCGACAAGTCCGGAAGGACGAGCGCGGGTGTCCTCCTGTGGCGCCGGCGGGGCGGTGACCTCGAGGTGCTGCTCGCCCACAACGGCGGCCCGTTCTGGGCGAAGAAGGATCTGGGCCACTGGACGATCCCCAAAGGCGAGATCGAGCCCGGCGAGGAGCCCGAGGCGGTGGCGCGGCGCGAGTTCCTCGAGGAGACCGCGCACGAGGTGCCGGCCGGCCCGCTCGTCCACCTCGGCGAGATCCGCCAGAAGTCGGGCAAGCGGGTGATCGGCTGGGCGATCGCGGGTGACCTCGATCCCGCCGCGGCCCACAGCAACACCTATGAGCTCGAATGGCCGCCGCGGTCGGGGGTCATTCAGACGTTCCCCGAGATCGACCGGGTCGAGTGGTTCGGGCTGGACGAGGCCCGCCGGCGGCTCAAGGCTGCGCAGGAACCGTTCCTCGACCGGCTTCTCGACGCCCTCGGCGAACCCTGATTCGCGCGCTCGCGCCCGCGGGGAGTCGAGTACGACGGCGGTGCTCTCCGCCCACCTGGGCGGGAACGCCGAGGTCTTCCCCCGGATCCTGAAGCTGCACCTGGCCGAGGACGCGTAGATCGCGGACGTGACTGTTCCGACCCGCGTAATCAGATCTGACTACACGGCCCGCTCCAGTCGTCGTCCGTGTAGAACGCCGACGCCACCGCCTCAGTGCGCGACCGGATCCGTGCCACCTCGTCGGGCGTCAGCCGCTCGTGCCAGGTGCGGGCGGCGGCGCCGCTGTCTCTGCGGAGCTGGTGCACGACGCCGGCGCCGGCCTCGGCGGGGTTGCCCGAGCCGGTGGTCTGTGCCACGTACCGCTCCACGCCGGCGGTGAACTCGACGCCGAGCCGGCTGCACAGGTCGCGGAAGCCTGCCGCCGGCGCGGCGGACAGGTCCTCGTGGCGCACGAACGTCCAGTCGGAGTGCTCGCGCCGGTAGGCTCCGACGACAGTGTGGATGACGTTCCAGAGGAGGGTCGCCTGGTCGAGGATGTCGCCGGGCCGGCGGGCCATCTCCTCGATGTCGCCGCGGAGCCCGGGGACGAGCTCGTCGACCAGCCCCGGCTGGCGGAGAAAGCCCGAGAAGTCGTGCGTCCAGCCCAGCCGGCGCATGCTCGACGCGTACGCGGCCGGGTGCCGGATCGTCACCACGACCTGCATGCCGAGCTCGCGGGCCAGCCAGGGGGCGGCGAGCACAGCGATCGGATCCTTGACGAGCGGCCGGCGGCGCTTCCGGCGCCAGCGGGCGAACCGGGCGGCGTCGCGGACCATGCGCGCCGCGTCGCGTGGCGAGCGGATCCGCGGCAGCTCGGCCGCGTACGAGTAGCGGAAGGCGAGCGTCCGGCGCAGGTCGGCGGCGAGCCGGCCCGACGGGTCGCCGCGCACGTAGGTGAACCACTCGGGCGTCGCCTGGCGGAAGACGCCCCGGCGGTGGTTGGGGCTGAAAGGCTCGTAGATGAGCGCCACGTCGGGTGCGCGGGCCAGGGTCTGCCCCACCCAGGTCGTCCCCGACCGGTTGATCCCGGTGACGAGGATCGGTCTCACCAGTCGTCCGCGCCGTAGAACGTCTCGGCCAGCGCGCCGGTGCCTTCGCGCACCCGCTCGATCTCGCCCTCGCCGAGCGTGCGCTTCCAGTTCCACACGTGCGTCGCGCTGTCGCGCCGGATCGAGTCGGCGGTCGCGGCCTCGGCCGGGTTGGAAGCATCGGACGTCTCGCGCACCAGGGCGTCGACGCGGGCGTCCCGCGGGAGGCCCAGCCGGTCGAAGATCGCGTGGAACTCGTCGAGCGGCCGGCGCGAGACGTCCTCGAGCCGGACGAGGGGCCAGCCGGCGTGCCGCGTCCGGTACGCGGCGATCGCGTGGTGGATCACGTTCCAGAGCAGGATCGCCTGGTCGAGGAGATCCTGCTCCTCTGCCGCGAACCGCTCGAGCTCCGCGGCGTACGGCGAGAGCCAGTCGCGCATCATGAGCGGCTGGGCCAGGAAGTGGCCGAACGGGTGGCGCAGGCGCAGGCGCTTGATGCTCGCCGCGAACGCGGCCGGATGGCGGACGAGCAGCACGGGCCGGGCCCCGAACGTTTCGGCGAGCCACTCGGCCGAGAAGACGGCGATCGGGTCCTTGAGAAGCGGCAGGGCTCCCGCGCGGCGGTGCCGGGCAAACCGGGCGGCATCGCGTGCCATGCGGGCGGCGTCCTTGGGGCTGCGCAGCGCCCGCAGCTCGGCGCCGTAGTCATACCGCCACGCCAGCATGTCGGCGACGGGCGCGCGGACGCTCGCCTCGTTCTCCGGGCAGATGTAGGGGAACCAGTGCGGGAAGCGGACAGCGCAGGTTCCCGGCCTATGCAGGATGCTGAAGGGTTCCCACAGGTATCCGACCGGCTGCGGTGACGCGGCGAGCACGCTCCCGACCCAGCCCGTGCCCGAGCGGTGCGAGCCGGTGACGAGGATGGGCTCCACGGCGGGCAGTATCCCCGCATCCGGCCGGCGGTCGCGTTGACACCCGAAGCGCCGAACCGGATACTCGAACGGCATCGCCAATGCCCACTCTCACGAAACTCATCGCGCGCCATGAGACCGTGAAGCGGCGCGCCGCGGTGCCCGCCTACCGAGCCGTGGCCCGCGCGACCGTGTTCCTCCCCGGCCCGCGCGTCTTCGCCAACAGCTTCCCCAAGGCCGGCACACACCTCCTCTCGACGCTGCTCGGCGAGCTGCCGCGCATGATGTTCTCGGGCGTACACCGCTCGGAGGGCGACTACGTCCAGGGCGAGGCCCGCCGCGACGGCTCGAACCTCGACTGGGCCCGCCTGCGGCGGACGCTGGAGCGGGTGAACAAGGGCCAGTACGCCACGGGCCACTTCCCGTACGTGCCCGGCCTGCCCGAGCTGCTCGACGAGCTCGGCTACCGGTCGCTCGTCATGATCCGCGACCCGCGCGACGTCGTCGTCTCGGCGCAGCACTATGTGCAGGAGATGGCCGGCCACGACCTTCACCGCCGCTTCAGCGAGCGCTACACGACCGCCGACGAGCGGATCGCCGCCACGATCACCGGGTTCGAGGCCGACGAGTACGGCCGCGGCCAGGCATCGATCGGCGAGCGGCTCGAACGGTTCGTGCCGTGGTTCACCACGCCGGGGGTGCTGGTCGTGCGGTTCGAGGATCTGATCGGCGCCGCCGGCGGCGGAAGCCGCGAGGCGCAGGAGCGGGCTGTCGCCGACGTGGCCCGCCACGCCGGCCGGGAGCTCGATCGGTCCCGCGTCACCGCGATCGCCGACCGCGTCTGGTCGGATCGAAGCTCCACGTTCCGCCAGGGCCGGGCGGGCGGCTGGCGGGAGCGACTCACACCCGAGCACGTGCGGCTGTTCAAGGAGCACGCCGGCCGCGCCCTGATCGAGCTCGGCTACGAGTCCGACCTTGACTGGTAGGCCGGCGGCGGGCCTCCGCCGCGGCCTGGGCGGCGCCAATCCGCTCATCCGCTTCCCCCGTCTCTACCTGGCGCTCGCCCGCCGCCGCTACGGCGATCGCGTGCTCGGCCCGGATACGGACGTCCTGATCGAGGGCTATCCGCGCTCGGCCAACACGTTCGCCGTCGCCGCGTTCGAGATGGCTCAGGAGCGGCCGGTCACGGTCGCCCATCACCTGCACGCGGCAGCGCACGTCGTCGCCGCGGTCGAAGCCGCCGTTCCGGTCATCCTCCTGGTGCGCCGGCCGGAGGACGCGATCGCGTCGGTCATCGCGCGCAAGCCGAGCGTGGACCCGGCGCTCGCAGCCCGCACCTACCTGCGCTTCTACGACGGCGTCGCCGACGTGCTCGACGGGTGCGTCGTCGCCGAGTTCGGCGAGGTGATCGGCGACTTCGGCCGGGTGACCGAGCGGACGAACGCCCGCTTTGGCACCTCGTTCACCCCGTTCGAGCACACTGAGGAGAACGTGCGCCGCTGCTTCGCCGAGATCGAGGCCGGAAACCGGGCCAGGTCAGGCGCAGCGGGGGTCGCCGAGGCGGCGGTGGCGCGCCCCTCCGAGGGGCGCGCCCGAACCGCCGCCGAAGCGCGTGCCCGCGTCGCGGCGCTGCCGCCCGAGCTCCGCCGCAGCCTGTCCCGGCGCTACGAGGCGACCGTGGCGCGCGGGGCGGCGTAGCGGCCGCTCGCGACCATCTGGTCGTAGATCCAGCGGTAGGTGCGCTCCATGCCGTCGCGGAGCGTGATCGACGGCTCCCAGCCGAGCTCTTCGAGAATGAGCGTGTTGTCGCTGTTTCGGCCGCGGACGCCCTGGGGGGCGTCGAGCTTGTAGCGCCGCTCGACGTCGATGCCCGCGATCTCCTCGACCATCGAGACAAGCTGGTTGATCGTCACGAGCTCGGAGCTTCCGATGTTGATCGGATCAACCACGTCGCTCGCAGCGAGAAGCTGCGTGCCGTGGACGCAGTCGTCCACGTACATGAAGCTTCGGGTCTGCTCGCCGTCGCCCCAGATCTCGATCGCGTGCGTGCCGGTCAGCTTGGCCTCGGCCACCTTGCGGCAGATCGCCGCGGGCGCCTTCTCGCGGCCGCCGTCGTAGGTCCCGGAGGGCCCGTAGACGTTGTGGTAGCGCGCGACCCGGGTGGCGATGCCGAAGTCCTCGCGGAAGTGGCGGCACATCCGCTCGCTGAAGAGCTTCTCCCATCCGTAGCCGTCTTCGGGCATTGCCGGGTAGGCGTCGGCCTCGGCCAGCGCCGTGACGTCGGGTGACGTCTGCCGGTCGGCCGCGTAGACGCACGCCGATGACGAGAAGAAGAACCGCTCGACACCCTCGTCCCGGGATGCCATCAGCATGTGGGTGTTGATGAGGACCGACAGCATGCAAAGCGCCTTGTGGGTCTCGATGAAGCCCATGCCACCCATGTCCGCGGCGAGGTTGTAGACCCAGCCGGCGCCCGCGACCGCCCGCCGGCAGGCGTCGATCTCGGACAGGTCGAGCACCAGGTTCTCGGCGTCCGGCGACACCTGATACCACTCGTCGAGCGGCTTCACATCGACCGCGCGGACGCGCATCCCGCGCCGTTCGAGGTCGCTCACCAGGTGGCCGCCGATGAAGCCGCCACCTCCTGCCACAAGCACGATGTCCCTCGTCATTCCCGCTCCCCCCACGGAAGTGTGTTTCGGCAAGCCACCTACGACGCCACGGCGCGCGGGGCGGACTCTTCAACCGTCGCTCCTGCCGCCTTGTGCGGATCGGGCTGGAGGCGGTTGATCGGCGAGACCAGGCTCAGCTCGCCGTCCATGACCTCGAAGATCGTCGCCGAGCCGGTCGGCAGCTTGAACTGCCAGTCTCCGATGGACGGGCCGGCCACTCGCAGCACCGCCAGGCGCACCATCGCGCCGTGCGTGACGGCTGCCACCGACTCGCCGGGATGGCGCATGCCGATCGCGCGCAGCGCCTCGACGACGCGGTCGGCAGCGACCGCCAGCGCCTCGCCCTCGGGGCAGACCGCATTCTCGGGGTCCTCCGCATAGATGCGGAACGCCTCGGAGTCGTGGGCGGCGCACTCTTCCTTCGTGAGGCCTTCCCAGACGCCGTAGTCGATGTTGGTCAGCCCCTCCTCGTCGTCAACGCTGGAGAGGCGCGAAGCGGCCGCGATCGCGATTGCGACCTCCCGGGCCCGGGCCAGCGGGCTCGTGTACGCCGCCGTGAGCCCGATGGTCGAGAGCCGCTGTGCGGTCGTGAGCGCCTCCGCCCGGCCGACCGCGTCCAGCGGTACCTCAAGCCGGCCGCGGAAGCGGACCTCGGCATTCATCACAGTGCGGCCGTGACGCACCAGGTAAATCCTGGCGGGCCCGGCCTCCCCATCCTTTGGGAGTCCGCCTCCAGCGTTCATACTTGCACCTCGCAATAACGTCGTGCCTACGTTTGCCTCTCGAGTTTGGCCCGCCCGGCTGCGTCTGTCAACCCTGAACGCCGCCGTCCGACGACCACCATCTGTCAGGTACCCCGCGGAATCCGGAGTGTGGCACCGCGCCCGGCCGTTGCGCAAGCGCGCTTGACACCGGCGGGACCGGGACGGAGACTCGGGCGTGTCGATCGTGCGCCGCGGCACCGCCTCTGAGCAGCCCACGGTGATCTTCCTGCATCTCGGGAAGACGGCCGGTGCGACGCTGCGCCGGATCCTTCGCCGGAACGTCGCCGGCTCGAAGACGCTCGGGCTCCGCAACCCGTCCTCCGCCCCGCACGGGTTCCTGAGCGCGATCCCGATCGAGCGCTTCGCCGAGCTGTCCGAGGCGGAGCGGGCCCGGCCGCGGCTCATCATGGCCCACATGGTCTACGGCATCCACGAGCATGTGCCGCGGCCTTCGACGTACATCACGCTTCTCCGGCATCCCGTTGCGCGGGCGCTCTCGGGCTACAAGAGCGCGCGGTACTGGCCCGGCCACCGCTTCCACGAGGTCGTCGCGGGGGAGGACATGGACCTGCCGGCCTACCTTCAGAGCGGCATCGCGCTCGAGCTCGACAACAGCCAGACGCGGGCGATCCTCGCCGACACCACGACTCCGTACGGAGGATGTACGCGCGAGATGCTCGACCGGGCCAAGGCGAGGATCGACGAGTCCTTCGCCGTGGCCGGAGTCGCGGAGCGGTTCGACGAAACGCTCCTGGCCATCCGGCGCGAGCTCGGCTGGGGCCGGCTCACGTACGTGAACGCGAACGTCTCGCGGCGCAAGCTGGCGCGGTCCGACGTTCCGGCCGAGACGATCAGGATGATCGAGGAGCAGAACTGGGTCGACCTCGAGCTCTACCGGCACGCCGAGGCCCGGCTCGATGCGTACGCGGGGCCGGCACTCGATGCCGAGCTCGATCGGTTCCGGCGCGCGAACGCCCGCTACCGGCCGTGGGGCACGCTCACCTACACGCTGCCGCGCCGGGCGCGCACCGCGCTCGGCAGCTGAGACCCCGCCGGGCTCTACTGCGCGCCGTTTGCAGGCGGGGCGCTCGGGACGTCCGCGAACGGCCAGAGCTCGAGACCGTGCACCGAGTTTCTGACGTCCATCGTCACGTTGATCGACTTGATCAGCTCCGGCGGGTCCCACCGGAACAGGTTGATCGTGGCGGGCGACGAGCCCTGGATGATGATGTCGTCGCTGAACGGGGCGATCCCGCGGCAAAACCCCTGGTAGGCGTGGTCGCGCGGGACGTTCGCGAACTCGAGCTTGTCGTTGTCGTAGACCGGCACGGGCCACGTCTTCAGAATCCGGCCGCGCATGTCGGTGAACATCATCCGGTGCGTCGGCGAGTGGTTCATGAGGAGGCCGCCGCGGAACGGATGGGCGTTGTGCGACTCGAACGGGATGCGGGCGAAGCGGCGCATGCGCCGGTCGCGGATGGCGTAGATGTGCCCCAGCCCGCCGCCGGCGACATACAGCGTCCCGTCCTCCCACCACGGGAAGCTGGGATGCGCGGTGTCGCCCTTCTCGGGCCCGCCGTCCTCGTTGGGGTCGAACACGGTCAGCGTCGGGCGCGGGCGGAACTGGAACCCCTCGCGGTTCTTGCGGCGCAGCTTTCGCCGGAGCGGGGAGTAGCGGATGCAGTACCCCGCGCTGAACCGCTCCGCCTCGATGTCGTACTCGAGGATCGTGTCGTAGCCGACGGAGCCCAGGAAGAGCTTGCCGCCACCCGTGTTGATCTCGTGGCAGTGGCGCAGATACGGGTTCTTGATCGACCCCTGGAGCCGGAACGACGGGTCGTACACGAAGATCTCGTCGGCTGCCGCCAGGAACATCCGGTCCTCCCAGAACGCGATGCCGCGCAGGCCGCGGTCGCCGCCGCGCTGGGAGAGGTCGATGGACTGGTCGTCCCAGTCGATCATCTGGGTCAGCTGCTCGGTCTCGAGGTCGAGAAGATAGACGCCGCCGTGACTCTCCAGCTGCTGCGTCGAGCGCACCACGGAGCTGAAGACGACGGTCGGAAGGCGCGTGGGGTTCTGTTGCATGTCGTGCAGTATACGTGGGATCGGTTCTCACGGAACACCCTCCCAGGGAGCCAGAAGTTGGGATGTGCCTTGACATTTTCCTGACGTCCCCATAACCTTGATCGAGCGATCTTCAGGGCCGGAGGCGTGCTGGGCGCCCGCCGATCGAGGCGGCCCTCCGACGAAGGAGCACCGGCGACCCGTATCACGCGCACCCGAGCGATCCTGGCCCTCGTGCTCGCCACGATGGCGATCCTCGCGACGTCGGCGCTGGCGTCCACCGTCAACGTCCTCACCAACGGAGACTTCGAGTCCTCGGGCGGCTCGCTGACCGGCTGGAAGGGTCAGAACGCGACGCTGGCGCTCGTCCCCGGAAACACGAGCGGTCACGCCGCCCAGGTCACGACGACAGGGGGGACGGGCACGTTCGCGATCAAGGCGGCGGCCAACGTCGTGACGGGGGCCGCGGCGGGCGATGTCTATGTCGCCGGCGGTCAGTTCCTGGCCGCGTCCGGGAAGAGCATCTGCTTCAAGATCAAGGAGTCCGGCACGACGTCGAAGACCGTGACGGGGTGCACCACCGGGAACGGGAGCTGGATACCGCTCAGCCCGTTCTCCTACACCGTGGTCTCGTCCGGGGACACCCTGGACTTCTTCGTCGAAGAGAAGAAGGCAGTGAACCTCGACTCGTTCACCGTTGACGACCTCACGTTCACGACGGACGTCTCGACCATCGCGCCTCCGACGAACCTGCAGGCGACGGCCACGTCGCCTACCGAGATCGACCTGACCTG
>DATIDU010000055.1:0-4978 GCA_035456145.1 Gaiellales bacterium | reverse complement strand
TCATGGTCGAGGCCCTCCAGAATGATGCGCTCGTTCACGAGGCTCCGGCGATCGTCGGCTGCCAGACCGCGTCGGCGCTCGCGCACGCCGCCGACCGGGAGTGAGCCGGGACCGCCGCTCGCCGACCCCGCCCGCTCGTCCCATGCCTCACAAGGGCGCAGCGGGCTCGTGACGGTGGAGACTGCCGGCGGGCGAGGGACCTGGTTCCGCGATTGGCGGTCCGCGGCGTGCGAGAAGCAGCACGCGGGTACTGGAACGGCCTCCGCGATGAGTCAGGAGTTCTCCCATGAGCGAAGTCATCGTCGTTATCGGAGCAGGATCGATCGGTCAGGCCATCGCCCGGCGGGTCGGCGCCGGCAAGCAGGTTGTGGTGGCAGACCTGCACCGTGCGAACGCCGAGGCCGCGGCGGAGGTGATGCGTGACGCAGGGTTCGACGTCAACACCGAGACCGTCGATGTGTCGTCCCGTGAGTCGGTTCACTCGCTTGTCGAGACAGCCACGACCGCGGGTGAGGTCACCGGCATCATCCATGCGGCGGGTGTCTCACCGAGCCAGGCGCCGCCGGCGGCCATCCTTGCCGTCGATCTGTACGGCACCGCGTTGGTGCTTGAGGAGTTCGGAAACGTCGTCGCGCCCGGCGGAGCGGGGGTGGTAATCGCGTCCCAGTCCGGGCATAGGCTTGGCGCCGTTACGGCGGAGCAGAACGCCGCGCTGGCGATGACCCCAGCCGATGACTTGCTGAAGCTTCCGATGCTCCAGCCCGGCCAGGTGACGGATCCCCTGCACGCCTACCAGCTCGCCAAGCGGGGAAACTCGTTGCGCGTGATGGCTGAGGCCGTTCGCTGGGGCAAGCGGGGCGCCCGGGTCAATACCATCAGTCCAGGCATCATCTTCACGCCGCTCGCCAGGGACGAGCTGACTGGGCCTCGCGGTGAGGCCTACCGCCGCATGATCGACCTCTGCCCCGCCGGGCGCGGCGGCACACCGGATGAGGTCGGAACTGTCGGCGCACTTCTCATGGGCTCGGGTGGCGCGTTCATCACGGGCAGTGACTTTCTCATGGACGGTGGAGTTACCGCGTCCTACTTCTACGGCGAACTCGCCCCTGCCTGAACGTACAGCTGTCCCCAGTGCCCGGAGCCCGGCCGGCTGCCGGACGGGCTCATCACGGGCGGCAAGCCGAGGACGAACTGCGTGCCCTCGGCCCGGAGCATGGTGTGCGCGTTCACGTGTGGCACGGTGAGCCCGGCACACGCGCATCCTTAGGGCTGTCGCGGGGACAGTCCGAAACCGCCCCGGCAGGGCTGGATGCCGAGGGTTCGAGCCCCTTCAGCCGCGTTCTCTCCTCCGATTCAAGCCACGCTGGTAGCCTCGGGGCATGTTCGACCATGTAGGAGTCGCCGTGTCCGACCTCGCCGCGTCCGAACGCTTCTACCGCACCGTGCTGTCCCTGCTCGGCATCGAGCCGAACCACGCGGATGCGGAAATGGTCGGGTGGGAGGATTGGTGGATCGGCTCGGTCAGCCGGGAGCATCCTTTGACCCGCGGCCTTCACGTCGGCTTCCGCGCACCCGACCGCGCTGCCGTCGACGCTTTCTGGGAGGCCGGAACCGACGCCGGGTACGCGCACGACGGCGAGCCCGGGCCGCGCACGGTGTACGGCCCCAGCTACTACGGCGGCTTCCTGCTCGACCCGGACGGCAACAGCGTCGAGGCGGTCCACACCGACCGCGAGCGTCCCGTGCCCGGCGGCTGCATCGACCACCTGTGGCTCCGCGTCCGCGACCCGCAGGCGTCGCGGAGCTTCTACACGACGGTTGCGCCGTACGCCGGGCTCCGCCTCGCGCACGACGAGCCGGATCGCGTGCGGTTCTCCGGGACCGACTTCTCCTTTTCGCTCGTGCGTGACGAGCGCCCGCTCACCGAGCACGTCCACCTCGCCTTCTCCGCGGACGCGGACGCCACGGTGCAGGCCTTTCACGCCGCCGCGCTCGCCGCGGGCTACGACGATCACGGCGCTCCCGGCGAGCGCGCCGTCTACCACCCGGGCTACTACGGCGCGTTCGTGCTCGACCCGGACGGCCACAACATCGAGGTCGTGAACCACAACGACTGAGCCGTGGAGGTGGGAGGTGGGACGCCGTGTCCCAACCTCCTATCGTGTCGCCGTGTACAGCGAGCCGCCCACCCTTGACCGAGCCGCCCTCGCGGATGCGCTGAAGCGTCACTGGGGCATCGATCCCGCGCGCCTGGACTATCTGCCGGTCGGCTTCGGCACCCACCACTGGGAGGCGGTCGGAGCCGACGGCGCGCGCTGGTTCGTGAGTGCCGACGATCTCTCGGCGCGCCAGCACGGCGACCGGGCTCCCGATGACGTGTTCGCGGACCTCGACCGGGCGTTTCGTACGGCGGCCGCGCTCCGCGACGCCGGTTTGGAGTTCGTCCAGGCCCCGATTCCGTCCGGCCGCGGAGCGGTCCTGCGCCGCCTCGACGCCCGGTATGCCGTCCGCGTGGAGCCGTTCGTCGAAGGCACCGCGGAGGAGTCGGGCGACTACTCGCGCCACGATGACCGCCGCCTCATGGGGGCGCTGCTCGGCCGCCTGCACGCCGCGTCGGGGCTCGTCCCGGCCGGCCTTCCGGGACGGGAGGACTTCGCCATTCCGGGCCGGGAGGCGCTCGATGCGGGCCTCGCGCAGCTCGAAACGTCCTGGAACGACGGGCCGTTTGCCGAGCCGGCCAGGGCGCTGCTTCGGGCGCATGCCGGCCGCGTCCGGGAGCGCCTGCGCGCCTTCGATCGGCTCGCCGGACGTCTCCGCGGGGAGCCGGCCTTGTGGGTTGTCACCCACGGCGAGCCGCACAGCGCGAACGCGATCCGTGACCCGACGGGCGGCCTGCGGCTTGTGGACTGGGACACGGCCCTGATCGGCCCGCCGGAGCGTGACCTGTGGATGGTGCTGGACGACGACCTGACGGGCTGGGACGAGTACCGCGCGGTTCTCGGTCCCGTCCGACTGGACGAAGACGCGCTCGGCTTCTACCGGGAGCGGTGGGCGCTCGCCGAAATCTGCATGTACGTGGCCGAGTTCCGCCGTCCGCACGAGAGGACGGAGGACACGCGCGCCTCGTGGGAGGAGCTGGGCGAGTACCTGCGCTGAGTCACCGGTTGAGCCGTGCCTCGATGCGATCGAGCCGGGCGTTCAGCTCGGCGACGGCCTTCTGGCCGTGCCCAAGCGCGTCGATGATGCGCTGGGTGTTGTCGGTCGCGGCCTTCAGAGCCGCCTCCTGCTTCTCGGCCGCGCCGCGCTCGATCGCGATGCTCGTCACGGTGGCCGTGAGAAAGGCGATGAACGAGATCCCGACGACCATCTCGATCGAGCCGATGAACTTGCCGGCAGCCGTCGTGGGCACGACGTCCCCGTAGCCGACGGTGGTCACGGTCTGGAGCGCCCACCACACGGCAAGGCCGAACGACGAAAAGTTCTTTTCGTCGAGGAGCCACATGACGACGGCTCCCAGGAACGCGAGCAGGAGAAAGGTCGAGGCGAGTCCGAGCGTCATGAACCGCCGGCCGGCGATCCTCTGCGCGCGTCGCGCGACGAGGGTTGTTCGAGGGTCGGGCTGTGCGTCTCCGGGTGGTGGAGCAGACATGCGGTCTCCGTTCATGGCGGGTGCGGCGGCCCCTGGCCACCCGCACCGGCGGAAGAAGGTATGGCCGTCACCTCGAGCCTCGCCGTGACGACGTGTGAGACGACGACGGCGACGATCACGAGGGGCATGAGCGCGAGTCCGTCGGCCTGAAGGAAGAGCGACGTGAGCAGGACGGCCGTGAGCGGCAGCCGGAGCATGGCCACGGTCACCGCTCCGATACCGATCGCGGCGCCCGCGATCATGGGTAGCCCCGGTAGGTGAGACAGCGCAATGCCTCCCGCCGCGCCGACGAACATGCCGGGGAAGACCGGGCCGCCGCGGAAGGCGCTCAGCGACAGGCTGTATGCCGCGCCCTTGCACACGACGAGCAGCACGAGCGCGCCGACCGTCCACCCGCCTGCGCTGTGGATCAACCCGGGCAGGGCGTCCTGACCGGAGAAGAGCACCTGCGATGAGCCGCGGTCCGTGGCCTCCGCGAACACGACCGCCAGGCACCCGACCGCCACTCCGGCGGCGGGTGTCCACAGCATGCGCCGGCGTGCGACGACAGGCTGGAGTGTGAGCGCCCCGCGCCGGATCGCCACGCCCACGACGGCGCCGGCGACGCCGGCGGCGATGGCCCAGAGGAACTCCGCGAGGTCCGGCGAGCCGAACGGCGGGATATTCGGGACGGCGAGCGAGAACGTGCCGTAACCGGTCCAGTTGTCGAGGCCGACGAAGATGAGCGCTCCCACGCCGGCGGCCAGGAGCCCGGGGGTCAACACAACCCCGAGCATCGGGCCGCCCACCCCTGCCGCCTCCATCAGCAGGAAGGCACCCGTGAGCGGCGACCCCAGGAGCGTGCTGACGGCCGCGAAGCTCCCGGCGACCCCGATCACGAGGCGCGCGGTGTCGGGGACGTCGCGGCGGGTGAGGTTGATCGCGAGGACGCCCAGGCCGCCGCCGATCGCGATGAGGGGCGCCTCGGGCCCGAGCACCGCGCCGAAGCTGAGCGTGGCCAGCGCCGCGGCCACGATCCCCGCGAGTGCCGCCGGCTGGGTCTCCCCGGTCTTGAACCCT
Organism: Gaiellales bacterium; assembly: GCA_035456145.1. Lineage (GTDB taxonomy): Bacteria > Actinomycetota > Thermoleophilia > Gaiellales > JAICJC01 > JAICJC01. The sequence continues at coordinate 270 of DATIDU010000055.1, read as the reverse complement.
CCGGAGGGCTCGTGTCCGCCCGTGCCCGGGAGCCGCGTGATCGCGAGCGCGACGAGCAGCCCCCCGATGGCGACCATCGGGATCGGCCACCAGGCGGGTTCCGTGTCGAAGCCGAGATCGCCGGGAAGGGTCGTGAAGACGTACTGCTGAAGCTCGCCGACAATCTTCAGGAAGAAGTACGCGACCGCCGCGACCGGCACCCCCACGACAGCGCCGAGCACGAGGATCGCGACGTAGCGCCGGCTTCGCAGCAGCTCGATCGGGTCGGGC
>DATIDU010000054.1:0-6183 GCA_035456145.1 Gaiellales bacterium | reverse complement strand
CGTCGATGTTTCACGCAGGCTGGGTTGTCGAGCCCGCCGGTATACTCCGGGTCGACCTGGGGCTATAGCTCAGCTGGGAGAGCGCCACGCTGGCAGCGTGGAGGTCGCCGGTTCGAGCCCGGCTAGCTCCATTCGTCACCGGCGGCGATGCACGAGAGAGTGATGCGTCGCACGCGCCGGTGGCTGCTACAGTCGCGCCCATGACCCTCATCGAGGAGAACCGGGTCGACGTCCTCCGGCAGGCCAGGATCGACCTGGCCGCTTCGCTCCGGGCAGCCGCGCTGCACGGCTACAACGAGGGCATCGACAACCACTTCAGCTACGCCGTTCCCGGCAGCGACGACCTGTTCCTGCTGAACCCGTACGGGCCCGACTGGTCGGAGCTCCGCGCGTCCGACCTGATCGCCGTTGACGGTGAGGGCAACGTCGTGGACGGCGAGGGGGAATGGGAGATCACGGCGTTCATGATCCACCGCGGCGTCCATCGCGCTCGCCCGACGGCCCGGTGCGTGTTTCACACTCACATGCCGTATGCCACGGCGGTCTCCGCCACCGAGGGTGGCTTCGACACCGCGCTCAGCCAGTCCGCCATGCAGTTCCACGGGCGTGTGGAGACCTGCGCGTACGGCGGTCTTGCCCACGCCGCCGACGAGGGCGAGCGGATCGGCGCGGCCGTCGGCGACTCGACGAGCGTCGTCATGCTTGAGAACCACGGTGTGATCGTGATCGGGAAGGATCCAGCAGAGGCATGGTCGCGGCTCTACTTCCTGGAGCGGGCGTGCGAGGTGCAGGTCCTGGCCCAGTCAACGGGTCGTCCGCTCATCGCCGTCCCCGACGAGGTCGTCCGCACGACGGCGGCGCAGATGCAGCGCGACGACGTCGGCTCCGGGAAGCTGTTCGAGGCGGTCAAGCGCCGGCTCGACCGCGAGAGCCCCGGCTACGAGCTGTAGCGAGCCCTCGCCTGAAGGGGGCAGTGGGGTCGACCTCTCGGATGTCTATGCCGGCTCGCTCTTCGCGCTCGCCTGCTCGGCCTTCGGCCTGATCTTCGTCCGCCGCGCGTGGGCGTGGCGGGTCGAGCTCTGGAGCCTGCTGGGCGTCTCGGTGCTCTGGGCGGGATTTCTGGTGATCGCGTTGCGGAGCACCGCGATCGGCCACGACTGCAGCGAGGTGCACCACGAGGGCGAGCTGCCGATGCTGGTCGTCACGCTGATCTGGCCCCGCGTGCTGACTTCGCGCGCGGCCGGGTCGGGTAGGCTGGCGCCGCGATGACCGACGACCGCAGCTGGCTCACCGACGAGTACCCTGAGCTGCGCGACGGGCCGCCGTGGGTGATGGAGGAGATGATCCTCGCCGAGCGCGACCTGCCCACGGCGATCCTGGAGGGCGCGGGCGAGGAGACCGCCCAGGTGGCCGCGGCGATCCGGGATGCGGTCGCCCTGAGCGCGCCGATCGTCGTCACCGGGTGCGGGACGTCCGAGCACGGCGCGATGGCCGTCGCGGCGCTCATTGCCGACGCGATGCCGGGCGCCTGGGTCGAGGCGCGTGAGGCGCTCGACGCCACGGTGCGGCCGCGGGCCGGCGGGCTCTGCATCGGCATCTCGCACGACGGCGGCACCCGCGCCACGCGGCTCGCGCTCGAGTCCGCGAAGAAGGCCGGCGCCGTCACGGCCGCCGTCACTGCGCATCCGGCGACCAGCGTGCCTGAGGCGGCCGACTACGTCGTCGTCACGCCGTTTCACGACCGCTCCTGGTGCCACACCGTTGCGTACGTGAGCGCCATCGTGGCCGGTGCCGGTATCGCCGGAAGCGGCGTCCCGGCAGCCCGCCTGACAGACGCGATCGACACCGCCGTCGCCGCCCGGCCGCGGATCGCCGACGCGGCGCGGTCGATCCACGACGGCCGCCGCATCCTGACCGCCGGGCTCGGCGCCGACTTCGTGACCGCCCGCGAGCTGGCCCTCAAGATCGAGGAGGGCGCCCGCATCTCCGCGAACGCCCATCGGCTCGAGACCACCCTGCACGGCCATCTGGCCGGATGTGATGCCGAGTCGACGGCGCTCGTGCGCGTGGCGCTCGATCCGGGCGGCGGGACGCTCGCCGCCGAGCGCGGAGCCGACCTCGATGCGGCGCTCGGCGTCATCGGCATCCCGTCCGTCGTGCTCGGCGAGCCGCTGGGTCTTGCCCCCGCCGCGTCGGTCGCCGAGGCCCTGATCTCGGGCGCCGTGGGGCTGCAGCTCCTCACGCTCGAGCTGGCGCACGCCGCCGGCACGAACCCCGACCTGATCCGCCGCGAGGAGCGCGCCTACCGCGAGGCCGCCGCGGCCGCCGAGCGCTCCGACGGCTGAGCCCGCTCCGACGAGGGCGCGCCCGCCGTCACTCCGAGGCTGGCGACGATGACCAGAGCGATGCCGATCACCTGCGCCTGCGTCAGGCTCTCGGAGAGCGCGACCACGCCGATCACCGCGGCGATGGCCGGGTCGGCGCTGTAGATCACCGCGATCATCCGCGGCTCCAGCCGGCGGAGCGCCTCGAGTTCGAGCGCAAACGGGAGGATCATCCCGCCGACCGCGATCAGGAGGCCGAGCGCGAGCGCGCGGGCGTCGAGGGCCCCGGCGTGCGAGATCCCGAGCGGCAGCGTGACGAGGCAGGCGACCGGGATCGCGAGCGCCAGCCCGTCGATCCGCCGTGTCCGCCGCCCGACCTCGCGGCCCGCAAACGCGACGGACACCCATGCGCATCCGGCCATGATCGCGAGCACGACACCCGCGGCGGAGCCGGGCTGGTCGACGCCTCCCAGGACGACGACGCCCGCCCCGGCAAGGAGGGCGAAGGCGACGTCGCGGCGGCGGCGCGACCCGGCCAATGCGATCGCGAGCGGGGCCAGGAACGCGAATGTCACGGCGAGACCGAGCGGCAGCCGCTCGATTGATTCGAAGAACGTGACGTTCAAGACGCCGAGTGAGACGCCGTAGACGGCGATGGCGAGCCAGGTCTCCGGGTCGCGCCCGCGCACCGCCGGGCGCACGGCGGGGATGATGATCGCCGCGCCGAGCGCAAAGCGGAGCGCCGAGACACCCATCGGCGTCAGCGTGTCGAAGAGGTCGTGGGCGATCGCCGCGGCGATCTGGATGCTCGCGCTCGTGCCCAGCACCATGGCCGCGCCGGCTGCCGCACGACGGTTCACGCCGCCTCGCGATGCAGGCCGAGTGCGGCCGCCGCCGAGAGGGCGGCCCACGCCGCGTCGCTCACGCCGGCCGGGCGGACGGCTGCCAGGATCACCTCGATGGCGGGCGGGCCTGTCGTCACCCGGCCGCTCGCATCCTGGGCGGCGACATGCGGATGCGACCGGATCAGGTCGATCGCGACCGCCACCGGGTCGCCGGGGGCGGCGCGCAGGTCGCGCTCGCGGTAGACGCACACGTTCGCCGCCGGCGCGCCTCCGCCCGCGTCCCGGCACGCCGCGGCGACGTCGTCCTCCCAGGTGCGCTCGGCGGCGAGCACCGCCGCCGGGTCGGCGGCGATGTCCAGCGTGGCCGAGCGGGAGCCGAAGACGAGGCCGAGGCGGCGGCCCGGCGGTGCGGACAGGGACGCGAGTGTCGCGAGCGGTCCCGCGTCGATCCAGGCGTCGATGCCGTCGCCGAAGGCGCGCGCCGCGGCGACGCGGGCCGACCGCCGCCGCCCGGCCTGGACGAGCAGCATGTGGGCCGACGGCGGCGAGGCGCCGGCCGTGAGCCGCAGGAGCGTTGTGATGTCGACGCCGAGCGCTCGCTCGATCCCGGCGAGGACGGCGGGGGAGGGGGTCGGCGGACGTCCGGTGGTCGGGTTCAGGCCGTGCTCGAGCTCGACCAGGTAGGCCGGCGAGATCCCGATGCGGCGCGCCGCCTCGCGCATCGAGATGCCGAGCCGCTCGCGCTCACGGCGGATGAGATCTCCGAGCATGTGTTCAGTATACTGAACACCTCGGCCCCGGCCAGAGGCTCAGGAGTGCAAAGCTTAGCGATTCTAGGTATGCTGGCGGCATGCGCTCCGAATCGCTGAAGGGCCACCTCGACATGCTGATCCTGGCCGTGCTGCGGGACTCGCCCGCCCACGGCTACTCCGTGATCCAGCGGCTGGCGGAGGCGAGCGATGGCGCGTTCGACCTGGCCGAGGGGACGGTGTACCCGGCTCTCTACCGGCTCGAGGGGGCGGGCCTCCTCGCCAGCTCGGAGACGGTGGCGGGGGCCCGCAGGCGGCGGGTGTACCGGCTCACGGCCGCCGGCGAGGAGGCGCTGACGGAGCGCGTGGCGGAGTGGAGGAGCTTCGCGCGCAGCGTCGGCCGGATGATCGCGGCCCCGGCGTGACGCGCGATCCGATCGCCGACTACCTCGCCGACCTCGACCGCAGGCTGCGCGGCCGGCCGAACCGGGAGCGCCTTCTTGCCGAGGCGGAGGATCACCTGCGCGAGTCAGAAGCGGCGCTTTGCGCGTCGGGGCTTGGTGCAGACGATGCGGCCCGGGCGGCGGTTGTGAGACTCGGCTCCGTCCGCGACGTTGCCAGGGCGGGCGGCGGCCGGTCCGCGGCGGGCATTGTGCTGGCGATCGGCGCCGCGGGCGCCGTCGGTCTCATGGCGGCGGCCGCTGCGAAGGATCCGGGGTACCAGGACGCGCCGCGCCCCGCGCTTCCGCTGCATCTCTTCTTCGGTGGCCTCGGCGTCGCCGTCCTCACCCTGTGCGTGGCCTGGACGGTCTGGGCGGCATCCAGCGCCCGCGCGACCCGCGGTGCGGTCGTGCGCGGGGCGATGCTCACAACGGGGATGACGGCGGCGATCGCCCTCGGAGAGCTGGCGATCCACCTGGGCAAGCAACGGCTCTACACGATGTACTGCGTACGAAACGGCGAGCCCCCGCATCAGCTCGTCTGCAACCCCCACGGCACGCGCGACTTCGCGACGGCCGAGCTCCACGCCCTCGTCTGCGTGGGCGCCGCGCTCGTCGTCCTCGCGGTCACCGCCTACGCCATGCATCGCCACGCGCGAGCCGAGGCGGCCCGGCTCGGTGCGGACGGGGCCGCCGCGACCGCTCAGCGGTAGCGGTAGACGGCCACGTAGTCGACCTGGAGCGCGACACGCCGCGGTGTGGTCGCGTCCGGCATGACGCCGGTGAACCCGTTCGTGCCGGTGTTGGTCTGCATGACCAGATGCATCGGAGACGACGGGACATGGCTTCCGAACCTCGCCCACCGGCGGCCGTCGAGCTTGACCGTGATCCGGCCCGGGATCCACGACAGCGTCATCGTGTGCCAGCGGGTGAAGTTGGCGCGCACCCGCGCGTGGACACGGGTGCCGCCGTAGTGAAGGGTCGCGGTCTCGATACGGCGTGCGCCGCCCTTGTCCGACGACTCCTCGATCCAGTCGACGACGGTCCCGCTCCCGCTCGGCCGCAGCGCCACGTCCATGCCGACGCCGACGCCCTTCCTCATCCGGAAGCGCACGACCCATCGGCCGTACGTCTGGTTCACCATGCGGGCCATCGACACGCCGCCCGAGACCCAGCTGCCGCCGTAGTGCGCATCCCGGTAGGTCTTGATGCGAAGCGCGCCGTGTTTCGCCACGACGTGCGACGGCGCCCAGCGCGAGTCCTTGCAGCACGTCGGGACGCCGTTGTAGAGCGTCCACGTGTGCCGCTTCAGCGCATGGTTGAACTGCTGGTAGAAGACCCTATGGTGGAAGTTCGCGGCCGCGGTCGCCTGGGAGGCGAGGACGAGCGCTGCGAGCATGGCGACGACGACGGCCGCCGCGGAGACTCGGAGCGTTCGGGGCATGCCGGCATCATCGGCGGGATGACGGGCGATCCGCACGCTCCCGGCGGGATTCTCACAAGGTCCTTAAGCCCCGTTTACATAGGACCTGGAAGTTGTCGTGCAGGCGTAGAGTTCGAATCCGATGGCGCGCTCCGTGCTCATCACCGGCTGCTCGTCGGGGATCGGCGCCGCCACGGCGCGGCGGCTCCGCACGGGCGGCTGGGACGTCTGGGCAACCGCGCGCGACCCCGGCCGGCTCGATGAGCTGCGAGAGATTGGCTGCCAGACGCTCCGGCTCGACCTGACCGACCCCGAGTCGATGACGGCTGCAGTCCGCGCCGTCGAGACGGAGCACGGGTCGGTCGGGGCGCTGGTGAACAACGCCGGCTACTCGCAGTCCGG
>DATIDU010000053.1:0-4415 GCA_035456145.1 Gaiellales bacterium | reverse complement strand
GAGAAGGCGCTCTCGATCTGGTCGGTGATGACGAACGTACCGGCCATCATCGCCGTGCCGAGGACGATCGCGATCGCGGTCAGGGTCGAACGGAGCTTGTGGCTCAGGAGGCCTCGGAGCGTGTAGCGGGTCATGAGGCAGAGATCTGGGACATCGTGGTGATGATGTCGCCGGCGCTCTGGCCGCGCTCGTCCCGGACGATCAGGCCGTCGGCGAGGAAGAGCACGCGGTCAGCGCTTGCCGCGGCGCCCGCGTCGTGCGTCACCATCACCGTCGTCTGCTGGTAGGCGTCGACCGCCTCGCGGAGCAGCGTGAGGATCTCGTGTCCGGTGGTCGAGTCGAGGTTCCCGGTGGGCTCGTCGGCGAAGATCACCGCCGGCCGCGAGATGAGCGCGCGGGCGATCGCGACGCGCTGCTGCTGGCCGCCCGAGAGCTGCGCGGGCCGGTGGTCGAGGCGGTCCGAGAGACCGGTGCGCTCCACCACGGTGCCGACCCACTCCTTGTCGGGCTTCTGGCCTGCGATCTGGAGCGGCAGCAGGATGTTCTCCTCGGCCGTCAGCGCCGGCAGCAGGTTGAAGAACTGGAAGACGAAGCCGACCTGATGACGGCGCAGCAGCGTGAGCTTCTTGTCGGAGAGGTTCGTGAGGTCGGTGCCGGCGATCGCGACGACGCCCGAGGTGGGCTTGTCGAGGCCGGCGAGAATGTGCATGAGCGTCGACTTCCCCGAGCCGGACGGTCCCATGACCGCGGCAAACTGGCCGGGGACGATGTCGAGCGTGATGCCGCGGAGGGCGTCGACCGCGGCGTCGCCCTCGCCGTAGCGGCGGGTGACGTCCTGGGCGGCGACGACGGCAGTGGTTGTGGCGTTCACGGGCTTTCGGCCTCCCGTGTGCAGAGGGGCAGGATCACGCCGTACAGCTCGCGCAGCCCTTCGTCGGAGATCGGCCCTGCGTTCCCGCGGAGCACGGCCGTCAAGACCTGCTCCTCTCGGGCGGGATCGAACACCTCATAGCCCCGGGAGCGCTTGTGCGCGTGCAGTTCTGCGACTGCGGCCGCGCGCCGGTTCAAGGCCGCGACGATGTCGGCGTCGGCGGCGCTGATCCGGGCCCGGAGCTCGTCGACGATCGGGTCCTGGGCGAGGTTCGGCATCCGCGCAGTTTAAGGGCCTTCGCCCGAGGAGGCGGCGACCCCGGGTCGTCGCGTGCGGTCAGAGGGTGAGGAATGCAACGGCGAGCGCGAGCCCGTTGAACGCCATGTGGACGCCCATGCCCGGGAGGACGGACGCCGTCCGGCGCCGGATCTCGGCCAGCACGAGGCCGGCCACCGCCACCTCGACGAGGAGCGACGGCAGGCCGTGGGCGACGGCGAAGAGAAGCGACGTGACCGGGACCGCGACCGAGCCCAGGGCCGCGAAGCCGAGGCCGCGGAAGATCAGCTCCTCCGCGACCGGCGCGACGATGACGAGCATGACGGCCGCGACGACGACCGCCGTCCACTGGTGGGTCGTCTGCGGGCTGTGCGTCGGCTCGATGCCCTGCTGCGCCCCGCCGTTGAAGATCGGGTCGAGGATCGCCTCGGACGCCAGGACGACGGCGAGCCCCACGCCGCCGGTGACCGCCGCGGTGCGGAGCGGCACCCGCCTGATCGCGAGCGTCTCGCCGATCGGCCCGCCCGAGACGTGGGCTGCGAGGACGGCGTAGCCGGCGAGCGCCGCCTCGATCGCGCCCGACGCGACGAGTCCGGCCACGTCGTAAACCTCGTTGGAGCGGTTGTCGCCGCTGCTCGCCAGTCCGCCGATGAAGTTCAGGACGAACAGGATCGCCGGGAAGAGCATCCACCACGGCGACACCCGCCGCTCGGGAGTCACCGAAGCGCCTGGTCGAGGTCCTCGATCAGGTCGTCCGCGTCCTCGATCCCGACGGTGAGGCGCAGGTCGCCGGGCCGGATCCCGGCCGCCTCAAGCTCGTCGGCCGAGAGCTGCCGGTGGCTGGTCGACGCCGGGTGCGAGACGCAGGTCTCGGCGCCGCCCAGGCTGGTGGCGCGCAGGCACAGCCGGACGCCGTCCATCACCGCCTCGCCGGCGGGCCGGCCGCCCTCGACCTCGAACGCGAGCATCGCGCCGAACCCGTCCAGAATCCGCTGGGCCACGTCGTGGGCCGGGTGCGACGGGAGGCCCGGATAGACGACGCGCGTCACGCGAGGATGCGCATCGAGGTACTCCGCGATCCGCATCGCGTTCCGGCAGGCGCGCTCGACCCGCAGGTGCAGGGTGCGGATGCCGCGCCGGACGAGCCAGGCCGAGTCGGGCGCCAGCGTGGCGCCGAGCTCGAGCTCGAGCGTGCGGATCTTCGCGATGAGCTCCTCGGGCCCGGCCGCAACGCCGGCGAGGACGTCGGAGTGGCCGTTCAGGTACTTCGTCGCCGAGTGCATGACGAGGTCCGCACCCCATTCGAGCGGCCGGCAGTTGATCGGCGTCGCGACCGTGTTGTCGACCAGCACGCGCGCCCCGGCGGCATGCGCGATCTCGCACACGGCGGGCAGGTCGGCAACCGCGAGGTTGGGGTTCGAGAGCGTCTCGACCACGACCAACGCCGCCCCCTGCGCCGCCGCCCGCAACCCGTCCAGGTCGGCGACGTCGACGTGCCGGCCGTCGGGGCGCGACGCGACCAGGTGATGGGTCTGGCCATAGATCTGCTTTGCGGCGACGATCCCGGCTCCGGGCGGCGCGAGGACGGAGACGGCCGCGGTGAGGGCGCCCATCCCGGACGCGAAGCAGTGGGCGCTCTCGGCGCCCTCGAGCTCGGCCACGACGGCCGCGAGCTCGTCGGTCGACGGGTTCCGGATCCGCGTGTAGAGGTAGCCCCGGCTCGCGTCGTCCATGATCTCGCCGAATTCGGCGGCCGACTCGAACTCGTAGATCACCGACCGGTGCACCGGTGCGATGACCGGGACGCCGGGCAGGTCGGGGACGCGTCCGCCGTGGACGGCGGCGGTGCCGATCCGGCGCTTGGTCACAGGAGCTCCAGCACGTCGGTCAACGTGGCGATCGTATCCCGCCGGTCCGCCGCCCCGGTGCGATCCACGATGCGGACGTCGATTCCGGCGGCCGTGGCTCCGGCCGCGTCGGAGTCCGGCCGGTCGCCCACGTGGAGCGCCCGCGCCGGCTCGACGCCGAGGCGGCCGAGCGCCTCGGCGAAGATGCGCGGATCGGGCTTTCGGACGCCCGTCTCGCCGCACGTCACGATCGCGTCAAACTCAAGCCCGAGCGTGGCGAGCGTGTGCCGCAGCGAGAAGTCCCAGTTCGACACGACCGCGGTCTCGATGCCCGCCTGCGCGAGGCCGGCGAGGAGCGGCCCGACGTCGGGCAGCACCCGAAACGCGACGGCGTCGGACAGCAGCCGGTCGCCCGCCTCGGCGGACGCCGCGACCCCGAGCTCGTCGAGCAGGACGCGCGCGCACTCGGCCCGAAGCGCCGCCAGGCTGCCGGCGTCGGCGGCGACGTGGCACCGGTCCGAGTAGTGCTGCATCTCGGCCCTGAAGGCGCGCTCGGCATCGGCCGGATCGACGTCGACGCCAAGGTGCTGCCGCGCCGCGACGCGCAGTCGTGCGAACGGGTCGTCGAGCTCGACCAGCGTCCCGTATGCGTCGAGCAGGACCGCGTCGTACATCTACGCGCCGAGCGGGGCGGACGGGTGCAGGGCGTGGGCGATCTCGCGGAGCGTGACGACGACCCGCGGCCCGTGGTCGGTGAGCGCTGTTGGATCGATCAGCAGGAAGCGGCCCGACCGGATGGCCGGCAGGTGCTTGGTGGCCGGGCTCTTGCGCAGCCCCGCCAGTGTGGTGCCGCGGCCGGTGAGGGCGAGGTAGGCCTGCGGCTTGGCCGCGCGCAGCTTCGAGAGCGGATACGGCTTGCCCGGCTCTGCGTCGGCGGCCACATCGACGCCGCCGGCGAGCGTGATCAGGTCGCCGGCCGGCCCGTTCGGGTCGATCGTGTAGAAGAAGCCGTTGTCGACGAAGACGCGCACGGGCGGCTCCTGGCCGACGGCGTGGCGGATCGCGGCGATCCGGCCCTGCATGTTCTGGACGAGGGTGCGGCCCCGCTCGGCGAACCCCGTCAGCACGCCCACCTGGGCGACGTCGTGCTCGATGTCGTGCACAGTTCCGTCCCCTCCGACATAGACGGGCACGTGGAGCTGGGCCGCGAGGCTCGTCGCCTCGCCGGCAAGCGAGGCCGGGGCGAGGATCAGGTCGGGGCGCAGGCGCCGGATCCGCTTGGCGTCGGGCCGGCCGTCGGAGCCGAGGGCGACCGGGAGCCGCCGCGCCGCGGACGGATAGGTCTCCGCCCCACTCGCCGCGACGACGTCGTCGCCCGCACCCACGGCGAAGGCCGTCTCGGTGAGGCCCGGATCGAGGGA
>DATIDU010000052.1:0-12281 GCA_035456145.1 Gaiellales bacterium | reverse complement strand
GGTCACGACGCCCGCGCACCAGTTCCCGACGGGTGCACTGCTCCCCGATCGTCGCAGGGCCGAACTGCTCTCGCGGGCCGCGTTCGTCGTCGAGGACGACCGCGGCGGCGAGCTCCGCCACGACGGCCGCGCTGTCGCCGCCCTCCAGGCGGCCGCGCCCGACCGCGTGCTCTCCGTCGGGTCGGCGTCGCTCGCGCTCGTCCCGGGTGTCCGCCTGGCCTGGCTCGTGCTGCCGCACGAGCTCGTCGCGCCCGCGGCCGAGACGAGGCTCCTGCTCGACGGCGGCCCGGCTGTCCTCGACCAGCTCGCGCTCGCCCGGATGCTCGAGACGGCGGCCTTCGACCGCCATCTGCGCCGCGTGCGCGACCGCTATCGGAAGCGGCGCGACGCGCTCGCCGCCGCGCTCGCCGAGGCGCTGCCGGATGCGACGATCGCGGGCGGCGGCGCGGGTCTGCACATGGTCGTGACGCTCCCGGAGCCCGTCGGGCGCGCCGAGCTCAGGGCTCGTGCCGACGCCGACCGCGTGCGGGTCGAGCTGGCCGAGGAAATGCTGGCCCGGCCACCCGAGGCCGGCGCGGCGCTTCTGGCGGGCTACGGGCGCGTGCCGCGGGCGGGTGCGCTCCCGGCCGCGCGGACGCTCGCACGCCTCATCGGGCCGGTCGAGGATCGCCGCAGGCGCGGCCCGCGCCCCGTGGCCGCACCCACGCCGCCCGCCGCCCCGGTGGCCGGTACGCCCGGCGACGCCCCGGCGGAGCTCGTCGTCATGACGCTCGACGCCTACGAGGGCGACCCCGCCGCCGTGCCGGCGCTGGCGGCCGTCGTCCGCGCCGCCGGCGCCGACGTGGTCTCGATCCAGAACGCCGGCGGGACGACGGGCCGACTCGCCGACGAGCTCGGGTGGCCGGGCAAGGACACCGCGCTCGACGTCATCGCCCGATGGCCGCTCGTGCGCCCCGCCGGGCAGCCCTACGTGGTCGTCGAGGTCGTGCCTGGCCGGTACGCCGCCGTCGCGAACGTCCACCTCTCGACCGCGCGCTACGGCCCCGCCCGCCTGCTTGCGGGAGAGCCGTTCGCAACCGTGGCCGGCGGCGAGCGCGACCTGCGGGTGCCCGAGATCCAGGCGGTGGCAGCCACCATGCGGCGTCTCGCCCGTGACGGGGTCCCGGCCATCATGGCGGGAATGCTGAACGCGCCCTGCGCGCCGGGCTGGCCGGTCGCCGACGCACTCACGGCCGCCGGGTTCGCCGACACGTACGCCGGCCCGGGGCTCACCTGGCCCGTACCGGGGTTCCCGGCCGATCCGGGCGAGGGCTCCGACCGGATCGACGCCGTTCTCGTCGGCGGCCCGGTCGAGGTGACGTCGGCGGCCATCGCGGGCGAACCGGGCGGTGAGCACGTCGATATCCCGGTCGCGCCGTGGCCGACCGACCACCGCGCGGTCGTGGCCTCGCTGCGGCTCGTGCCGGGGACGATCCAGGCGTTCGCGGCCCCGGCGGCGGCGACTGCGACCTGCGGCGACGGCGTTTCCGCGCTCCTGGCGGGCCGCGCCCTCGCCGGCAGCCGGATCGCGCTGGTGCGGACGGGGGCGCCGGCGGCCCGGCCGGTCGTCTGGCGGCCGGCCGCCGACGCCGACGCGAACGGCCGCGTCGTCCTCCCATCCCGCGGCGCCCGCCCGGGGCCCTACGAGATCGTGCTCACCGGCCCCCGCGGCGGCGTGCGCTCACGGGCGCCGGTCTGGCTGGCCGCCGAGGGGGCGGCTCCGGCGATCCACGTGCGCCGGCGCGTGCGGTCGGGCCAGCCGATCGCCGTGCGCTGGTGCGACGGCACGGCCAACCGCTGGGACTGGGTGGGACTCTTCGCCGCCGGCGCCGACCTCACCGCGCCTCCCCTGCACCAGCGGCTCACCGGCGCCGTCCCCGTCGGCGAGGTGGCGTTCCCGCCGCTTCCGGCCGGGGAGTACTTCGCTGCCCTCTTTCTGGACGACACGACCGACGTCCTGGCGCTGGCCGCGTTCGCTGTCGTGGACCGGCCCATGAGGCCCGTTCTGGACCTTCCCCGCGGCCGGGCGCGCCGCTAGCGTCAGGGCGTGATCGCCCCGTTCAACCGCGACGGCGAATGGCTGCGCTGCCAGCTCCACGCGCACACGACGAACTCGGACGGCGAGGCGACGCCGGACGGTCTCGTCGAGCACTACGCCCGCGCCGGCTTCGACGTGCTCGCGATCACCGACCACTGGCACATCACCACCGCCGGGCACGACGACGTCCTGCTCATCCCGTCGAGCGAGCTTTCGGCGAAGCTCGACGGTCGCGGTGACTTCGACGCCGACGTGCTCGCGTACGGCATCGACGTCCTGCCCGAGCCGCGCGAGGAGTTCCCATCCATCGCAGCCGCCGCGGACTGGATCGTTGCCCAGGGCGGCGTGGCGTACCTGGCGCATCCGTACTGGAGCGGCCTGCGGGCCGAGGACTACCTGGCGGCGCCCGCGCTCTCGGGCATCGAGGTGATGAACGCCGGATCGGAGCTCCTCCAGGGAAACGGGCTCTCCGCCGTCCACTGGGACGACATCCTGCACCGCGGCGGATCGTGCCTCGGCATCGCCACCGACGACTCCCACTACCCGGGCCAGGACAGCCGGCTGGCATGGACGATGGTCGCCGCCCCGGAGCGGTCGCGCGAGGCGGTCGTGTCCGCGCTCCGCGAGGGCGACTTCTACGCCACCTCGGGCGCCGCGATCCTGGCGATCGAGGTCGACGCCGGCGGCGTGGAGGTGCGGTGCGGGCCGGCGCGGTCGGTCACGGTGCGCTCGGGGCCGTGGGACGGCTGCCGGGTGGACGCGGGCCAGTACGCGATGAACTGGCGCGGACGGGTGCTCGACCGCCGCCACGACGGGGCCATCACGCGGGCCAGGTTTGAGCCGCCGGAGTACTGGAAGTGGGGCCGCGTCGAGGTCGTCTCCGTCGAGGGCGCGACGGCCTGGTCGAACCCGTTCGCCGTGGGGTAGATCCGGTGTGGACACCCGAACCGCGCTTCGGTAGTCTGACGGGGCTCGGTCGAGGCAATTGCCCCGCTTCCCGAGCAAAGCCGCGTCTCGCCCCAGACGCCTGGTACGCGTCCTCCCGAAGAGTCGCAACCCTCCGTCGGGGCGGGGCGCGGTGAGGCGTGGTACATGAGCCAACGTTCCCGCACCTGATCTCAGGCTCCGCGGTACCGTGCTGACAGTGGCGGTAAAGGCGGACATCGCGCTTCGGATGCGGGGCGTCACGAAGCGCTTCGGGCCGATCACGGCGGTCAACGGGCTGGATCTCGACGTGCCGGCAGGGACCTGTGTTGGCCTGCTCGGGCCGAACGGCGCCGGGAAGTCGACCACGATGAAGATGCTGACGGCCCAGGCGATCGCCGACGAGGGCGAGCTCGAGGTGCTGGGCTACCGGCTCCCCGGCGAGTCGAAGCAGGCCCGGGCCGAGTGCGGCGTCGTCCCCCAGCTCGACAACCTCGACGTCACGCTCACCGTCGAGCAGAACCTGCGCGTGTTCGCGTGGCTCTACCGGCTCGGGCGGCACGAGCGCGGGCCCGCGGTGGAGCGCGCCCTTGAGATCGCGAATCTCGTCCACCGCCGCTCGACCCGCGTCGATGAGCTCTCCGGCGGGATGCGCCGCCGGCTCCTGATCGCACGGGCGCTCGTCCACCGCCCGCGGCTCGTCCTGCTCGACGAGCCGACGGTGGGGCTCGACCCGCAGGTGCGACAGGAGCTCTGGGCGCTCATCGACGGCCTTCGCAGCGAGGGCACCTCGATCCTCATGTCGACCCACTACATCGAGGAGGCCGAGAGGCTCGCCGACACGGTCACGATCATGTCGGAGGGAAAGGCCGTGGTGACCGGCCGGCCGCAGGAGCTCGTCGCCGAGCACGCCGGCAGCGAGGTGCTCGAGGTGTACGGGCCGCCGGACCGGCTCGCCGAGGTCGAGCAGACCGCGGTCGCAGGTGGCCTGCGGACACGCCGCACGGGGACGAGCGTCGCCGTCGTCGGGATCGAGGACGCGAACGGCTTCGCCCACGAGGGCGCGCGCCGCCCGGCGACCCTCGAGGACGTCTTCGTCCTCCTGACCGGCGAGGACATCGAGTGACCGTCGGCACGGTCACCCGGCGCCTGCACCGGCTCGAGCGACCGGCACTCGCCGGCGTGCTCTACCGCGAGATCGTGAACTTCGGAACCTACTGGCGCTCGGCCACGTTCTCGTCGACGGTCGAGCCGACGATCTACCTGCTCGCCTTCGGCTTCGGGTTCGGCTCGCTGGTCTCGCGCGTCGGCGGCTACGACTACGTGGAGTTCGTCGGCACCGGGACGGTGGCGACCGCGGTGCTCTTCTCGAGCGTGTTCCCGGGGATGTTCTCGACGTTCGTGAAGCACCGGTTCCAGCGGACATACGACGCGATCCTGGCGGCGCCGGTCGACACCGAGGAGCTCGTGACCGCCGAGGCGCTCTGGATCGCGCTGCGGGCCGGGGTGTACGGCTGCGCACCGCTCCTCGTCGCGATCGCGTTCGGGCTCGACCCGCGGCCGCAGATGATCGCCGTGCCGTTCATCGGGTTCGTGGCCGGCTACGGCTGGGCGGGATTCGGCATCACGGTGGCCGCCACCATGAAGTCGATCGACAACTTCAGCTACGTGATCAGCGCCGTGATCACGCCGCTCTTCCTGGTGGCGGGCACGTTCTTCCCGATCACGGGCCTGCCCGAATGGGCCCAGCACCTCGCCCAGTTGAATCCCCTCTACCACACGGTCCAGCTCGTCCGCCACGCGGCGTTCGGCTTCGAGGTCGGGGCGGACCTGGTGCACTGGGCGGCCCTGCTGACCTTCGGCGTCGCGATGTGGCGCCTGTCGGTCTGGCGCATGACACGGCGCCTGGTGCTGTAGCCGGTAGGCTCGCCGACGATGCATATGGCGCCGGATCCCCGGAGGCCGCCCTCCGCGATCCGCACTGCCACTGCGGCCTTGCTCGTCGTGCTGCTCACGAGCTGCATGGGGAGCGGGAGCGGCTCGACCGATGCGCTGCGCCGGCGCCTGCGGGAGAGCATCGTCCACGTCTCCGTCGTGATCAACGGCGAGCGCCCGGCCGAGGAGCAGTGGATCGACGTCCC
This sequence comes from Gaiellales bacterium, assembly GCA_035456145.1. Classification (GTDB taxonomy): domain Bacteria; phylum Actinomycetota; class Thermoleophilia; order Gaiellales; family JAICJC01; genus JAICJC01. Next base: position 7,139 of record DATIDU010000052.1, on the reverse strand, counting down.
AACGGGCAGATTCCGGCTTGAGGGCGGCCACGAGACATGGGTGTTCACCGGCCGGGCATACGAGCGCGACGACGGGCACGATCACATCACGGTGAGGATCGGATCGCGGAGGTTCCTCGGCGACCTGGCCGACCTCAGTGCTGCGGCCGTCGAGCCGCGCTCGACCCGCCCAACGTAACCAATGTGGGCGGCAGCCATCTCTCGCAGCGCTGCGGGACGGCCATCTCGTCATCTCGCTCCGCGGACAGTTCGCAGCCGTGGTGCGGGTGATCGGCTCCATGCCCCGGCACGACCCGGCCGCCGCTCGGCTCTTCCATGTCGACGTCGGATCGGCGACCGAGCTTGACCGCGAGCTGCAGGTCGGGACGGGACCGTCGTTCGGCTTTCCCGGATTCTGGTTCGGACGAAGCTGGCACGATCGAACGGCGACGACCGAGACCGAGCACGTAGCGCACGTCCCGAAGTCGCAGCCGGCGGTGGGGAACGCCCAGGCCTTCATCGTGTTCTACGAGACCGCCGCCGCCGGGACGCGCAGCAGCGCCTACGCGGGCTCGCCCAAGCCGCCCGGCGAGGTGCAGGTGCTGAGCCTCGGGCGGCACTCCGCGCTGGCGCAGCGGAAGCTCGCGACCACCGCGGCCACCCCGGGCCCGGCATCACGACGCCGCCCTGGCCGCGCCGGCCCGAGCGGCTGGCCGACGGGGAGCGGGCGGAGGTCATCCCGTTTCGCTACCGGACGATCGGCCCCGGCGGCAAGCTCCCGGGGTTCTACGTCCTGACGCGCACCACGTTCGTCTCGGTGAACGTCGGCCACGGCATGCACACCGCCCTCGCGCTGGCGCGCGACCTGATGCCGCTCCCGGCGTGAAACACCGCTGCCTGGCGCCGATGTTTCAGGTTCAGGCTAGCCCCACACGTCCGCCGCCGTCTCGACGACCAGCCGCAGCTTTGCCAGCTCCTCCTCGACGGTGAGCGCGTTCCCCTCGACGGTCGAGGCGAAGCCGCACTGGGGCGAGAGGCAGAGCTGATCCACGTCGACGTACCGGCTTGCCTCCTCGATCCGACGCTTCAGGCCGTCCGTCTGCTCGAGCTCCCCGCGCTTCGTCGTCACCAGGCCGAGCACGACCATTTTGCCGGGCGGGACGAACCGCAGCGGCTCGAACCCGCCGGAGCGCTCGTCGTCGTATTCGAGGAAGAACCCGTCGACGTCGAGCTGGGTGAAGAGCGCCTCGGCGACGAACTCGTAGCTCCCCTCCGCGGCCCAGGCGGAGCGGAAGTTGCCGCGGCACATGTGCGTCGTCACCGCCATGCCCTCCGGGCGGCCGGCGAGCGCCTCGTTCAGGTGCCGGATGTAGGCCTCGTGCTGGTGCTCGGGATCACCGCCGATCGCCGCCGCGTGCTCGCGCTGGCGTGGGTCGTTCAGGTAGGCGAGGCTCGTGTCGTCGAGCTGGAGGTAGCGGCAGCCGAGCTCGCCGAGCCGCCGGATCTGCTCCCGGTAGGCCGCCGTCAGGTCGGCCCAGAACTCCTCGATGTCGGGATAGACCGCCTCGTCGATCGACGCCCGGCCGCCGCGGTAGTGCACCATGCTCGGCGACGGGATCGTGAGCTTCGGCGTCACGCCGGCGCCCACCTGGCCGGCGAGGAACGAGAACGCATCGGCGAAGATCGTCTCGTCGAGGTGGACGGGCGCGGCGACCCGCAGGGACGGGGGCGTGAACTCCATCGTCCCGTCCGCGTTTCGGAACTCGACCTTGAGCGTCGAGTCCATCACCTTCTCCACCCCGCCCAGCGAGTAGATGAAGTCCATGTGCCAGGAGCTGCGGCGAAACTCCCCGTCGGTGGCCGACCGCAGGCCCGCCTCGGCCTGGAGCCGGATCGCGCCGCGGATCGCCTCGTCCTCGACGGCCCGGAGTTCGTCGGCGTCGATGCGGCCCTCGGCGTGGTCGGCCCGCGCCCGGTGCAGCTCGGGCGGGCGCAGCAGGCTGCCGACGTGGTCAGCCCGGAACGGTGGTGTGGTCCGTGGCACCATCCGGGAGGAACGAAGGATACGCCGCACCGGCCGGCGCCGGCTCGGCGGCCACGAACCACACACACTGCCCCGCGAGCCGCAGGCCCGAGGCCACGAGGAAGGCTCCGGCACGCCGCCGCACCGGGCCGGCGACGCGGGGATTCGGCCGCGCGTCCCGCCGCAGTCGCTCGATCCGCTCGGATGCGATGAGCCGGCGTGTCGTCATGTCGGTGGGTTGCAACATTGGGAGCACCTCTCGATCTGAACTATCTTGAGATCGAGATAGTAGCGACCGAATCTCTTGACGTCAAGAACAAATATGGCAAACTACGGGGAGATGGATCCACCGCCTGACGAGCAGGACCACGTCGACAGCTTCCTCGACCGGATCCACCTCGCCTACCCCGATCTCGACCTGGAGGTCGAGGGCATCGTCGACCGGATCGGCGGGATCAACCGCCGCATCAACCGCGCGCTCGACGAGACGCTCGCCGAGTTCGGGCTCGACATGGGCGACTACAAGGTCCTGAACTCGCTCACGCAGATCGGCCCTCCGCATCGCAGCACGCCCGGCCGCCTCGCCAAGCGGATGGAGCTCTCGAGCGGCGCCATGACGAGCCGCCTCGACGGGCTGGAGGAGGCCGATCTGATCCGGCGGCTGCCCGACCCCGATGACCGGCGCAGCGTGGTGGTCGAGCTGACAGACCACGGCCGGGAGACGATTCAGAAGGCGATCGGAGTGCAGGCCCAGAAGGAGAGTCTCTTCGCCGCCGCCCTGCAGCCGCAGGAGAAGGAGCAGCTGAACGGCCTGCTGCGCAAGCTCATGCTGGAGTTCGAGCGCCGGGAGCACTGAGCGCCGCGGTGCGCAGGCCGCGCACAGACGCCGCGTTCAGGGTGCCGGGAGATACCTCAGCGTCACCAGCCCGCTGCCGTACGACTGCGACCCGGTCAGCGTCAGCCGATGGCGCTCCGGCAGGCCGGCGAAGAGCGGCGTGCCGGCGCCGAGGATGACGGGAACGATCGTCACCGTGAGGTCGTCGATCAACCCGGCGGCGAGGAACTGGCGGATCAGCACACCCCCGTCGACATAGATCCCGCCGGCCGCGACCACCTCACGCACCGCCGCGAGCATCTGCTCGGGCTCGCCGGCGACCGCACGGACGGTCGGCGCGGCCGGGTCGAGCGGACGCGAGGTCGCGATGAAGACGGGCGTCTCGCCGAACGGCCACGGGCCGTCCATGCCCAGCACCACGTCGTACGTGGTGCGGCCCATGAGAACCGCGCCGATCTCGGCCATGAAGTCGTCGTACCCGTGATCCTCGCCCCCGCCCTCCGGGAGCCAGCTGAGGTCGTCTCCCGGACCCGCGATGAATCCGTCCAGGGACGTTGCGATGAAGACGCGCACGGGCCCGACAGCACGTGACATCTCGCAGAGCCTAGCCGCTCCAGGCGGCAACGAGTGATACGGTCGTGCCGCCCATCCGGGCTCACTCAACGGCGAGGAGAACCACCATGGCGTACGGGATCGTGCACGTGTTTCCGGGCGGTACCAAGGAGCAGTACGAGGCGTCGATCGCCGCGGTCCACCCGAGCGACGGCAGCCTGCCCGACGGTCAGATCTTCCACGCCGCGGGCCCGTGCGCGGAGGGCTGGGCGATCAGCGCGGTCCACGACTCGAAGGAGAGCTGGGAGACGTTCCGCGACGGCACTCTCCTGCCGAACATGGAGCGGGGCATCCGGGGCGGATTCACGTCGCCCCCGCAGGAGACGGCGTTCGACGTTGACACGCTCGTGTCGTAGCGCCGCTCACAGGCGCCCCGCCAGCCCGACGTAGTTCTCGGCCAGGGTCCGCGCCGCCGCCTCGGACTGGATGACGTAGCGCAGCTGGGCCCGCTGGAGCTGGAGGTCGAACGGGTCGGCGTCGGGCGGGCGGTGGAGCATCGAAGTCATCCACCACGAGAAGTGCTCGGCCCGCCACACGCGGCGCAGGCACGCGTCGGAGTAGGCGTCGAGGAGCGCCGTCCTCCCGCTCCGGGCCCAGTCGGTGATCGCCTCCGCGAGAAGCGTCACGTCCGAGATGGCGAGGTTCAGGCCCTTGGCGCCGGTCGGCGGCACGATGTGGGCTGCGTCGCCGGCCAGGAAGAGCCGCCCGTGGCGCATTGGCTCGACCACGAAGCTGCGCATGCCGGTGACGCCCTTCTCGGCGATCGGGCCGCGGTTCAGCGTGTAGCCGGGGACCCCGACCCGGGCCTCGAGCTCCTCCCAGATGCGCTCGTCGGACCACTCGGCGACGTCCTCGTCGGGCCGGCACTGGAGATAGAGGCGGCTGATCTCGGGCGAGCGCAGGCTGAGCAGCGCGAACCCGCGATCGGTGTTGCAGTAGATCACCTCGTCGTGCGCCGGGGCGGCGTAAACCAGGATGCCGAGCCACCCGTACGGGTACTCGCGGGAGAACTCCGTAAGGACGCCCGCCGGGATCGCCTCGCGACAGACGCCGTGGAAGCCGTCGCACCCGGCGATGAGGTCGCACTCCAGCTCCTGCGGGCGACCTTCGTGGACGAAGGTGATCCGGCTACGGTCACCCTCGACGGCGTGGACGGCGACGTCCGCGACCTCGAAGAGCAGCGGCTCGCCTGCGTCGAGGCGGATCTGGATCAGATCCTTCACGATCTCGGTCTGGCCGTAGATCACGATGGACGCGCCGCCGGTCAGGTCGCTCAGCGCGATCCGGTGGCGCTCGCCGCCGAACTGGAGGCCGATGCCGTGGTGAACGATGCCCTCGCGCACGAGCCGCTCACCGGCCCCGGCCCCGACGAGCGTGTCGACCGTCCCCTGCTCGAGCACACCGGCCCGGATCCGGTGCTCGACGTGGTCGCGGCTTCGCGCCTCCAGGACGACCGACTCGATGCCCGCGGCGCGCAGAAGCTGGGCGAGCGTCAGGCCGGCCGGGCCCGCTCCCACGATACCGACCTGGGTGCGCACCGCCTCAGCGCTCCTCGTCCTGCACCTGCTGGGCGATCGCGAAGGCGGAGTTCGCCGCCGGGACGCCGCAGTAGATCGCGCTCTGGAGCAGCACCTCCTTGATGTCGTCCCACGAGAGGCCGATCCGGCGGGCCGACCGCAGATGCAGCTCGAGCTCGCGCTCGCGGCCGAGCGCCACCATCGCGGAGAGCGTGATCAGGCTGCGGGTGCGCCGGTCGAGGCCGGGGCGCGTCCAGATCTCCCCCCAGGCGTATCGCGTCAGGAGCTCCTGGAACTCGCGGGTGAGCTCGGTCGTACCGGCCGTCGCGGCGTCGACGTGCTCGTCGCCGTGCACCTCGCGGCGCACCTGCATGCCGCGCTCGTAGCGCTCGTCGGTCATCCCGTCCCTCCGGTGAGATGAGCCAGCGCCGCCTCGGTGAACGCCGCCGGCTGGTTTGCGCTCGCCAGGTGGGCGCAGTCGTCGAAGACGACCAGCCGCCCGTCGGCGACGCCGTCGGCGATCTCGCGGCCACGCTCGGGCGGCGCGACGGTGTCGTCGGCCGCCGCGATGACGAGCGTCGGAGCGAAGATCCGGCCCAGGTGGGGCGTGGCGTCCCAGACGGCGAGCGCGTCGCAGCAGCCGGCGTAGCCTTCCCGGTTCACAGCGCAGAAGGTGGCGCGGAAGCGGGCGACGACGTCCGGATGGGACGCCGCGAACCCGGGCGTGAACCAGCGCTCGAGCACGCCGTCGACGACCGCCTCCGTCCCGTGGGCGCGGACCGTCGCGGCCCGGTCGACCCAGACCTCCGGCGTCGCAAACCGCGGCCCGGCGGATCCGACGACGAGCCGGTCGACCCGGTCGGGCGCGTTGGCCGCGATCCACATCGCGACCGCGCCGCCGATCGAGAGCCCGCAGACGCCCACCCGATCGAGGCCCAGCCGGTCGAGAAGCTCGATCGCATCGCCCGCGAGCGCCTCGATCGTGTAGGGCCCGTTCGGCGCGAGCGTGCCGCCGTGGCCGCGCTGGTCGAAGCGGACGAGCCGGCCGCGGGCCGAGAGCGGTCCCACCTGCGGCTCCCACAGGTCGAGCGCCGTCCCCAGCGAGTTGACGAGCAGGAGCCCGGGGCCCGCCCCGTCGATGCGATGGTGCACCCTCACGCGTCGCCTCCCTCTTCCCGCTCGTAGCGTTCGAGCGCCCGGTCGACCAGGTCGCCGGCCGATCCCAGATACTCCGCCGCGTCGAGCAGCTCGTCCACCTCGTCGGTGGTGAGGCCGACCCGCTCGTCGGCGACGAGCGCCCACCGGAACGAGCCGGTGGCGACCGCGGCGGCGACGATCTCGTGCGCCTCGCGGCGGCCGACCCGGGGCGCCAGCAGATGCGAGACGCGCTCGGCGACGATGAGGCCGCCGGTGGCGTCGAGGTTCTGGCGCATGCGCTCGGGATCGGCCTCGAGCCCGGCGAGCGCCTCGGCGACGTTCGCGAGCGCCCCGCCGGCAGAGGACAGCGCGCCGGAGAGCGCCGCCCACTCGGACTGCCAGGCGCCCGCGGCCCGCTCGTGCTCGCCCTCGACGGCCGCCAGCAGCACCGACGCGTGGCCGCGCGTCTGGGCGGCGCACGCCACGGCCCGCACCGACGCGGCCGGGTTTTGCTTCTGCGGCATCGTGGACGACGCGCCGCCCGCTCCCTCGCGCACCTCGGCGACCTCGGTCTGCGAGAGCAGGATGATGTCGCCCGCGATCTTGGCCGCCGCGCCGGCCGCGCCCGCCAGGGCCGCGCCGAGCTCGGCGATCCGCTGGCGGTCGGCGTGCCAAGGCAGGCCGGGCTCGGGCAGGTCGAGCTCGCGGGCGTAGAGGCGCACCACCTCCAGACCGCCGTCGCCGAGGGCGGCCAGCGTCCCCGCGGCACCGCCGAGCTGGACGGCCAGCCGTTCGCGCCGGATCCGGTCGAGCGCGGCGCGCGCATCGAGGAGCGCGACCAGCCAGCACGCGCACTTGAGCCCGAAGGTGGTCGGGACCGCCTGCTGGAGGAGCGTGCGGGCCGCCATCGGCGTCGACCGGTGCTCGCCGGCCAGCTCGGCGCAGCGGCCTGTGGCCGCGTCGATGCTGCCCCGGACGATTGCCAGCGCCCGGCGCGAGACGAGCATCGCCGCCGAGTCCATGATGTCCTGGCTCG
>DATIDU010000051.1:0-12209 GCA_035456145.1 Gaiellales bacterium | reverse complement strand
GGGAACGCGTTTGAGATCATCGACACGGGCACGCTGGCGGTCATGCGGACGCTCCCGCTCAGGGGCACCGAGCCGGCCCTCTTCGATCACTGGCTGGTCTACCGGCGGGAGACGACCCGGCGGCGGCTGATCCTCTACAACCTCGGGACGAACCAGTCGCGCGTGATCGCGTCGGTGAAGATGCGAAGCGACCTCGGAGAGCCCGACATCTCCGGTTCGCGGGTCGTCTACTCGGTCACCGGCCACCGGCGCAGCTCGATCCGGATCTACCGCATCGACCGCGGCATCACGAAGCGCGTCCTCCAGACGCCGATCTGGGCCTACAGCCATCCCTCGATCGGCGGGACGACGGTCGTCTACGTCCGGCAGGGGAAGAGCGGCGCCGCCGTGTGGCGGCTCGACCTCCCCACGGGGCGAGCCAGCCGGGTCTACCGCATCCCGCACGGCACCGGACGGGCGTTCTGGTCGACGGCGACGACGGGCACGGCGACCTACTTCACGGTCTACACGAAGGCCGAGTCGCACATCTGGCATGCTTGAGGCGTGGCAACCGCGCCTCCGACGACGGGCGAGCTGCGCGCCGCGCTGGAGCAGGCGGCGGAGTGGTGCGCCTCCTACCTCGATCGCGTAGGCGACCTGCCGGTGCTCGCCCGGGTTGAGCCGGGCGAGATCGCAGCCGCGCTCCCCGAGCACGCTCCCACGGCCGGCGAGCCGCTGGCAGACATCCTGGCCGACGTCGACCGGATCCTGATCCCCGGCATCACGCACTGGAACCACCCCGGTTTCATGGCCTACTTCGGGATCTCCGGCTCGCCGCCCGGCATCCTCGGCGAGACGATCGCGGCGGCGCTCAACGTGAACGCGATGCTGTGGCGGACGTCGCCCGCCGCGACCGAGCTGGAGCAGCGGGTGCTGCGCTGGGTCGCCGAGCTGATCGGCCTGCCGGCGGACTGGTTCGGCGAGATCACCGACACGGCGTCGGCCTCGACGATGTACGCCCTCGCCGCGGCGCGCGAGGCGGCCGGGCTCGACATCCGCCGCCGCGGGATGGCCGGCCGCAGCGACCTGCCGCCGCTTCGGATGTACACCTCCGACCAGGCCCACTCGTCGGTCGAGAAGGCGTGCATCGCCCTCGGCGTCGGGCAGGAGGGCCTGCGCAAGATCCCCTCGGACGCCGCGTTTCGGATGCGCGCCGACCTGCTCGCCGAGGCGGTAGCCGCCGACGTCGCCGCCGGGGCGCGGCCGCTGGCGGTCGTGGCCACGGTCGGGACCACCTCGACGACGAGCATCGACCCCATCGCGGAGATCGCGGACGTCGCCGCCCGCCATGATATGTGGTTGCACGTCGACGCCGCCTACGGCGGCTCTGCGGCGGTCGTGCCGGAGATGCGCGGCGTGATGAACGGCTGCGAGCGGGCCGACTCGGTCGTCGTGAACCCGCACAAGTGGCTCTTCACACCCGTCGATTGCAGCCTGCTCTACACCCGCCGGCCGCATGACCTGAAGGCTGCGTTCTCGATCGTGCCGGCCTATCTCACGACCCCCGAGGACGGCGGCGTCACGAACCTGATGGACTACGGGCTCTCGCTCGGGCGCCGCTTCCGCTCGCTCAAGCTGTGGATGGTGATCCGGGCCTACGGCGCCGACGGCCTGGCGGCGCTCATCTCGGGGCACATCGAGCTGGCCCGACGGCTCGCGGCGGCCATCGATGCCGAGCCCGGCTGGGAGCTGCTCGCGCCGGTGCCGTTCTCAACGGTCTGCTTCCGGTTCCACCCGCCCGGCGTCGATGACGAGGGCGAGCTGCGCCGCCTGAACGAGGCGGTCATCGAGCACGTGAACGCCGACGGGCGGGCATTCATCTCGCACACCGACCTTGGCGGCTGTTACGCGATCCGCGTGGCCATCGGCAACATGGCGACGACGGCCGAGCACGTCGACACGGCCTGGGAGCTGATGCGGGAGGCCGCCGGCTAGCCGGGCTCGGGCTCCGGCTGCGCGGCGGCCGGATCCACCACCCCCGTCCGGAGCTCGCGCACGACCAGCTGGATCGAGCCGGCGATCGGGATCGCGACCAGCGCGCCGAGGACGCCCATCAGCTCGCCGCCCATGAGCACGGCGACGAGCACCAGGAACGCCGAGAGCTGCACGGTGCGTCGGTAGACGAGCGGCTGGAGGATGTGGTTCTCGATCTGCTGGTAGACGACGTTGACCACGATCATGATGATTCCGGCCGTCACGCCCTGCGTCGCAAACGCCACGCCGATCGCCGCGAGGGCGCCGATCGTTGCACCGACGAGCGGGACGAGGTCGAACACGCCCATGAGCACGGCGAGCGCCGCGGCGTAGGGCACGCCGAGGATCCAGAGGGAGATCCCGATGGTGGCTCCGGCGATGATCGAGATGGCGATGTTGCCGAGGACATAGCCGCCGACGCTGCGGTTCACGTCGGCGCCGATGCGCCGCGCCCTCTCGGCGCGCTCCTCCGGGAGCATCGAGAGCACGGCCTGCGACATCGCGGGTAGCTCGAAGAGGAGGAAGAGCGTGAGGAAGAGGACGGTGATCGTGGCCACGACGCCGCTCACGACCTTCCCCGCGGCGCCGAAGACCCGCCCGGGCGCTTGCTTCGCCGCATCCTGGGCCTTGGCGACGAGCTTGTAGCGCTGGTTCAGGTCGCGGATCGTCTGGTTTCGCTCCAGCTTCTGGAGGTATCCGGGGGCGGCGCTGCGCAGATCGTCGACCTGGGTCGCGATCGGGATGATGAGCACGGCGAGGAAGATCGCGATCAGCCCGAGGAGCCCGGTGAACACCGCGAGCACCGCCCAGGTGCGGCTCATCCAGCGCTCCGTCACCCGCACGACCGGCTCGAGCGCGACGGCGAGGAAGAGCGAAACCGCAAGCCATGTGAGCACGTGGCTGACCGCGCCCAGGACCTTGACTCCGGCAGCGGCGACGAGCACGAGCGCGATCACGCGGACGATGGTCCGCGTCGGGACGTCGATCACGAGGCGGTCGACCATGCTGCGGGGTTCGACGCGGCCGGCCGAATCCCGTCCCGGGCGACGCGGCCGCCCGAGCGCCGCTCCCGCGGCGTCAGCCGCCGACGGCGGGAAGCCCGTCCGAGCCGAGCAGGATCGCGACTCCGCCGGCCGGCGCCTCGGCGACGCCGGTGGCGTTTGCGAGCGCGACCGGGGCGGGCAGGTGGAGGCGCTTCGCCACCACCTTCGCCAGGCGCAGCTTTCCGGGCGCGTAGACGACGACCGTCTGGGTGACGGACGACGTGGACGCGTTCGATGTGCCGACGACCTGCCACCCCTGCGACGTCAGCTGCTGCTGGGCGGCGCCGGCGGCCCCGGTGGCGCCGTAGCCGTTCAGGATGGTCAGCGGGATCGACCGCCAGGCGACCTTGTTCTGCTGCTTGCCGCCGCCCTGGCTGCTCGGCGTGCTCGATGGCGTGGTGCCCGTCGACTGGTGCGTCGCCGGCGACGCGGTGCCGGAGCTGCCGCCGCCGGCGGAGGAGATCACCCAGAAGAGCGCGCCCAGCGCCGCGACGAGCCCCAGCACGGCGAGGATCCGGGCCGTCGGGAAGCCGGGCCGGTTGGCGACGATCCCCTGGGCCTCCAGGCGGCGCGCGAACCAGTCGTCGAGTCCCTCGTCGCCCCGGGGCGGATCGAACCCGCCGCCGCCGGGACTCTCCGTCTCGCCCGTGGTGCCAAGCTCCCCCATCGTTCCGACGAACCTTACACGGCGCATACGATCCCGCCGTGGCGCTCGAGACCGTGGATACGTGGGGGGAGTGGGCCCGCGTCCCGGCCGTCGCCGCCGCCGTCGTGGGGCCGGAGGGAGTGCGTGAGCTGCGCACTGCGGGCGACGCCCGCCCCGACAGCCTCTTCGCCCTCGCCTCGCTCACCAAGCCGCTGGTCGCCCTGGCAACGCTGATCGCCGTGGAGGAGGGGGCGCTCGAGCTCGACGAGCCGGCCGGCCGTCACCTGCCGGCCTACGCCTCGGGCCCCAGAGCGGCCGTGACCGTCCGGCACCTGCTCGCGCATGCGTCCGGTCTCCCCGAGACAGGCCCGCGTGGAGTGCCGCCGCTCGAGGTGGAGCTCGTCCACCCGCCGGGCACGAGGCGCGTCTACTCGAACGAGGGCTACGCCGTTCTCGGCGAGCTCCTCACGGCCGCGACCGGCATCCTGCACACCGCCTACCTGCACCAGGCGGTGTTCGCGCCGCTCGGCATGGACGCGTTCCTGGGGCTCCCCGCGGAGGAGGAGGGCCGCACGCTCACCGTCCTCGAGCCCGGGATGTGGCGGCCGGGGCTCCAGCTCTTCAACTCGAAGGAGTGGCGCACGCGGGGGACGGCCGCCGGCGGGGCGTTCGCCACGGCCCAGGCCTACGGGCGCGCGATCCGGGTGCTGCTCTCAGACGGCGCGCCGCTCATCGCTCCCGAGACCTTCGCGGAGATGGCGCGCCCGCAGTTCCCCGGCATCCCCGGTGGGATCGAGTCCTTCCAGACCTGGGAGCAGGCGGACTGGGGGCTCGGCTGCGACATCCGCGACGCCAAGGAGCCGCACTGGCTCCCCGCCGCGTGCTCGCCGGCGACCCTCTCGCACTTCGGCGCGGCCGGGACGCTCATGTGGGCCGACCCGGTCGCCCGCGTCGGGCTCGTCTGCCTCGCCAACCGCGGCACCTACTCCGGGTGGATGATGGAGCCCGGCGGATGGCGTGACCTCTCGACCGCCGTGCTTCGGGAGGCGGCATGAGGGACTGGCGCATCTGCCCGCGCTGCGCGGCGGGGCTCCGGCACGGACTGGTCGTCGGCGAGGACGTCCCGCGCCTTCACTGCCCCACCTGCGGGCTCGTCCTCTACGAGAACCCGGCGCCGACGGTGAGCGCCGTCGTGGAGCGCGACGGGCGTGTGCTCCTCACCCGGCGCGGGATCGAGCCGCGCCTTGGCATGTGGGACACGCCGGGAGGGTTCGTGGAGGCGGGGGAGGAGCCCGTCGAGGCGCTCCGGCGCGAGCTCCTGGAGGAGACGGGCCTCACGATCGAGGTGGTGGAGCTTCTGGGCATCTACCCCGACCGCTACGGCGACGGCGCCCCGACCCTGAACATCTTCTACGCGGCCCGCGCGGTGGGCGGCGGCGCCGGCGAGCCGCGCGACGACGTCACCGAGATCGGGTGGTTCGAGCCCGGCGCGCTGCCCTCCGAGCTGGCCTTCGCGAACGGCGAGCGGGCGCTTGCCGAATGGCGCCTGTGGCGTGCTGCGCGATCTGCAAATTTGTGACGAAAGCGTAAAGCCCGCCCACCTCCCGGCCGATTACTTGTGCATCGGCCGCTCCGCCGAGACAGGACTCCGGCGGCGGAAGCGGAAATCGCATCTCCCGGACAGCGCCCCTGTCTGGAGGAAGTCTCATGGATGAGCTGCACGACAAGCATGTGGAGATCGACGAGCGTTGGCTCTCCGAGTGGTTCGAGTTCGGTTTCGCCGAGCTTTCGAGCTATCTCGCCAAGCACGCCGCGTTCGACGACTACTGCCACAAGAACGAGATTGACTAACTCGTCCCCACAGCTCGTCCGCGCGTGCCGGGAGGCCGGCAGGCGTTGAGCGGGGAGCGCGCGGCCGCGGAATAGAATCCGCGGATGCCGCCGTTTCAGCCGGTCCCCGCGAAGCCCGACCACGTCGCGCTTGAGCACGCGACGCTCGAGCGGTGGGAGCGCGAGCGTACCTTCGAGACGCTGCGCGACCGAAACCGCGGTCACGAGCCCTTCCGGTTCATCGACGGTCCGATCACCGCGAACAACCCGATGGGCGTGCACCACGGGTGGGGCCGCACGCTGAAGGACATCTGGCAGCGCTACGCCGCGATGCGGGGCTGCGACCTGCTCTACCAGAACGGCTTCGACTGCCAGGGCCTGTGGGTCGAGGTCGGCGTCGAGAAGGAGCTCGGCCTGAACTCCAAGCGCGAGATCGAGGAGTACGGGCTCGACCGGTTCTCGCGCGCATGCCGCGACCGGGTGGCGCACTTCTCCGGCGACCTCACTGCCCAGTCGAAGCGGCTCGGCCAGTGGATGGACTGGGAGCGGTCGTACTACACGATGACCGACCCGAACATCTCCTACATCTGGGGCTTCCTGAACGTGTGCAACGAGCGGGGGTGGCTCTACCAGGGCCACCGGTCGATGCCGTGGTGCCCGCGCTGCGGGACATCGCTCTCCCAGCACGAGCTGATCGACTCCTACAAGGACCTGACGCACCCGTCGCTCCACGTCCGCCTGCCCCTTCACGGCCGCGACCGCGAGTACCTGGTCGTGTGGACGACGACGCCGTGGACGCTTCCGGCCAACGTCGCGGCCGCCGTTCGGCCCGACGCCGACTACGCACGCGTCCAGACGCCGGCCGGCATCGCGATCGTCGCCGCATCCCGCCTGGAGGCAAATCCGGTCCGGGGCGAGGTGCTCGGCACGGTGCGCGGATCGGAGCTGGTGGGGCTCACATACACAGCGCCCTTTGACGAGCTGCCGGCCCAGCAGACCTTCGAGAACCGGGTCGTGCCGTGGGACGACGTGTCGATGGAGGAGGGGACCGGCATCGTTCACATCGCCCCCGGCTGCGGGGAGGAGGACTTCGAGCTCGGAAAGCGCGAGGGCCTCGAGCCGCTGATCCCGGTCGACGAGGCCGGCGCGTTCGTCAGCGAGTACGGCTGGCTGCACGGCCACGTGACGGCTGAGGCGGCCCAGATGATCGTCGACGACCTGGGCCAGCGCGGCCGGCTCGTCGCCGACGGCGAGATCACGCACCGCTACCCCGTCTGCTGGCGGTGTGGCACCGAGCTCATCTACCGGCTGGTGGACGAGTGGTTCATCGGCTGCGACGAGATCCGGGAGCCGATGATCCAGGCTGCCCGCGAGGTGGAGTGGACACCGCCCCAGTACGCGAAGCGCATGGAGGACTGGCTGCGCAACATGGGCGACTGGTGCATCAGCCGCAAGCGCTACTGGGGCCTGCCGCTGCCGTTCTACTTCTGCGAGGACGGTCACCTGACCGTGGTGGGGTCGAAGGCCGAGCTCCAGGAGCGGGCCGTGCGCGGCACCGAGGGGCTCGAGGAGCTGCACCGGCCCTGGATCGACGACGTCGTGATCCGCTGCGGCGAGTGCGCCGGGGACGCGCGCCGGGTCGCCGACGTCGGCGACGCCTGGCTCGACGCCGGGATCGTCCCGTTCTCGACGCTCGGCTGGCACAACGAGGCGTTCGTCGAGGCGGGCTACGCCGAGGGCGCCGGCGTGGGCGTGACGGTCGCCGACCTGCCCGACCATGCGTACTGGGAGAAGTGGTACCCGGCCGACTGGGTGTCGGAGATGCGTGAGCAGATCCGGCTCTGGTTCTACTCGATGCTCTTCATGGGGGTCACGCTGGACGGTCGCTCGCCGTACCGGCGGGTGCTCACCTACGAGAAGGTGAACGACGAGACGGGCCGGCCGATGCACAAGTCGTGGGGGAACGCCATCTGGTTCGAGGACGCGATCGAGGAGATGGGCGCCGACGTCATGCGCTGGATGTACGCCGCCCAGCCGCCGGCCCAGAACCTGAACTTCGGTTACGGGCGGGCGGGCGACGTGAAGAAGCGGCTGCTCACGTTGTGGAACACCTATGCCTTCTTCATCACCTATGCGGGCATCAACGAGTTCCAGCCGGAGGTCTCGACGCTCGCCGCCGGCCCGCGCGCCGAGGGCATGCAGGCGCTCGACCGCTGGCTCGTCGCCCGCACGCAGGGCCTCGTGCGCGAGTGCCGGGCGGCGCTCGACGCCTACGACTCGCCCCGGCTCGTGCGGGCGTTCGAGGCTCACGTCGACGATCTCTCGAACTGGTACGTCAGGCTCTCGCGCTCGCGCTTTTGGAAGTCCGACGACGAGGCCTCGACCCGGGCCGCGCACGAGACGCTCTGGTACGCGCTGGTGCAGGCCGTGCGCTGCGTCGCGCCGGTCATGCCGTTCCTGGCCGACGAGCTGTGGCAGAACCTCGTGCGCGGGCCGTGCGCCGATGCCGAGCCGAGCGTCCATCTCTCGGGCTACCCGGACCCGAGCGAGGAGCTCGACGACCACGATCTGGTCGCGGCGCTCGAGTCGGTGCGGACGGTCGTTGAGCTCGGCCGCCGGGCCCGGTCGGAGGCCAACCTGAAGCTCCGCCAGCCGCTCGCCGAGGTGATCGTGGCGACCGACCACGCCGCCGGGCGGCGCCAGATCGCCGAGCACGTCGACCTGATCGGGGCGGAGCTCGGCGTGAAGGCCGTGCGCCTCGCCACGTCGGCCGAGGAGTTCGCCCAGACCGAGGTGGTGCCGCTCCTCAAGGTGCTCGGGCCGAAGCACGGGCGTGACCTGGCGATGATCCGCGGCCTCCTGCGGGAGAACCAGTTCGAGCTTCGGGGCGACTCCGTGCAGGTCGGCGACTGGACGCTCGAGCCGGGCGAGTTCGAGCTGCGAAGCCGCGCCCGAGAGGGTTTCGCGGTCACCGACGGCGAGGGCTTCGTCGTCGCGCTCGACACCGAGATCACACCGGAGCTCCGGCTCGAGGGGATCGTCCGCGACCTCATTCGCCAGATCCAGGACATGCGCAAGGACGCCGGCCTCGAGATCACCGACCGGATCCGGCTCACCTATCCGGAGCGCGACGGCGACGTCACACGCGCGTTCACCGAGCACCGCGAATGGATCGCCGCCGAGACGCTGGCGGTATCGGTCGAGCCCGGCGCGGAACTCGCCATCGCGAAGGCGTAGCGACAAGCGTGCGGCTCCTCGTCCTGGGCGGCACGCAGTTTCTCGGCCGGCACCTGGTCGACGCCGCCCTGGAGGCAGGCGACGCGGTCACGCTCTTCCACCGCGGGCGGACGAATCCCGGGCTCTTCGCCGGGCGGGTGGAGCGGGTGGCGGGCGACCGCGACGGCGGCCTCGACGCGCTGGCGGGCGGCGAGTGGGACGTCGTCGTCGACACGTCCGGGTACGTCCCGCGCGTCGTCGCCGCCTCGGCCTCCGCGCTCGCCGACCGGTGCGGCCACTACACATTCGTGTCGAGCGAGTCCGTCTACGGCGACGTGGGCGAGGCCGGGATCGACGAGTCGGCGCCGGTCGCCCGGCTCGCCGATCCGGCGACCGAGGTTATCGACGGCGATACATACGGCGGCCTGAAGGCGCTGTGCGAGGAGGCCGCCGAGGCCGCAATGCCGGGCCGGGTGCTGAACGTGCGCCCGGGCCTCATCGTCGGGCCGTGGGACCCCTCGGACCGCTTCACGTACTGGCCCCGGCGGATCGCAACCGGCGGGGACGTGCTCCTCCCCGGTGGCGCGGGCCGCCCGGTGCAGTTCGTCGACGGCCGCGATCTGGCCGCCTGGATCCTGGCCGCCGCCCGCCGCGGCCTCACCGGCACGTTCAACGCGTGTGGGCCCGCGGAGCCGACCGGGATGGGGGAGCTCTTCGAGGCGTGTTCCGCGGTGTCGGGGTCGGGCGCCCGGCCGGTCTGGACTGACGAGCGGGCGCTGATCGACGCCGGCGTCGAGCCGTGGAGCGAGCTGCCGCTCTGGGTGGGCGAGGGCGCCGACCCGACGGACGCCGGCTTCATGCAGGTCAGCTCGGCGCGTGCGATCGCGGAGGGGCTGGCGTTCCGGCCGACCGAGGAGATCGTGCGCGACACGCTCGCGTGGGACCGCGAGCACCCTGAGTTCCGCTCGGCGGCGGGGCTCGCGCCCCAGCGTGAGGCGGAGCTCCTCGCCGAGCTCGGCCGCTGACGCAATCGCGGCGGCGCATCCGGACAGAGATGTGGGACAACCCCGACCGACGGAGGATCGAGTGTCCGACGACGAGCGAGACGCACGCTTCACCGCGCTCTTCGATACGCATCGCGACGCGGTGCGCGCGTACGTCTGGCGGCGCGACCCCGACCTGGCCGACGACGTCACCGCCGAGACCTTCCTGGTCTGCTGGCGGCGGCTTGACGCCGTGCCGGCCGAGCCGTTGCCGTGGCTCATCGGCGTCGCCCGGAACGTCCGCCTGAACCACCGCCGCGGCGAGCTCCGCCGCGGCCGGGTGGCGGGCCGCCTGCGGTCGGAGCCGGCAATGTCGCGCGATCCGGCGGCGGCTGTGGGCGAGCGTGATGCGATCCAGGCGGCGCTTCGGAGCCTCGGCGAGCGCGACCGCGAGGTGCTGCTTCTCACGGCGTGGGACCGGCTCGACCGCGACGCCGTCGCCGCCGTCCTCGGCTGCACCCGCGCCAACGTCGCCGTCCGGCTCCTGCGCGCCCGCCGGCGGCTCGCCCGCGAGCTGGCCGCGAACGGCGCCGGCGCAGGCGCAGGCGCCGAGACCCTCTTCTCCCACGGAGGCTGCTAGACCATGTCTGACCACGCGATCTCCCTGCTTCGCCGCCACGACCCCGCCGCCGCGCTGCGGCCGCTCCCCGAGGCTGAGGCGAGCGCCATGCGCGAGGCCATCCTCCGCTCGCCCACCGCCGAGCCACGCGTCCGCCGGCCGCGCTGGCGGCTGGTCCTGACGACTGCCGCCGCCGTCCTGCTCGTGGGCGGCGCGACCGTCTACTCGTCGATCCCCGGCGACGACGACGCGCCGACGGTGCGGCGCGAGTATGCGGCGGTGAAGCGGACGATCGACCTTCCGTCCGGGGTGCGGTGGCGGCCGCTCGACCTGCCCGCGAACGCGGTGTTCGGCCGGGGCTATGCGCTCCAGTTTGCGATCGCACAGGCCCAGTGCGCCTGGTACGGGCACTGGATCGCGTCGGCGCGCGCCGGTGACGCGGACGGCGTGGCCCGGTCGTATGCCGAGGCCCGCGGCCTGCGCCGCCGGATGCCGCTGCACCGGGCCGGCCAGATGGAGGACGCCGGCGGGTCCACCCGCGGCACGCTGGTGGCGACCGACCGGGCGGTCACGGCGGCGCATGGCGGCGACTTCGGGCCGCTCAGGGCGTTCCTGAAGGCGAACTGCTAGCCGGCCGCGGCCCGGCGCAGCTCGACCGGGAGCGAGAAGTGGACGTCCTCGTCGACGAGCTCATGCGACTCGACGAGCTCCGTACCGAGCGCCTGGAAGTGCTCGACCACCCGCGTCACGAGCGACTCCGGCGCGGACGCGCCCGAGGTGATGCCGACGGTCTCGACCCCGTCCAGCCAGGCGGGGTCGATGCCCGTCTCGTCGTCGATCAGGTGCGAGGCGACGCCCATCTCGCGGGTCACGTCGACGAGCCGGTTCGAGTTCGAGGAGTTGCGCGACCCGATGACGAGCACCAGGTCGACCTCCCGCGCCAGCTCCTTCACCGCGTTCTGGCGGTTCTGGGTGGCGTAACAGATGTCGTCCTTCTTCGGCCCGATGACGGCCGGGAAGCGCTCGCGCAGGGCGGCGATGATCTCCAGCGTCTCGTCGACCGACAGGGTGGTCTGCGTGATGTAGGCGACCCGCTCCGGGTCCGGGACGTCGAGTTCGTCGATCTCCTCGACCGAGCCGATGAGCTGGATCGCATCGGGCGCCTCGCCCATCGTGCCCACGACCTCCTCGTGGCCCTCGTGGCCGATGAGGACGATCGTGTAGCCGCGGGCGGCGTACTGGCGGGCCTCGGCGTGCACCTTGCTGACGAGTGGGCACGTGGCGTCGAGCACCCGCAGGTCGCGCTCCTTCGAGTTACGGTAGACCTCGGGCGCCACTCCGTGGGCGGAGAGGACGACGACCCCGCCGTCGGGGACGTCCAGCTCGGAGTCGACGAAGACGGCACCGCGATCCGCGAGCTCGTTCACCACGTGGCGGTTGTGCACGATCTCCTTGCGGACGTAGACCGGCGCGCCGAAATGGTCGAGCGCCCGCTCAACGGTGTCGACGGCGCGGTCGACGCCGGCGCAGTAGCCGCGCGGCGACGCCAGGACGAGCTTGCGAGGAACCATGGGGCCATGGTAACCGAGAGGCTGGTGGCGGGCCCTCGGGACCGCCCGCCCGCGTTTCACCTGCGGTGCAACACGGGCTCGTGGCGGCTGGGCACCGGAGCCGGCCCTGCGGGCCGGGTTGCACGGCCCTGCCGTGCAACAACGGGGTCAGGCACCAATGTTTCAGCCGCGGCGCTGCGCGCCTGCTGCAACATTGGAGCCAGACCCCTGCCTATCCCACATGCATTCCACGTACGGGGCTTCGGCGACGACCGCGCTCGTCGCCGAAGCGCGACTAACGTCACGCCA
>DATIDU010000050.1:0-2306 GCA_035456145.1 Gaiellales bacterium | reverse complement strand
CGCCGACTCGAGGCGTTTCAGACCGGCATAAGCGCCGACTCGAGGCGTTTCAGACCGGTATAAGCGCCGACTCGAGGCGTTTCAGACCGGCATAAGCGCCGACTCGGCGGTCAGATCAGGCCGAGCTCCGTGACCGCGTTGCGCTCGTCGGCGAGCTCGGCGGTGGAGGCGTCGATCTTGGCGCGCGAGAAGTCGTCGATCTCGAGACCCTGGACGATCTCCCAGTCGCCGTCCTTGGTGGTGACAGGGAACGAGGAGATCAGACCCTCTGGGACGCCGTAGGAGCCGTCGGAGACGACCGCCATCGACACCCAGTCGCCCTCGGGGGTGCCGTGCAGCCAGTCGCGGGCCGCGTCGACGGTGGCCGACGCGGCCGAGGCGGCCGAGGACGAGCCGCGGGCCTCGATGATTGCGGCGCCGCGCTTGGCGACGGTCGGGATGAAGGTGTTCTCCACCCAGTCCTGGTCGCCGACGACCTCGGCGGCGTTCTTGCCGCCGATCTCGGCGTGGAAGATGTCGGGGTACTGGGTGGCGGAGTGGTTGCCCCAGATCGTCATCTTCTTGATGTCGGTGACCGCGGCGCCGGTCTTCGCGGCGAGCTGCGAGATCGCGCGGTTGTGGTCGAGGCGGGTGAGCGCCGAGAACCGGTTCTGCGGGATGTCCGGGGCGTTGGTCATCGCGATCAGCGCGTTGGTGTTCGCCGGGTTGCCGGTGACGCCGATGCGGACGTCGTCGGCGGCGACCTTGTTGAGCGCCTTGCCCTGCGCGGTGAAGATCGCGCCGTTGGCCGACAGCAGGTCGCCGCGCTCCATGCCCGGGCCACGCGGGCGGGCGCCCACGAGCAGCGCAAGGTTCACGCCGTCGAAGATCTTCTCGGCGTCGTCGCCGATCTCGACGCCGGCGAGGTTCGGGAACGCGCAGTCGTCGAGCTCCATCACGACACCCTCGAGCGCCTTGAGCGCGGGCGTGATCTCGAGAAGCCGCAGCTCGATCGGGCGGTCACCGAGCAGTGAGCCGCTCGCCAGGCGGAACAGCAGGCTGTAGCCGATCTGACCGGCGGCGCCGGTCACGGCGACCTTCAACGGGGTAGAGCTCACGACGACTCCTTCAGGCGATGGTCTGTTCTGCCTTCCGACGCTAGCAGCGGAGCGGGGTGTCGTCGCACGCGGCCTCCGGTGCTGGGATGCTGGCCCCATGACGGTGCGCGCGGCGGTGGTGACGCTCGCCGTGCTCTCGGCCCTCGCCGGTTGCGGGACGGCGTCGCAGCCCAGCCCGCCGACCGGCGTGGACGAGCTGGTGATCCCGACTCCCACCCCGGACCCGGAGGACTTCGTCGACACCGTCGACAACCCGTGGTTCCCGCTCGCGCCCGGCACCACGTGGACCTACGCCGTCAACGACGTGGCCGGCGCGCACACGATGACCGTGTCCGTCGAGCCCGGCCCCGAGGTGGCCGGCGTACCGACCACGGCGCGCGTCAGCTCGATGGGCAGGGACGTCGTCACCGACTGGTTCGCCCAGGACGATCGGGGCAATGTGTGGTGGTTCGGCCGCGACGGCAGCTGGCAGGCGGGTGCGGACGGCGCCGAGGCCGGGCTGGCGATGGCCGCCGAGCCGCGCATCGGCGACGGCTACCGGCTCGCGCTCGCCCCCGGCGTCTCCGAGGACACCGCGACCGTCATGGCGCTCGACGACCGCGTCACCGTCCCTGCCGGCACGTTCGACACCCTTCTCGTCAACGGCCTCTCCGAGCTCGAGGCGGGCGCCCACACCGAGACGTCGTACGCCGAAGGGGTCGGGCTGGTCGCCGAGCAGGTGGTGTCCGGCAGCTACCGCTCGGTGCGGCTGGAGCGCGTCGAGCCCTGAGCCCTCCGGGCGCTACTGACGGATCTGGGTCCCACCGTCGCCGGGCTCGCTCTCGGGCCATCGTCTCTCGGACGGCTGCTGCGGGTCCTGCTGCCGGGCGGCCTGCTCCTCCGCCTCCTGCTGCGCGGCCTGGTGCGCGCGCCACTGCTCGGGCGTGTGTCCGACCGGATGCCACTGCTGGCCGACCGGGTCCCACTGCCAGCCGTCCTGCACGATCGGGGCGGCGGAGTACGCCGCGGCCCCTGTCGAGCCGGTCTGCTCCTGGTTCCACTGCTGCTGGTACTGGTCCGGGCCGGCGACGACCCGCGGCCGGCTGAACGCGATGCCGGACCCGGGCAGCGGGTCGGCGCCGCGGCCGAACAGCAGCGGGTAGGCGAGACCGGCAAGGGCGGCGCCGATGGTCGGGGCGAGGATGAACAGCCACAGCTGCTCGATGGCGT
>DATIDU010000049.1:0-10005 GCA_035456145.1 Gaiellales bacterium | reverse complement strand
GGTGACGCGGAACTGCCGCCCGAGCAGCGCCTGCGCCGCCGTTGCGCCGAGGCAGACGAGCACCCGCGGCTCGACGACCGCGAGCTCGGCCTGGAGCCACGGGCGACAGGCCGCGATCTCCGACCAGCTCGGCTTCTGGTGGATCCGGCGCTTGCCGCGCGCCCGCCACTTGAAGTGCTTGACGACGTTCGTGACGTAGACCTGCGTCCGGTCGATGCCGGCGTCCTCGAGCGCCTGGTCGAGGAGCCGCCCGGCGGGGCCGACGAAGGGCCGACCGACCCTGTCCTCCTGGTCGCCCGGCTGCTCGCCGACGAACATCACCTCGGCGCTGCGCGCGCCCTCCCCGAAGACCGTCTGGGTGCCGGTCCTGTGGAGGTCGCAGGCGGTGCAGCCGGCCGCGGCCTGACGCAGCTTCGGCAAGCTCGGCCGCTGTGGCACGAGCGGCGCCGCGGTCTCGTCGAGGCTCGGCTGCCGGGCCATGTCGTCCTGCTACCCGGCCCATGAGCCGTGCAACCACGGCGCTACGATGAACGCCGCTGGCGCCGTGGCCGAGCGGTTAGGCAGAGGCCTGCAAAGCCTCGTACACCGGTTCGATTCCGGTCGGCGCCTCTTCAGCAATGGCCTCGAACGGGAGATCCCAGGAGAGGTCGCGCACTCGCTCCATCAGCCGCCCCTGCTCCATCGCTCGCAGATACCGCTGGGTTGTCTCCAGCCTCGAATGTCCGAGCAGTCGCTGAAGTGCCTCGATCTCGCCGGGGTGCTGCTCCAGGAACCGGACCGAGAAGGCGTGGGGCATCGGCTGACTTTCCCGAACCCTCGCCCAGCCGAGCGCTTCGAGTACTTGCGGGCTAGGCTGAGTTGGTAGTGGGGTCGGGGTACACGATCAAGGCTCTCGATGAGTCGAGCTGGGATGCGTTCGCCAACCTGGTCGAGGCGAATAACGGCGTCTTCGGGGGTTGTTGGTGCATGGGCTTTCATCCGGATGACAGCCGCGAGCCGGCGTTGAACCGGGAACGCAAGCTCGCACGGGTGCAGGCAGGGAGGGCGCATGCGGCCCTCGTGTTCCATGGTGACGACTGTGTGGGTTGGTGCCAGTTCGGCGCTCCGGACGAGGTGCCGAAGATCAAGAACCGGGCCGCCTACGAGAAGAGCCTCACGACCTTGCCGGACTGGCGGATCGCCTGCAATTTCGTCGGCAAGGGGCGCCGGCGCCAGGGCGTCGCCACGGCGGCGCTCGAAGGGGCGCTCGATCTGATCGCAGGTCTCGGCGGCGGCACGGTCGAGGGCTACCCCGAAGCCGCGGGTTCGGTGCCTGCGGGCTTCCTCTTCAACGGCGCCCTTTCGACCTACGAGAAGCTGGGATTCGTCCGCGACCGCAAGATCGGCAAGCACCGCTGGGTCGTCACCAAAGTCGTCGACCCAACGTCGTAGGCGACCTCGCGACCCTCGGGGTCATTCGCGAACACCGGCACGCGACGCCACTTCTTGGGCCTCCGTCGAGACCAGGTGCAAGATCGCCGAACTAATGCCAGTTCGTCCACCCCTGGTAGCCGGCAGACCACCGGGCGAGCTTGCGAACTGCGCCTTGTGCGTCTTCGCTCTGAAGACCCTCCTGCCGAGCGCGTTCGGCCAAGTACCGCTCGTGCGCTTTCCTCTGCCGACGAGCAACGATTCGCTTCCAGGGGTTCATCTCGCTCGCCTCCTTCGCCTCTGACTGTAGTCCTTGTGGCGTTGGCTGACTGTGACACTCGGCGACTCCCGTTGCGTGATCCGCTGCAACCACCCGTTGCAGATCAGCGGGCAGTTCGGAAGCGTCACCCGCTGCCGGTTCGCGGGCATCCCGCTTCTCATCCGCCTTCTCGCCGTACACCGGTTCGATTCCGGTCGGCGCGTTCTTGTGTCGCGGCTGTTACGGGGCTG
Source organism: Gaiellales bacterium (assembly GCA_035456145.1). Taxonomy (GTDB): domain Bacteria; phylum Actinomycetota; class Thermoleophilia; order Gaiellales; family JAICJC01; genus JAICJC01. The sequence goes on along the minus strand of DATIDU010000049.1, from coordinate 8,085 downwards.
TGACAGGAGGCCTCCAGGATTGGCGCCGAGATGGTGAGCACAGGACGCCTCCAGGGCTGCCGCGCGGCGGGCGCCGCCGCCGCTCTCGGGTGCCTCCTCGCCGTCTCGGCCGCGGGCGCGGCCGGCACGCCGCCCGCCGACCCCTCGTTCGTGCCGGGCACCTACTTCGACGCGGGGCCGGCGCCGGCCGACGCCGCGGTCGCGGATCTCGACGGCGACGATGCCCCCGACCTCGCGGTTGCGAGCTGCGGCGAGTCGGACGGCGAGAACGCGCTCAGGATCCTGCTGAACGACGGCCGCGGCGGCTTCCGGGCCGGCCCGGCGACGCCGCTGCCCGCCGGCGCGCAGCCGTGCTCGCTCGCCGCCGCCGACGTCAACGGCGACCGTAAGGCCGACCTCGCGGTGGCGAGCCTCGGCGACAAGGCCCTGGAGATCCTCCTCGGCGACGGCACCGGGCGCTTCGCCACCGCTCGCGGCTCGCCGGTCCACCTGAGCGGCACCCCGCGGGACCTCGCCGCCGGCGATCTCACCGGCGAGGGGCACCCCGACCTCGTCGTACCGGTCGCCGATGCCGTCGGACGCGTGACGGGGCTCGAGGTCCTGCTCGGCAACGGCGCAGGGGGGTTCGTGCCGGCGCCCGGCTCGCCCGTGCCCATCCTCGCCGGGCGCGACCTCTCCGTCGCGATCGCCGACCTGAGCGGCGACGGCAAGGCCGACCTGGCGGTCGCCAACACCCCGCTGAACGAGGTCCAGATCCTGCGCGGCGACGGCACCGGCCGCCTGGGCTCGGTGGAGAACGTGCTCGCGGTGCGGAGCCCCGGCCCGATTCGCGTCGGCGACGTCGACGGCAACGGCAAGCGGGACCTCGCGGTGCTCGAGACGAACGGAGTGACGGTCCTCCTCGGCGACGGCGCCGGCGGCTTCCGCACGGCCCCGGGCTCTCCCGTTCCGGTCTTCGGGAACGGCCTCGCCGCCGCCGACCTGAACGGCGACGGCAGGACCGACCTCGCGGTGGCGGACGCGGAGAGCGGCGGCGTGTCCGTCGGAGTCGCCGGCGAGGGCGGCGCGCTCCACGTCGCGGCGCTCTCGCCGTTCCGCGCGCGCTCCCCGTTCGTGGTGGCGGCCGCGGACTTCGACCGGAACGGCAGAACCGAGATCGCCGCGCTCGCACCGGGAACCGGCTTCTGGCCGCTCGAGCCCCAGGGAAGCACGGTGCTCCTCCAGACGGCTTCGGCGCCCGAGCTCGATCCCGCGGCCGCGGGTCACGGTCCGGCGGCCGTCCTCCGCACGCACAGGCAGATCAGCGCCCTGGCGGCCGACGGGAAGCAGGCTGTGGCGTGCGCCGGCGACGTTCCGATTGCGTGGCACCCACCGGCGCGGAAAGCGGTTGCCTTCAAGACCGCCGGCAGCGGCTGCTACTGGGACTTGGCCGTCGGGGGCGGCCGGATCGCGTGGACCGAGAGCTTCTGCGGCAACAGCAGCTGCAACACGGTCGTCTACGCCTCGAAGCTCTCGGGCGGGCGGAGGCGCGTGGTCGACAGCGAGGAGAACGACTGCGGCGCCGGCCCGTGCGAGCTGACGGGCGTCTGGGTCGAGCAGCTGCTCGGCGGCGGCCCGCTGATCGCCTGGAACGACTGGTCGGTCGCCTGTAGCTCCGGCTGCCAGAGCGACAACCCGAGCTACCGGCTCACGGGCCAGGCCCTCCTGCGCGTGTCGGGCGGGCGGGTGAAGCGCGTCCGGCGCGATCCGCTCCCACGCCCGTTGCGGGCGGTCGGCGGCGGCCGGATGGCGCTCCAGGCCGGCGGCAGCGTGCTCGTCCTGGGCGCGAACGGCGCCAAGCTCGCGACGGTGCCCGCTCCCGACGTGCGGAGCGTCGCTCTCAGCGCAACCGAGCTCGGGGTCGCCGGGCGCACGACCCTGCGCCTCTACCAGGCGGCGAGCCAGGCGGCGAGCGGCCGTCCGGGCAGGTCGATCCCGCTCGGCCCGAGCGCCGCCCTCGAGCTCGCCGGGATGAACGCGAGCCTCGCGCTGCTGCGCGGTCCGCACGCGCTCGTCCTCGTCCGGCTCCGGGACGGGAAGCCGATCTCGTTTCCGCTCCGGCCGTCCGCGGCCGGGTCGCTGGTCGCCGCACGGTTGACGGCCGCGGGGCTCTTCTACGCCTACAACGTCGGAGGCACGGGGATGCCGGGACGGATCGCCTTCGAGCCGACCGCCGGGCTGCTGGCCAGGTTCCGACGGTGAAGGCCGCGGTCGCCCTCGGCTTCCTCGCCGGCGCTCTCACGCTCGGCGCAGTCGCGCCGTCGGCGGCCGTCGACCCGGTGCCGTCGTTCGGCCCCTCGACGCGCTACCCGGTGCCCTACGCGAGAGGCTGCGGCTACTGCGGGCACGCGAGCGCGATCGCGGATCTCAACGGCGACGGCAGGGCGGAGGTCGTCTCCGTGAACGGAGACGAGACGGTCTCGGTGTTTCTCGCGAGGAGCGGCGGCGGCCCGGGCGCGAGGCGCGACTACGTCGCCGCCGGCGACCCGCATGGAATCGCGCTCGCGGACGTGAACCGCGACGGGCACGTGGACGTGGCGCTGGCCGACCGCGCCGGCTTCGTGACCGTCTTCCTGAACGCCGGCGACGGCACGCTCGCGGCGAGGCGAGACTTCGCAGCCGGCAGCGGCGGCGCGAGCCCCATGGCGATCGCCGCGGGCGACCTCGACGGCGACGGGGCGCCCGACCTCGTCACGGCGAACTCGGGCGAGTACGGCGGCACCCCCGGCGTCTCGGTGTTCCGCAACGAGGGCCACGGCACGTTCGGCGCGGCCCACGACTACCCGGCCGGCAGCGGAAACCCGGTCTCCGTCGCGGTCGGCGACCTCGACGGCGACCACCGGCCGGACGTCGTCGCCGGCACCGGCGACCAGACCGTCGCGGTCTTCTTCAACAACGGCGACGGCACCCTCCGCGCCCCGCGCGAGGAAGCGGTCGGGGGCGCCGGCTCGGTCGCGCTCGGCGACCTGAACGGCGACGGCAAGCTCGACGTCGCGACCGCCGACGGGCAGAACGGCGTCTCCGTCCTCCTGAACGCCGGCGACGGGAGCTTCGAGGGCAGTCGGACCTACCCGGTCCTGCGCGGGGGCGACGGCGATACCGCCCAGCCCCAGTCCATTGCGATCGGCGACCTGAACGGCGACCGCCGGCCGGATCTGGCGACCGCGAACTTCGACCGGCACGTCTCGCTGCTCCTGAACGGCGGGGCCGGGACGTTCCGCCCGGCGATCGACCTCGGCGGCAACTGCGGCTACTTCTACCAGGGCGAGCACCTGGTCGCGATCGGCGACGTCAACGGCGACGGCAGGCCGGATCTCGCCGCCGCGGGCGACATGGGCCTGTGCGTCTCGCTCGGCACGGCGGCCAGGCGGTGCAACGTGCAGGACGTACGGGGCCTGACGCTCGCCGGCGCGAAGGTTCGCCTGGAGCGGGGCCACTGTCGCCTCGGCAGGACCCGCCGCGCCTACGCTCGCTACGTCGCCAGCGGCCGCGTAGCGGGGCAGACGCCGGGCTTCGGCGCGGTCCTGCGCCAGGGCGGCCGCGTGGACGTCGTGGTCAGCCGCGGGCCCAGGCGCTAGCCGGATCCGTAGAAAGCGGAAGGCGCGGTCGGTGGATCTGCGGATTCCGCCGCGGGTCCTCCCGAGAGAGGCTTGCATGTTGGCGGGGCCCGCAGGGGCGCCCCGGACAACAGAGGGAGGCTGGGATGTTCACGTACGTCGGCTTCTTCAGGCTGACGCCCGTCGCCCTGAAGCAGATCGAGAAGACCCCCGAGTACCTCGACAAGATCCACAAGATCGTCGAGCAAGAGGGCGGGAAGCTCGAGCGCTTCATGGCCACGATGGGGCCGTGGGAGTACCTCGGCATCTTCACGTATCCCGACAACGAGGCCGCGTTCCGCGTCCTCGGCAAGATCGCGAAGCTGGAGATCTTCGAGACCGAGACCTTCCCGGCCGAGGACGTCGAGATCTTCTTCAAGACCCTCGTCTAGAGGGCAACCGCGCGCCCGGCACGCCGGCCGCAACGGTTGCGGAAGCCGCTCCACGGAGCGGCTTCCGCGTCTTCGTCAGCCGAGGGGCCCTAGCCGAACTCGTCCAGCAGCATGTGGACCTCGCCGACACGCTCGAAGCCCAGACGCTCCAGGATCGGGCGGGACATGGCGCCGCCCTGGGTGATCAGCGCCGGGGTGGCGAGGCCGACGGCCTCGTCCCAGCGGGCGCGGATGAGGGCGCGGTAGGCGCCGCGCCCGCGGGCGGACTCGCGCGTGGCTCCGCCGTAGAGGAGCAGGCCGTGCTCGGTGGGCGTCGAGGTGCCGGTGCAGACGAGCTCGCCGTCGAGCCAGACCGCGTGGCGGAGGTTGACGCTCTCGCCGAAGAGCGTGGGCAGCAGCTCCTTCGCCTCGGCGATCTCGGCCGGGGTGGAGCCGAAGGCCTCCCACTGCACCTCGTTCGCGGCCAGGTACTCCTCGTAGGTCTCGATGCGCCGAGCGGTGAGGCCCGCACGCGGCGGCGGCGGCTCGTGCGTCATCACGAGCGCGACGGCGTAGGGATCCTTGTCGCGCCGCAGGCCATGCTCGAGCAGGGCGTCGACGAGGCCGGCGGGGGCGGAGCTGCCGACCTCCCACTGCGTCTGCTTCCGGCCGCGCTCGCGCAGGTAGCCGCGGACCTCCTCGAGCACGTCGTCGAGCTCCTCCAGTGCGAAGCACTGCCGCTGGACGGTGTTCCAGGTCGAGCCGGGGCCGAGGCAGAGTGTGTAGCGCTCCGTCTCGATCCGCTCGGCACCGGGGCCGAGGGGGCCGAAGCAGTTCGGGTACTCGGCGACCTCGCGCAGCACGAGCGCAACCTAGCTCGCCACGTCGCAGCTCGAGGTCTGTGACACAGCCGTTACACGGGCGTGACCGGGGCGTTGCGGGCGGGGCGGAGGATCGCCGGGTCATGACCGCTCGAGCTCCTCGCCGCCTCATCGCTCTCGCGTGCACGACCGGGGTGCTCGCGTTCGCGCTGGCGGGCGCAGCCGCGACGGGCTCCGGGCCGACGTTCAGAAGCAGACTGCTCATCGGCGCGGTCCTGGACACCGGCGCGGCCTCGATCACGGTCGGCGACGTCAACGGCGACCACAGGCCGGACCTCCTGGCCGCGAACGTCTTCCCCGACGACAGCGTCTCCGTGGAGCTCAACCAGGGGCACGGCGACTTCGGGCTCCGTGACTACTCGCTGCCGTCCGCTGCGAGCTCCGTCACGCTCGCCGAGCTGAACGGCGACGGCAAGCCCGACCTCGTCGTCGCGACCGAGAACGACGTCTCGGAAGCGCCCTCCGGCGTCTCGGTGCTGCTCAACAAGGGGGGCGGAGCCTTTCGCGACGGCCCCGACACCGTCCTGGCACCGGCGATCTTCGGCGCGGTCGGCGACGTGAACGGCGACGGCAAGGCGGACCTCGTCACCGTAGACGCGAAGCGGGCCGCGATCACGGTCTTCCGGAACCGCGGCGCCGGCGGCTTCGACGCCGCGCCTGGCCGCTATGCCACCGGACGCGGCGTCAGCGCCGTCGCGGTCGCCGACCTGAACGGAGACCGCAAGCCGGACCTCGCGACCGCGAACTCGCGCGACGGCACCGTGTCGGTACTGCTGAACCACGCCGACGGCAGTTTCGAGGCGAAGCGCGACTACCGCACCGGCCGCAACCCGGTCGAGATCGCGCTGCGCGACCTGAACGCGGACCGCAAGCCCGACCTGGCGACCACGAACCTCAAGGGGAACAGCGTCTCGGTGCTCCGCAACCGCGGCGACGGCAGCTTCGCTCCCAGGCGCGACTACAAGACGAGCAGCTGCTCACCCTCGCTCCTCGCGATCGGCGACCTGAACGGGGACGGTAGCCCGGACCTCGCCACGGCGTGTGCGTCCGTCCTCGTCAACAAGGGCGACGGATCCTTTCGCCCGAAGCTCGACTACAGCTACCAGTTCGAGGGCCAGTCGATCGCGGTCGCCGACCTGACCGGCGACCGCCGGCGCGATGTCGGGGTGCTCGTCCACAACAGCCGCAACGGCGACAACTGGCTCGCGGTGCTCGTCAACGCACGGGGGGTCTGCAACGTCCAGTGGCTGGGCGGCCTGACGCTTCTTCAGGCTAAGCGGACGCTCGCGCGCGTCGACTGCCGCGTCGGCCGGGTGGGAGGCGCGTACTCGAGGCGGGTCGCGAAGGGCCGCGTGCTCGCGCAGAAGCCGGCCTTCGGCACGGTTCGGCCCGGCGGCACCAAGGTCGACCTCGTTCTCAGCAGGGGCCCGCGATGACCCGCAGCCGCGGCCTGCTGCTGTCCGCGCTCCTCGGCGTGCCGCTCGTGTTCGGGACGGTCGCGGGCGCCTCCGGCGGCAAGGCGGTCTCCTTCGCGGCGCCGAAGCTGCTCGCGGCCACGCCGACTCCGGCCGGGATCGCGATCGGCGACCTGAACGGGGACGGCAAGTCCGACCTCGCCGTCGCGAACGGCACCGTCGACAGCGAGGACGAGGACGCCGTGGGAACGGTCTCGATCCGTCTGAACCGCGGCGACGGCACCTTCAGGCCGCGCCGTGACTACAAGGCCGGCCCGGGGCCGGCGGCGATCGCGATCGGCGACCTGAACGGGGACTCGAAGCCGGATCTCGCGGTGGCCGGGTGGGACGGCGCCGTCTCGACGCTGTTCAACAAGGGCGACGCCAGCTTCCGCGTCGAGCACGACTACGCGACCGGCGATCGCACGACCTGGATCGCGATCGCCGACCTGAACGGCGACGGCGCGGCCGACCTCGCCGCGACCGTGGCCGAGGACGGAACCCTGGACGTGCTGCTGAACAAGGGCGACGGCAGCTTCGCGAGCCCGGTCACCTACGCCGCCGGGCAAGACCCGTGGGCCGTGGCGGCCGGCGACCTGAACGGCGACGGCGCGGCAGATCTGGCCGTCGTCAGCAACTCCGAGAGCAGCGTCGTCGGCATCTTCCTCAACGACGGCAAGGGCGCCTTCGGCGGCCGGCGCGACTACGCGGCGGGCCCGGAGCCCGTCTCCGTGGCCATCGGCGACCTGAACGGCGACGGCACGCCCGATCTCGCCATCTCGCACTTCGGCTCGGTCTTCCGCTCGAACACCGTCTCCGCGCTCGTCAACGACGGGCACGCGCGCTTCGGCTCGAAGCGCGACTACCCGGTCGCCGAGGGCCAGGGGCCGGTGGTGATCGGCGACGTCAGCGGCGACGGGAAGCCGGACGTCGTGACGGCGAACGACGACTCGAACCGGCTCTCGCTGCTCGTCAACGCGGGCGGCGGACACCTCCTGCCGGCGCTCGCCTACCCGACGGGCGAGCTCCCGCAGGGCGTGGCGCTCGGGGACCTGAACGGCGACGGCCGGCTCGATCTCGTGAGCGCCGACTCGTTCGAGGACGTGAGCAACGACCTGACCGTGATCCTCAGCAAGCCCGGCTTCTGCGACGTGCAGAACGTCGTCAAGCTCACGCTCGCCGCGGCGCGCACCAAGCTCGCTCGGGCTGGCTGCGCCGCCGGGAAGGTGCGCCCGTCCTACTCGAAGACGGTGTCGAAGGGCCTCGTCGCGGCCCAGCGGCCGGCCTTCGGCGCCGTGCTGCCCGCGGGCGCGAAGGTCTCGCTGCTCCTCAGCAGGGGACGCCGGCGATGAGGCGCGCGACCGTTCTCGTCGCGTGCGCGGCCACGGCGCTCGGCTTCGGCATCGTCGCGACCGGCGCTGGCTCGCCGGCCTCCTTCGCGGGGTCGCGCGACTACCCGGCCGGCCACACGCCCCTCTCGCTCGTGGCGGCCGACGTGAACGGCGACGGCAAGCAGGACTTCGTCACCGCCGACTACTACGCGAACCGTGTCTCCGTACTGCGCGGGAACGGCGACGGCACGTTCCGCCCGCCGGTCGAGTACTCGACCGGGCGGCATCCGTACATGGTGGTCGCGAGGGACCTCGACGGCGACGGCAAGCCGGAGATCGTGGCCGCGAACGACGACTCGAACACGATCTCCGTCCTCGCCAACCGCGGCGACGGCACCTTTCGGCCTCCCGTG
>DATIDU010000048.1:0-18937 GCA_035456145.1 Gaiellales bacterium | reverse complement strand
CGCACCTCGGCCACGGCGGGGAGGCCCTCCGCCTCGCGCAGCGCCGAGAGGAGCCGGTCGCCCATCTCCACGGCCCGCGCGCGAAGGCCCTCGCGCTCGATGATGTCGAGGTTCCGGAGCGCGACGGCGGCGCAGGTGGGGTGGCCGTTGTAGGTGAAGCCGTGCGGGAAGCGGGCGCCGTCGAGGAGCTCCATCACGCGATCGCCGATCAGGACGGCGCCCATCGGCAGGTAGCCGCTCGTGAGGCCCTTGGCCGTCACGATCAGATCGGCCGGGATCCCGCCCCAGCGCTCGGCCGCGAACCAGCTTCCGGTGCGCCCGTAGGCGGTCACGATCTCGTCGAGGATGAGCAGGATGCCGTGCCGGCCGAGCACCTCGGCGACGCGCGGCCAGTAATCGTCGGGCGGCGGGATCATCCCGGCGACGCCGAGCACCGGCTCGCCGATCATGGCCGCGATCCGCCCGGCGCCGACCCGGTCGATCGTCTCCTCGAGCTCGGTGATGCACGTTGGCGTGCAGTCGGGCACGCGCAGCGGATAGGGCGCCGTCAGGTGGATGAAGCCCTCCGCCAGCGGGCCGAACCCCTCCTTGAGCGGCGGGATGCCCGTTGCGGAGAGCGAGCCGTAGCCGACGCCGTGGTAGGCCATCTTGCGCGAGAGGATGAGGTTGCGCTCGGGCTGCCCGGAGCTGCTCCACGCAAGGCGCGCCAGCTTGAGCGCCGTCTCGGTGCCCTCGGAGCCGCCGTTCGTGAAGAAGACGTGCTCGATCCCGGGCGGCGAGATCTGCGCCAGCCGCTCGGCCAGCTCGATCGCCGGCCGGTTCGAGTAGTCCCAGAACGAGGCGTAGAACTCGAGCGTCCGCATCTGGGCGGCCGCGACCTCCGCCAGCTCCTCGCGGCCGTGGCCGACGAGGCACTGCCACAGGCCGCAGGTGCCGTCGATGTACTCGTTGCCGTCCACGTCGGTGATGACGGCGCCGCGGCCCGATTCGATGACGAGCGGATCGGGCGCCCGTCCGATCACCTGGTGCGGATGCACGATGTGGGCCCGGTCGAGCCGCGAGAGCCGCTCGTCGCTCACACGCCCACCGCCGTCTTGATCGTTTTCGCGGCGGTGTACTCGCCGATCGACTCCGGCCCGAGCTCGTAGCCGCGGCCCGAGAGGCCGCGGCCGGAGAAGGTCGAGTAGGGATCGAGGCCGCCGTACATGTTGATCCACACGGTGCCGGCCCGAAGCGCACGGGCGATGCGGTGGGCCAGCGCGCCGTCGCGGGTGAAGACCCCCGCCGCGAGGCCGAACGGGGTGTCGTTCGCGACCGCAACGGCCTCCTCCGCGGAGTCGACCTCGATCACCGCCACCGCCGGTCCGAAGATCTCCTCCCGGTTCACCCGCATGCCGTTGTGCGTCCCGGTGAAGATCGTCGGCTCCACGAAGTGCCCGTCAGGGTAGTCCGGCACGATCGCCGGGCCTCCGCCCACCACCGCCTCGGCGCCCTCGGCAGTTGCCGAATCGAAGAGGTCGAGCACGCGCCGGCGGTGGGCCGCGGTGATGAGCGGGCCCATCTGCGTCGCCGGATCGAGGCCGCGCCCGAGCCGGATCCCGGCCACGTGGCCGGCCAGCCGCTCGACCAGCGGCCCGGCGGCGGGCCGCTCCACGATGAGGCGCGCGCCGGCCGTGCAGATCTCGCCCTGGTTTCGGAACGTGGAGGAGATCGCTCCGCGAAGCGCGGCGTCCATGTCGGCGTCGGCGAGCACGATGTTGGCCGACTTCCCTCCCAGCTCGAGCGTGAGCCGCTTCAGGTCGCCGGCCGCCGCCCGCTGGATCGCCTGCCCGGCCGCGGTCGAGCCGGTGAACGAGAGCGCGTCGACATCCGGGTGCTCGGCGAGTGCGGCCCCGGTCGAGGCGTCGCCGGTGACGACGTTCAGGACGCCGGCCGGCACGCCGGCCTCGAGCGCCAGCTCGGCCAGCCGCAGCGCGGTGAGCGGCGCCTCGGGCGCGGGCTTGTGGACGACGGCATTCCCGCACGCCAGCGCCGGCGCGATCTTCCACGAGGCGATCGTGAGCGGGAAGTTCCACGGCGTGATGACCGCGCACACGCCGAGCGGCTCGCGGATCGTGGCGGTGAAGACGCCGGGCGCGGCCGGGTTCGTCGTGCCGAGGATCTTCGTCGGCCAGCCGGCGTAGTACTCCCAGGTGCCGACCGTGAAGGGGAGGTCGCGCGTGGTCGCCTCGGAGAGCGGCTTTCCGACGTCGCGGCTCTCCGTCTCGGCCAGCTCGTGCGCGTGCTCCTCGATGAGCCGGGCGACCCTGTGCAGGATCCGCGCGCGCCTCGCCGGGTCGAGCCCGGCCCATACGGGTTGCGCGGCGCGGGCCGTTGCGACGGCGGCGTCGACGTCCTCGCGCGACCCCAGGGCGCAGACCGCGAGGGTCTCGCCGGTCGCGGGGTCCTGGTCCGCGAAGGTGGCTCCCTCGGTTGCACTCCGTATCACGATGCGAGATACTGTCCCTCATGCTTGGACGGGTGTCAAGCCCGAACGGGGGTCCCGCGTGACCGGATCGCCGCCGCTTCGCGGGCGGCTGGCCGCGGGCGAGACGCTCGTCGGCACGTTCGCGAAGCTCCCCGGCGCCGACGCCGGCGAGGTGCTCGCGGGTGCCGGGTTCGACTTCTCGATCGTCGATCGCGAGCACTCTCAGCTCTCCGACGCCGAGGCCCGCGCGCTCGTCCGCACCATGCGCGCCGCCGGCCTGCCGGCACTCGTCCGCGTCCCGGCGCTCGACCGCGGCGAGGCGAACCGCCTGCTCGAGGCCGGCGCCGCGGGCATCCAGCTCTCGACCGTCCGCTCCGCCGCCCAGGCCCGCGGTTTGAGCGAGGCGCTTCGCTACCCGCCGGGCGGCGCGCGCAGCATCAGCCTGGCTCATGCTCAGGCCGCCTACGGCAGGCTCGGGCTGGCCGACTACCTCGCGGCGAGCGACGGCTCCCGCTCACCGCTCGCCGTCGTGCAGATCGAGACGGCCACGACCGATGATGCGCTGTCCGAGATCCTGAGGGCGGGGGCCGACGTCGCGTTCGTCGGCTCGACCGACCTGCTGGTCGATCTCGGCCTCGACGCGCGCGCGGCCGCGGAGCGCACCGAGGCCATCGCCGCGGCCGCCGGCGAGGCGGGCATCCCGTGGGGCGGTTTCGCCGCCGATGCCGCTGCCGCGCGGGTGATGGCCGAGCAGGGCGCCCGCTACGTCGTCGTCGGCAGCGACCTTGCGCTCCTCGGCACGGCCAGCCGGGAGGCGGCCGCGGCTGTCCGGGAGGCCGTGCGTGCCTGACCTCGCTGTGGAGGTCGCCGGGCTGCGGCTCAAGAACCCGGTGATGTGCGGGGCCGGCGAGGCGACGGCCACAGCGCGGGCGCTGCGCGAGCTCGTCGACGCGGGCGCGGCGGCCGTCGTCGCCAAGTCGGTCAACGAGTCGCCGGCGGCGCGGGCGCAGCTCGCCGCGGCCGAGTACGTCGCGCTCGACCCGGACCGGCGCGAGGCGTCCGATCCGGGTGCCCCCGGCACGTCGCTCCTCAACCGCTCGGGACTCGTGGACGTGCCGTTTCCGGAGTGGGTCGAGACCCTGGCCGGCGCCGACGCCTACGCCACGGAGCGCGATGCCTACGTCGTCGCCAGCATCATCGTCGCCGACCTCGATCGGGCCGCCGAGATGGCGGCGGCGATCGAGGCCGCCGGCGTGCGCGCGGTCGAGCTCAACATCGGCGCGCCGCACGGCGGCGAGGCCGAGCCCGGGGCGATCGAGACGGTGCATCAGGCCGAGCGGGCGGCCGCCGTCGTCGCCCGCGTCCGCGCCGAGGTGCGGATCCCGCTTCTGGTGAAGCTGACGGCCGACGGCGTCGACCTGCTCGCCACCGCCGCCGCCGCTCGGGACGCCGGCGCCGATGCGCTCGTCATCGCCGGCCGCCATCTCGGGTTTCTGCCCGACCCGGAGACCAGGCGGCCGGTGCTCGGCACGTATGGGGCAGTCGGCGGCGGCTGGGCGCTCCCGCTCAGCCTGCGCTGGGTGGCCAAGACCCGCGAGCGGTTGGGCCCGGACGTGCCGCTCGTCGCCACGAACGGCGTGCGAAGCGGCGCGGACGTGATCCGCTGCCTGCTCGCCGGCGCCAGCGCCGCCGAGGCCTACACCGTCGTCCACCACGGCGGCCCTGACGCCCTCGTGCGGCTCGTCGCCGAGGTGGAGCGCTTCGCCACGGACCACGACGTCAGCCGCATCGCCGACCTGGTCGGCGAGGCCGCCGACTCGACTCTGACCTACGCCCAGGCCGCCGCCACGAAAGGGGGCAGATAGATGTCTTCACACGCCGAAGCGGGGACGATCGGCGAGACGATCACCGAGGACGCGCTCGAGACCGACCCGTACCCGATCTACGCCCGCCTGCGGGAGGAGGAGCCGGTTTCCTGGGTGCCCGCGGTCGAGCTCTGGCTTGTCACGCGATGGGCCGACGTCGAGTACGTCGACAAGCACCCGGCGCTCTTCACGGGCGAGACCGACCCCTCGACCCTGAACCGCACCTTCGGCCGGAACCTGCTGGGCTCCGAGGGCGAGTACCACGAGCGCATCCGCTCGATCATCTACCCGGCGTTCCGGGCCGACAAGATCGGCCACTACCCCGACGAGGTGATCGCGCCGATCGCGACCGAGCTGGTCGACGCCTTCGCCTCGAACGGCCGGGCCGACCTGATGGCCGACTTCGCCGGCCCGCTCTCGGTCCGCGTGCTGAAGCGCGTGCTCGGGCTCGACGTGGAGGACGACCGGCTTGTGCGCTGGTTCGGCGAGCTCGCGATCGGCGCGTCGAACTTCAGCCACGACCCCGAGAAGCAGGCGATCGCCGACGCCGCGAGCCGCGAGGTCGACGAGCACGTGGGCGTGATGCTCGACGCGCTGGAGGGCAAGCCCGACGACACCGTGCTCTCGAACATGCTCCATTCGGAGATCGACGGCGACCGGCTGACGCGGCAGGAGATCGCCTCCAACCTGAAGGTGATGATCGTCGGCGGGCTCCAGGCGACGAGCGATCTGATCGCGCTTTCGCTCCTCACCCTCCTCCAGCACCCGGATCAGCTCGCCGAGGTGACGGCCGACCACAGCCTGATCGACCCGGCGATCGAAGAGGCCGTGCGCTGGCACGCACCGGTCGGGACGAGCACCCGTCAGACGACGCGCGAGACCGAGCTCTCCGGCGTCAAGCTGCCGGCGGGCGCCCTCGTCGCGGCCGTGCTGGCGTCGGCCAACCGGGACAGGCGCAACTACACCGATCCCGACACCTTCGACATCCATCGCCGCGAGGGGGGCCATCTGTCGTTCGCCACCGGCCCGCACCTCTGCATCGGAGCCCGGCTCGGGCGCTACGAAGCCCGCACCGGGCTTCGCATCCTGTTCGAGCGGCTCACGCACCTGCGCCTCGACCCCGACCGCGAGGTCGTGGTGCGGGGCTGGGAGTTCCGCTCGCCGGAGTCTGTCCCCGTCCTCTTCGAGGAGGCCTGAGTGTCAACGACCCCAGAGACCAGCGAGCTCAGCGCGGACTACCTGCGCCGGCTCGCCGACGTCCAGCCCAAGGACCTGCCGCCCGAGCTCGACCTGTTTGACGAGTCAACGGCGCGCCGGGGCATCCGCCTCAACAAGGCGGCCTACTCGCTGAAGGACGCCCACCAGCGCGACCTCTTCGCCAAGGACGAGGAGGCGTGGATGGAGCAGTTCGGGCTCACGGACACCGAGCGCGACCTCGTGCGGACGCGCGACTGGATCGGGCTCTGGCGGGGAGGGATGTCCATCTACGTGATGGTCAAGCTCTCCGGAGTTACCAACACGCCGCTTCCGGAGATCGGGCGGCAGATGAGGGAGTCAGGCTGATGGCACGCATCCTCGGAGGCATCGGCGCCTCCCACGCACCGTCGATGGAGCACGTCTACGACGCCGGCGCGGAGGTGCGCGAGAGCGACGAGTGGGCGCCGCTCTTCGGGCCGTTCCAGGAGGTCTCGGAATGGCTCGGCGCGATCAAGCCCGACCGCCTCGTCGTGATCTACAACGACCATATGGACGCGTTCTTCCTGGACGCGTACCCGACCTTCGCGCTCGGCGTCGCCGAGTCGTACCCGATCGCCGACGAGGGGTTCGGCGCGCGGCCGTTCCCGCCGATCGCCGGCGATGCCGCGCTCGGCTGGCACATCGCCCGCTCGCTCGTGGCCGACGAGTTCGACATCACGATCTGCCAGGAGCTCGAGGTGGACCACGGCGTGATCTCGCCGCTCCCGATGGTCGACTTCTCGGAGTCGGACTCCGACTGGAAGATCCCGATCGTCCCGCTCGCGGTGAACGTCATCCTGCATCCACTGCCGACCCCGCGGCGCTGCTACAAGCTCGGGCAGGCGCTCCGGCGCGCGATCCTCTCCTATCCGGAGGATCTGAAGGTCGTCGTCGCCGGGACGGGCGGGCTCTCCCACCAGCTCACCGGCACGGCGTTCGGCGCGGTCCGGCAGGAGTGGGACAGGGAGTTCATGCGCCTCCTGGCCGAGGAGCCCGAGACGCTGTGCGACTACACCCACGAGCAGCTCATCAAGCTGGGCGGCACGGAGTCGGTGGAGGTCGTGAACTGGCTCGCGATGCGCGGGGCGCTCCCGGTGTCGGCGAGGCCGGTTGTCGAGGCCTATTACGCCCACCGGATCATGGGCTACGGCCTCGCCGCCTACGACGCCGCCGGGAGCCCGGCATGACGGCCGAGGTCGTCGCGCGAGTCCTCAAGGGCTCCGTCGACCTGCACGTCCACCCGGCCCCGTCGCCGCTTCCGCGCCGCATCGACGCCGTGGAGGCGGCCCAGGCCGCCGAGTCGATCGGGATGCGGGCGATCGTCGTCAAGTCGCACCATCACTCGACGGTCACCGACGTGCTGGCGCTGGGCCGCGACCTGAACGGCCTGCCGGTCAAGGTGTTCGGCGGGATCGCGCTCAACTCGGCGGTGGGCGGCCTGAACCCGTACGCGGTCGACCTGGCGCTCAAGCTGGGCGGGCGGATCGTGTGGTTTCCGACCATCGGCTCGCCGCAGCACATCGCCCACCACGCCGCCCATCCCGACCTCAAGTTCCCCAAGCTCGCGGTGCACGTGCGTGAGGAGCGGCCGGTCGACGTGCTCGACGACTCAGGCGAGCTCAGGCCCGAGGTGCACGACATCATCGGGCTGATCAAGGAGCACGACGCGATCCTCGCGTCGGGGCACATGGCCCCCGACCGCATCCTGGCCGTCTTCGAGGCGGCGCACGCGGCCGGGGTGAGGCGGCTGCTCGTGAACCACCCCAACTTCGTGGTCGAGGCGACCCACGAGCAGGGGCGGCGGTTCGTCGAGCTGGGCGCCGTCATCGAGCACTCGCTCTGCATGTATGACGACCGGTCGAGCTTCTACAACTGGGACATCGACGTGCTGCTCGGGTGGATCGACGCGGTGGGCGCCGACCGCTCCACGCTCGGCTCGGACCTCGGCCAGATGAAGAACCCGCTCCCCAGCGAAGCGTTCACGAAGATCGTCGGCCAGCTGCTCGACGCAGGGCTGGCGGAGGCGGATGTCGAAGCGATGGTCCGCCGAAATCCCGCCCGGCTGCTGGATCTGGGCGATTGAGGAGGCCCGCTTGACCCGAACTTGGCTACATGCGAATGTATCCATCCCGTCGACGACCAGGAGGGCGTCTCATGGCTGAACCATCTCGACCGGCCCAGGTAGGCGACCTGGGCGAGCGCCGCCTCGGCACGATGGCCGCGGTCGCGCAGGCGCTTGCGATCGGGCCCATGTTCTCGACCGCGATTGTCTTGAGCTTCGTCTCGAACCCGATCAATGGTGCCGGGTTCAACACCGCGCTCGCGGTCCTGATCGCGGGCCTCGGCGTGCTGGCCATCGCCTACTCGCTCGCGCTCTTCGCGCGTGAGTACCGCGGCGCCGGCGCCGTCTACGAGTACCTGACGCGCGGCGCTCATCCCGCGGTCGGGATCTTCGCTGCGGGCATCTTCTTCACCGGCACGCTCTTCCTCGGCGGCGGCGGCATCTACCTGGGCCTGGGCATCCTCACTCAGGGCTTCTGGACGGAGCACATCTCCAGCTCGACGATCCCGGCGTGGTGGCTCCTGGGACTCATCTTCCTCGCGCTCGTCCTCGTCCTGAACTACATCGGCGTGCGGATCGCGATCGGCGCGATGCTGACGTTCGCCGTCATCTCGTTCACGCCGATGCTGATCCTGGCTCTGACGATCATCGCCAAGGGCGGCGAGAACGGGAACACCCTCTCCGTCTTCAACCCCTCGACGACCTCGATGCACGTGGTCTTCAACGGCGTGATGCTCGGCATCCTGCTCTTCGTCGGGTTCGAGGCCGCGGCCTCGATCGGCGAGGAGAGCCACGATCCGACCCGTTCGATCCCGCGGGCGCTCCTCTGGACGGTCGGCGCGTCGGCGGCGTTCTATGTCGTCATGGCCTACGCCATCTCGATCGGCCTCGGCGAGAAGACCGTCGCGGCAGGTGGTTGGGCATTTGACCCGGCGGCGCTCGACAAGGTGGCGACCCAGTACATCAGCTCTGGGTTCGCCACGCTCATCGACCTGGTCGTCATCCTCGACGCGACGGCACTTGCGCTGGCGATCTGCGTCACGATCGGGCGCGGCTACTTCGCGCTCGGGCGCGACGGGCTCCTGCCCGCGTTCTTCGCCAAGACCTCGCGGCACAACACGCCGTGGGTGGGAAACCTCGTGGTCGCGATCGGCGGTATCGGCCTGACGCTCGTCGGCCTCTACAGCCACACGATGGACCGCTTCGTCGGGCCGCAGGCCCTGCCCTCGCGTGAGTTCGCCGCCTTCCTGGTGGCGGCGACGGCCGGCTCCTTCGCGGTCGAGCTCGTGTACCTGTTCCTGGCGGTCGCAGCGATCGCCTTCCTGATGCGCCGAAACGGCCAGTGGTGGCAGTACGTGATCGTGCTCGTCGCGATCGCAACGCCGGTGCTCGGCTTCTACGGCGCGCTCAACCCGAAGCCGCACGACACGACCAACCTCAACTGGCTCGCGCTCTACTGGGCGCTCGGGGTGGTCGTGCTCTCGGCGGTCTGGTTCGGCATCCTCCGTGCGGTCCGGCCGCAGAACGTCGCCAATGCGGCGGCGCACGCGACCGAGCACCACGGGGTCGCGCCGCTCGACGAGACCCTCGACTACAAGCCAATCCCCGAGTGACGGCTCCCGGGGCCGGTGCGTGCGCGCGCCGGCCCCGACCCGCCGCTTGACGGGCATCGAGGACGCGGATACTGTATCCAATCTCGTGCTGAGGCTCCTGAAGATCGACCACGTGTGCCTGAACGTGGCCGACGTGCGCGCGGCGGCGACCCGGTATGGGGTCCAGTTCGGCCTCCAGGTGCGTGAGCTCGGCGACGACCGCGCGACGCTGGCGTGCGACTACGAGCCGTACTCGCTCGAGCTCGTGCGCGGCGAGCCGCTCGGGCAGGCCCACACCGCCTGGCAGCTGCGGCGGTCGTGCTCGCTCGACGAGGCCCGTGGCCATTTGGCCGCGACGGCGAATGCCAATTGGCGGGACGAGGGCGAAACGCTCGTCGTCACCGACCCGGAGGGGTTCGAGCACCACGTCGTCGCATACCGCGACGACGCGGACCGGCGGCCGGCGATCGCGCGGCAGACGTCGTCGCTTGGCGGCCTGCGGCCGCGGAAGCTGGGCCACGTGAACCGGCTGACCGCGGATCTCGATGCGGTGACGCGCTTCCACACCGACGTGCTCGGCATGCAGATCGCCGACTACCTCGGCGATGCGGGTATCTGGTTCCACGTGAACGCCGAGCACCACCAGATGGCCCTCGTGCGAAGCCCGTTTCCGCACTTCCACCACCTGGCGTTCGACTACTACGATTTCGGCACGCTGCGGAGCCTCTTCGACAACGTCGCCCAGCACGGCCGCTGGCTCGCCTGGGGGCCGGTGCGGCACGGGATCGCGCAGAACATCTGCGGCTACGTGCGGATCACCGAGGAGCCGCTGCTCGTCGAGTGCTACGTCGACATGGAGCAGCTCGAGCCCGACCACGAGCCGCGGCACTGGCCCGACGACCGGTTCTCGTCAAACACGTGGGGCCCGCTGCCGCCGCGCTCGTACTTCCGATTCGACGAGCAGGCTGTGCGGTACGAGCGCGACAGCCTCGAGATGCTGGGCGAGAAGCTCCCGCCCCTGGAGGTGCACACCTGATGGCGACGACCGAGAAGGCCGTGGCGGCCCGTACCGGCGAGCAGTTCCTCGACGGGCTCCGCGGCGACGCCCGCGAGATCTGGCTGAACGGCGAGAAGATCACCCACCCGCTCGAGCATCCCGCGCTCGAGGCGGCGGCGCGGACGATGGCCCGCGTCTACGACCTCCAGCACGAGCACGCCGACGAGATGCTGGCGCCCGCACCCGACACCGGCGGGCTTGTCAACGTCACGCACCTCATTCCGCGGTCGAAGGAGGACCTTGAGCGGCGGCGGCGCGCAGTCGAGCTGACGGCGGCGATGACCGGCGGGATGAAGGGGCGGACTCCCGACTACCTGAACGTCACGTTCGCGTGCTTCGCCGGCCGCTCCGACGTGTGGGCGCGGCGCGACAACGAGGAGGGCGCCGCCAACATCGTCGCCTACCAGCGCGAGATGCGAGACCGCGACCTCTCGACGACGCACTCGATCATGAACCCGCAGGTCGACCGCACCAAGCCCGAGGCGGAGCAGGCCGCCGGCGAGGTGGCGCTCCACAAGATCGGCGAGACGGAGAGCCACATCACCGTCCGCGGCGCTCGGATGCTGGCGACGCTCGCGCCCTACGCGGACGAGCTCACGATCTATCCGGGGTCGGACATCCGCCCGCAGGACGGCCGCTACGCGCTCTCGTTCGCGATCCCGATGGGGACGCCCGGGCTCAAGTTCATCTGCCGCGATGCCTACTCGAAACGGCGCGACCCGTTCGACTACCCGCTCTCGTCGCGGTTCGACGAGATGGACGCGGTGGCGATCTTCGACGACGTCGAGGTGCCGAAGAGCCGCGTCTTCCTGGACGGCGACACGGTCGGCTACTCCGAGGTCATCTCGGACACCGGCTGGCGCGGGCACATCATGCACCAGGCGTTCACGCGCGCGCACGTGAAGCTCTCGTTCGCGTTCGGGCTCGGGCACCTGATCGCCAACACGACCGGCGTGGGTCGGTTCGACCACATCCAGGAGAAGCTCGGGCAGATGTGGAACATGGTCGAGCTGACGCGCTCGGCGCTCGTGTCGGCCGAGGCGGGCTCGTTCCTCGACGAGGGCGGGGTCTGGTACCCGGACGACCGCCCGTTCCTCGCCCTGCGCGGCGAGATGCCGAAGTGGCTGCCGTACTGCAATGAGCTCCTCCAGCTGATCGGCGGCGGCGGCTTCATGTGCACGCCCTCGCGGGCCGACATGGACGGGCCGATGGCCGAGGCGATCGCGAAGTACTACCAGGCCGGCGGGGCCGACGCCGAGCGGCGGATCCGGCTCTTCCGGCTCGCGTGGGACTACATCGGCTCCGACCTCGGCGGCCGCGGCGAGCTCTACGAGCGGTTCTACCTCTCCGACTCGTGGCGGATGACGGCGCTCGCGTACAAGCTGGCCGACAAGTCGTTCTCCGAGTCGCTGGTGGAGCAGTTTCTGCATGAGTAGGCAGCGGGGCTACTCGCTGCCGTTGTCGCCGGGCGGCACGGCGTCGCTGGTTCCGGCGCCGCCGTGGCACTACGTGGGCGACTTCCTCGTCATCGAGTACTGGGCGGAGCCGGCGGCGGTCGAGGCGGTGCTGCCGGAGGGGCTCGAGCCGTTCGCCGAGGATCCGGGGCGATGCGCGGCGCTCTTCGTCGACTGGCAGTCATGCTCGCAGGGCGGGGAGGAGCTCGTCGATCCGGCCCGCGGGCAGTACAAGGAGTTCTTCGTCGTGGTGGCGGCGTCGCTGCGCGGCGAGGCGGTGACGACGTGCCCCTACATCTGGGTCGACCGCGACTTCGCGCTCGTGCGCGGGTGGATCCAGGGCTTCCCGAAGAAGCTCGGCCAGATCGAGATGACTCGCCGGTTCGGGCTCGACTGCCTGGCGGAGGGGCGGACGTTCGCCGGGGTCTGCTCGGCGCACGGGCGGCTGATCGCGCGCGGGACGGTCACGCCCGAGCGGGAGTCGGAGGCGGGGCCGACGCACAACGACCCCCCGCTCGTCAACCGCCGCCACTTCCCGCGCCTGGCGGCGGGCCGGCACGACGACCCGGCCGTCCACGAGCTCGTCCGCGCCAAGAGCCGCGACCGCTCGATCTCGGCGATCGAGGAGGGCCCGGCGACGCTCGATCTCCTGGCCGCGCCGGGCGAGGAGCACGCCGCTCTCTCGCCCCTGCGCGTCGGCAAGGGCTTCCGCTTCACGTTCGCCTACACGGTCGACGACCTCGAGACGGTGGCGGAGGCGTAGGAGGTGGGGACAGTCCCTGAACGTTTCGTGTGCGAGAGTCGTGACGGTTTCCGGGGAGGGTCTGTCCCCGCATGAGCACCGTTGCGGGGATCGCGGTCTCGCCCGATCACTGGATCGGGGGGCGGAGGGTGGCGAGCGAGGAGCGGTTCGAGGACCGTTCGCCGATTGACGAGAGCGTGCTTGCCGAAGTGGCGCGGGCCGGGGAGGCGGAGGTCGACACGGCCGTCGCAGCGGCGGCAGACGCGTTCCCGGCGTGGGCGGCGCTCGGGCCGGCCGGGCGCGGGCCGCACCTGCGCCGGCTCGCCGACCTGATCGACGCCAACATTGACCGCCTCGCGACCGTCGAGTGCCTCGACATGGCGATGCTCGAGCGATCGCTCCGCGCGCGGGTTATCAGCCGCGGGGCGCGGAACTACCGCAGCTACGCCGACCTGGCCGAGGCCTACGAGGAACGGACCTGGCACTCGAACACGACCGACAACCGCGTCGTCCGCATGCCGGCCGGCCCGGCCGCGGTCATCACGCCGTGGAACGCGCCGTTCATGCTCTCGACCTGGAAGACGGCCCCCGCGCTCGCCGCCGGCTGCACGGTCGTCCTGAAGCCGGCCGAGTGGTCGCCGCTCTCGTGCTCGATCCTCGCCGACCTGACCGCCGAGGCGGGCTTTCCGCCGGGCGTCTTCAACGTCGTGCAGGGGATCGGCGAGGAGGCCGGCGCGGCGCTCGTCGCCCATCCGCGCGTCCGCCGGGTGAGCTTCACCGGCTCGCCCGAGACCGGCCGCCTGATCGGGCAGGCCGCCGCAGCCAACATCGTGCCGTTCACCGCCGAACTGGGTGGGAAGGGCCCGCTCCTCGTCTTCGCCGACGCGGACATCGAGGCGGCCGCCGCGAAGGCCGCCGGCCAGTACGACGACGCCGGCCAGGTCTGCCTCGCCGGCACCCGCCTTTTGGTCGAGGAGTCGATCAAGGACGACTTTCTCGAGCGCTTCCATCGCCACACCGACGCCCATGTCCTCGGCGATCCGCGCGACGACCGCACCACGGTGTCGCCGCTCATCCACCGCGACCACCTCGCCCGCGTCGAGGGCTTCGTCGAGCGAGCGCGCGCGAACGGCGACCGCATCGTCCGCGGCGGCGCGCAGCCCGAGCTCGGCGGCCTCTTCTACGAGCCGACGCTCGTCGAGCCCAGGTCGAACGACTCCGAGATCGTGCAGCGCGAGGTGTTCGGCCCGGTCCTGACGTTCCAGACGTTCGCCACCGAGGACGAAGCCGTCGTCCTCGCCAACTCCACCCGCTACGGCCTCTCCGCGATCGTCTACACGGGCGCGCGCGAGCGGGCTGAGCGCGTCGGCCGGGCGATCCGGGCCGGCACCGTGTGGGTCAACACGTTCCTCGTCCGCGACCTCACCGCGCCGTTCGGCGGGATGGGCATCTCCGGTGTCGGCCGCGAGGGCGGAGACTACGCGCTTGACTTCATGAGCGACCTCAAGATGCTCCAGATCCAGGAGGGCACAACCGGATGACCCTCACCCTTGCCGACATCAAGCTCGACAACGACGCCTTCGCCGAGCGCGTGCCGCACGAGACCTTCGCCCTCATGCGCCGCGAGGCCCCCGTGCACTGGTACGACTGGGAGTGGGGCAAGGGCTTCTGGTGCATCACCCGCTGGGACGACATCGTCGCCGTCCTGAAGGACTGGCGCACGTTCTCGTCGGAGACCGGCGCGACGGCCCTCGAGGACCTCGACCCCGACCAGATCGAGGCCCGCAAGTCGATGCTCGACACGGATCCGCCGGAGCACACCCGCCTGCGGGCGATCGTGAACAAGGGCTTCACCCCTCGCGCCGTCGCCGCCTACGAGGACCTGCTCCGCGAGCTGACCCGCGTCATCCTCGACCGGTCGCTCCCGAAGGGCGAGTTCGATTTCATCGAGGAGATCGCCAAGATGCTCCCGATCCGCGTCCTGTGCGAGATCCTCGGCGTTCCCCAGGAGGACAACGGCAAGCTCATCGAGTGGGGCGACAAGATGATCGCCAACACCGACCCCGACATGGGCGGCCTGCATCCGGGGAGCCCCGAGAGCGCGGAGTATCGCCTGCTCCCGTTCCGCAGCCCCGCCGCGCTCGAGGTGTTCGAGTACGGCCACCGCATCGCCGCCGAGCGGCGCAAGCACCCCAAGGACGACCTGGTCTCGAAGCTCGTCACCTGGGAGGACGAGGACGGCCGCCGCCTCACCGAGCGCGAGTTCGACACGATGTTCCTAATCCTCGTCGTCGCCGGGAACGAGACGACCCGGCAGGCCATCGCGCACGGGACGCTCGCGCTCATGGAGCACCCCGAGGAGATGGCGCGGCTGCGCGACGACCCGAGTCTCATGCGTACCGCCGCCGACGAGATCCTGCGCTGGTCGTCGCCCGTCATCCACTTCCGCCGCACCGCCACGGCGAACACCGAGGTGCGCGGCGTCCCGATCGCCGAGGGCGACAAGGTGGTCGTGTGGCTCATGTCGGGCAACTACGACGAGCGCCAGTTCGAGGAGCCGCTCCGGTTCGACCTCGACCGGCGGCCCAACCCGCACGTCGCCTTCGGCCGCGGCGGCCCGCACTTCTGCCTCGGCGCCCACCTGGCGAAGCTCGAGGTCAAGGTCATGTTCGAGGAGCTCCTGCCGCGGCTCGGATCGATCGAGCTGACGGGTCCAGCCCGCCGCATCGAGTCGAACTTCACGAATGCGCTTCGCACGATGCCTGTGCGCGTCGCGACCGCATGAGACGATCCCGTCCCGCCCGACCCGGAGGACCCACCGCATGACGGACGCGAACCTGGCTCGACTGATCGAGGACGGGGTGACCACCATCCGCCTCAGCTACCCCGACCTGCACGGCATCGCGCGGGGCAAGGAGTACCCGGCGAGCTTCTTCGACCATCTCGAGCAGGACGGCGCGGCTCACTGCGAGGCGATCATGACGGTCGACCTGAACCACAACGTCGTCTCGGGATTTGAGCACGGCTTCCAGGACATCCTCGCCCGCCCCGACGCCGCCACGCTGGCGCGGATCCCGTGGGACCCGGACGTCGCGTGGTGCATCGCCGACCTCGAACGGATGGGCGGCGAGCCCTTCGGCTGCGACTCCCGCGCCGTGCTGAAGCGGGCGATTGCCGAGTACGTGAAGCGCGGCCTCGTGCCCGTGCTCGGGCCGGAGCTCGAGTTCTACCTGTGCGAGCCCGACCCGTCGGCGGAGTGGGGCTATCGCCGCTACGTCAACAACCCAAGCCACGTCTACACCGTGGGCTCGGTCGCCGACCCTCGCGGCGTGCTGCGCGAGATGCTGCACGCGTGCGCCGACCTCGGGCTCGGCGCGTACGCGGCCAATCACGAGTTCGGCCGCGCCCAGTACGAGATCAACCTGCGCCACTCCGACGCCCTCTCGGCCTGCGACCGCGCCTTCCTCTTCAAGACGACGGTCAAGGAGATGGCGTCCCGGCACGGCCTCCTCGCCACGTTCATCGGGAAGCCCTGGAACGACGACGAGGGCTCGGGCTTTCACCTGCACATGTCGCTCGGCGGTCACGACGGCGGCGGCAACCTGCTGAACGATCCCGACGGCGAGGAGGGGCTCTCGAAGCTCGCCCACCACTTCCTGGCCGGCATCCTCGATCATGGCCCCGCGCTCATGCCGTTCTTCAACCCGACCACGAACGCCTACCGCCGCATCCACGAGGAGGCGCTCGTGCCGACGCTCGTGAGCTGGGGCCACGACAACCGCCTGTGCCTGGCGCGCGTCCCCCGCGAGCGCGGCGGCGCCACCCGGGTCGAGCTGCGGCTCGGCGACGGCTCGTCGAACCCGTACCTGACCTCCGCGGCGGCGCTCTTTGCGGGCCTCGACGGCATCGACCGCGAGCTCGAGCCGCCCGCGCCGATGGCCGGCCTGATCTACGAGCTGCCCGAGGCCGAGGAGTGCACGCCGCTTCCACGCTCGTTCGACGCCGCCCTCGAGGCGCTCGACGCCGACCCGCTCATCGCCGAGGCGATGGGCGAGGAGCTCGTCTCGACGTTCCGCACGATCAAGGGCGCCGAGCTCGACCGCGCCAAGCGGGCCGTGACGGACTGGGAGTTTCGTGAGTACACCCACCACCTCTGAGCTCGGCTCTTCCATCACAGTCGAGGCGCTCGATGCCGACCCGTTCCCGATCTACGCGCGCCTGCGCGACGAGGAGCCGGTGTGCTTCGTCCCGGCGGTCGGGCTGCACCTCGTCACCCGCTGGGACGACGTCCACCACGTCGCCACCCATCCCGACGTCTTCACCGCCGAGGTCGACGCCTCGCCGCTCGTCCGCACCCTGGGCGTGAACGTCCTCACCGTCGACGGCGCCGACCACGCGCGCATGCGGGCGGGGATGGACGCGCCGATGCGCCCGCGCGCCGTCGAGGGCTACGCGCCCGGCGTGATCGAGCCGATCGCCCGCCGCCACCTCGACGCGATGGCCGGCGAGCCGGGTGCCGAGCTGATGAGCGCCTACTGCGAGCCGGTCTCCGTGCTGGCGCTCGGCGCGGTCATGGGGCTCGGCGATCTCGACGCCGACACGTTGCGCCGCTGGTTCGGCGACCTCGCGACCGGAGGGGCCAACTTCGAGCAGGACCCCGAGAAGCAGGCGGTGGCCGACGCGACGAGCGCCGAGATCGACGCCCGCGTCGGGCCGCTCCTCGACCGGCTCGAGCGCGAGCCCGACGGCAGCGTCCTCGCCCACATGCTGGCCGCCGACGCGACCCGCGCCGAGGTGCTCTCGAACCTGAAGCTGATCCTGCTCGGCGGGATGCAGGAGCCGGGCCACGCGCTCGGGATCTGCGTCTGGGCCCTCCTCACCCATCCCGAGACGCTCGAGCGGGTGCGGGCCGACCGCGGCCTCATCCGGCCGGCGGTCGAGGAGGCGTTGCGCTGGCACTCGCCCGTCGGCACGCAGACCCGCCAGGTGACCCAGCCCGTGACGCTCTCCGGGGTGAAGCTCGCGCCGGGCGACGCGCTGGCCGCCGTCCTCGCCTCGGCCAACCGCGACGAGCGCCACTGGGCCGACCCGGATCGCTACGACATCGACCGCCGCGGCGCCCACGCGGCGTTCGGCCTCGGCGCCCACCACTGCGCCGGCGCGCCGCTCGCCCGCTACGAGGTGCGGCTGCCGCTCGAGATGCTGCTCGACCGCTTCCCGAATCTGCGCCTCGACCCGGCCCACGAGGTCGAGCTCTCGGGCTGGGAGTTCCGCGCGCCGACCGCCGTTCACGTCCTATGGAACTAGAGCCCTGGGTCGACGCGGGCGCGGACGCGGATCTGGCCGAGGGGACGATCGTAGTCGTCGGCGACCCGGCCGACCCGGTCGCCGTGGCGCGCGGCGGCGGGCGGCTCTACGCCTTCGACGACACCTGCACCCACGAGGAGTGCCCGCTCTCCGACGGGATCGTCACCGACGGAGAGGTGGAATGCCCGTGCCACGGGTCGATCTTCGACATGCGAAACGGCGAGGCACTGACCGGCCCCGCGCTGGAGTCCGTTCGCACCTACAAGGTGCGGGTGGAGGACGGCCGGATCCAGGTGCTCATCGACCGCTGAGCGCGACCGCGGCCTCGAACGCGCCCCGCACGTCGGCCTCCGACCAGGCGTGGGCGTCCACGGTGAGGCAGTAGTCGTCCACCGCGGCCGGGACGAGCGCCTCGATCGTGCCCGGGCCGATCCCGGCCTCCGAGCAGGTCGGAAAGCCCGCATCGGCCAGGAGCCGGCGAACGGCGCGCACGGCCCGCGACCCGTCACCCGAGCCGTCGTCCGGCTCGCCGAGCGCGTCGGCCACCCGCTCCAGCCGGTCTGCGCACGACACCCGCGAGACGTCGAGCGTCTCGGCGAGGACGAGGCCCACCGCCAGCCCGTGCGGCAGGTGCAGCCCGGCCCCGATCGCATGGCCGAGCGCGTGGTCGGCGCCGCAGTCGGAGAGGTTCATCGAGAGGCCTGCGAGCAGGCTCCCGAGCGACATCTCGGCCCGGGCCGCGCGGTCCGACCCGTCGGCCACCGCCCGCGCGTAGCCCGTGGCGACGTACCGGCAGGCCTCCAGGCCGAGCGCGACCGAGCCGGGGTTGCCGTTTCGGACCGTGACGCCGCCGATGGCCTGGGCCAAAGCGTCGGCGCCGGTCTCCATCGTGGGCGTCTGCGGCAGGCCCAGGGTGACCAGCGGATCGACGAGCGCATGCTGGGCGCGCATGAGCGGCGAGGCGATGCCGAGCTTGCGGCCGCTCTCCGGGTCGGTCATCACCGACCCGCCCGAGACCTCCGACCCGGTGCCGGATGTCGTCGGCACCGCCACGAGCGGGATCCGAGGCTCGGCCACCGGGACGCGGCCCGCGTAGAGCTCCTCCGCGGGCACGCGCTGTGAGAGCGTGGCCCGGGCACCCTTGCCGACGTCGAG
>DATIDU010000047.1:0-13959 GCA_035456145.1 Gaiellales bacterium | reverse complement strand
GGATCGCCACCCGCAGGCCGTACGCCGGCCCGGGGACGGTGGCGGCCGCCGAGCCGGAGGCCGGCGATGCCTGATGGCTTCATCGTCACGTTCGTGAAGGCGTTCGTGCTCGCGAACCTGGTGATGCTCCTCTTCGCGTTCCTGACGTGGGCCGAGCGGCGGCTGCTCGGGCGGTTCCAGGTGCGGCTCGGCCCGAACCGGGTCGGCCCGTTCGGCCTGCTCCAGCCGATCGCCGACCTCGTGAAGCTGATCCGCAAGGAGAGCATCATGCCGGAGGGGATCCACCCGGTCCTGTACATCGCGGCTCCGGCGGTGTCGCTCTTTGCCTCGCTCGCGGTCTTCGCCGTCATCCCCTTCGGCGAGCAGGCGACCATCCCGGGGACGGACTGGCAGATCTTCCTCTGGATCTCGAATCCGAGCGTTGCGCTGCTCGTCGTCTTCGCGCTCGGCTCGCTCAGCTTCTACGGCTTCCTCGTCGGCGGCTGGTCGTCGAGCTCCAAGTACAGCCTGTACGGGTCGATGCGGGCGGTCAGCCAGCTCATCTCCTACGAGGTGAGCCTGGCGCTCGCGGTGATCGGCGTCGTGATGATGGCCCAGTCGCTGTCACTCACCGGCATCGCCGAGGCTCAGAGCCGCGACGGCCTCTGGTACGTCGTCCCGCAGTTCCTCGGCTTCATCGTGTACGTCGTCGCGTCGACGGCGGAGGTGAGCCGCATCCCGTTCGACCTGCCGGAGGCCGAGGGCGAGCTCGTCGCCGGCTACCACACCGAGTACGGCGGCATGCGCTTCGCGATGTTCCAGAACGCGGAGTACGTTGCGCTGATCGCCTTCTCGGCGGTGGCGTCGATCCTCTTCTTCGGCGGGTACGAGGGGCCGTGGCTGCCGGGGCCCGTCTGGATGCTGATCAAGATGGCGTTCTTCATCCTGATCGCGATGTGGGTGCGGGCAACGCTGCCGCGCATCCGGTACGACAAGCTGATGTCGATCGGCTGGAAGGTGCTGCTTCCGGCCGCCACCCTCAACCTGCTCGTCACGTCGGCCATCGTGGCGTGGCGGGCCTAGGAGCGAGCGCACATGGCAGTGGTCGATTCGGTCAAGGGCTTCGGCGTCACCTTCCGGCACCTCTTCAGGAAGCCGGTGACGCAGCAGTACCCGGAGTACAAGCGGCCGGTCTACCCGCGCTTCCGCGGTCGCCATCGCCTGCACCGGCATCCCAACGGGCTCGAGAAGTGCATCGGCTGCTCGCTCTGCGCGGCGGCCTGCCCCGCCGACTGCATCCGGGTCGTCGCCGACGAGAACACCGACGAGGAGCGCTACTCCGCCGGCGAGCGCTATGCGCGCATCTACGAGATCAACATGAGCCGCTGCATCTTCTGCGGCTACTGCGAGCTGGCCTGCCCGTTCGACGCGATCACCCTCGGCCACGACTACGAGCTCGCGGAGATGAGCCGCGAGGCGATGGTCTACACGAAGGAGATGCTGCTCGAGCCGATGCACCCGAGCCGCACGACGCCTGTCGCCCCGGCCGACCCGTTCGACGTGGTGGAGCCGCCCCAGTGAGGGTAACCAGGTTACGCATCGGCGGCCGTGGCGCGGGCGTGACGTTTCTTGCGCAGGGTCTGTCCCCGAACGGACCACGCCGGTGACCTACGACGTCGTCTTCGTGGTCGCGTCGGCGCTTGCCATCGCCTCGGCGCTCGGGGTCGTCCTGTCGGGCAACCCGTTCTTCTCCGCCCTGTCGTTGATCGGGAACCTGGTCGCCCTCGCGGCGCTCTACCTGCTGCTCCAGTCCGACTTCGTCGCCGCGGCGCAGGTCATCGTGTACGCGGGCGCGGTGATGATCATGTTCCTCTTCGTGACCGCCTACCTCGGCGGCCGGGCGTCGGAGCCGCTGCGGGCGCGCCCGTGGTACCAGACGCTCGGCGCGATCGTCGCCGCGGTGGCCGTCGTGGGCGAGCTCGTCTTTGCGATCGATCAGCAGGCGTTCGGCGACGGCGCCTCGGTGAGCGACGCGTTCGGCGCACCGCAGGCGGTGGCCGCGAGCTTCCTCGGCCGCTACGTGCTCACGTTCGAGGCGACGTCGGTGCTGCTGCTCATCGCGGCCGTCGGCGGCGTCACGCTCGCCGCGCGCCGCCCCGCGCCGCGCGAGGAGGGCGTGATCGGCGTTTTCGAGATCCAGCGGCCGGCCCACGAGGTCAGCCTCCAGGCCGAGGTGATCGACGCCGAGACGCGCTTCGACGTCGTCCCGGCCGGGCAGGCCCGCGACGAGGACGGCAAGGGCTGATGCACATCGGCGTCGCCTGGTTCCTCGGAGTCTCCGCCGTCCTCTTCGGCATCGGCCTCTTCGGCGTCTTCACCAGGCGCAGCCCGATCATCCTCCTGCTCTCGGTCGAGATCATGCTGAACGCGTCGAACCTGGCGCTCATCTCGGTCGCGCGGTACTGGGGCCAGCAGTCCGGCCAGGTCTTCGCCCTCGTCGTCATGGCCGTCGCCGCCTCCGAGGTCGTCGTCGGGCTCGGCCTCGTCGTCGCCATGGCCCGCCGCCGGGCCGACCTCGACGTCGACTCGCTCACGGGGCTTCGCAACTGATGTCCGGAACCGAGGCCGTCAGCTGGATCTGCCTCTTCGCGCCGCTCGCCGGCGTCGTCCTGCTCACCCTGGCCGGGAGCCGGATCTCGCGCGAGCTTGCCGCCTGGGCCGGGACCGCGTTCGCGTTCGCGAGCTTCGCCGCCGCCGTCGTCGTCGCGTACAAGCTCCACCACGAGCCGAAGTTCCACCACCACGGCGCGCGCGAGCACGTCTACACGCTCTACACGTGGGCGAGCTCGGGCAGCTTCCGCGTCCCGCTCGACATCCTCGTCGACCCGCTCTCGGTGGTCGAGATGCTGATCGTCTCAGGGGTCGGCACGCTGATCGTCGCCTACTCGATCGGCTACATGCACGGCGACCCCAAGGAGCGGCGGTTCTTCGTCTACCTCGACCTCTTCCTGTTCTCGATGCTCCTGCTCGTCATGTCGGCGAACTTCGCGCTGCTCCTCGCCGGATGGGGGCTCGTCGGCCTCTCGTCGTACCTCCTGATCGGCTTCTGGCACGAGCGTAAGGCGCCGGTCGACGCGGCCAAGAAAGCGTTCGTGATGAACGCGGTCGGCGATGTGGGGATCGCAATCGCGATCTTCATCATGGTGCGCGACCTCGGCACCGTGGAGTTCCAGGGCGTGTTTGACCAGGCCGGCGCGCGCTGGGCGCAGGGGTCGCAGACGGCGAACTGGATCGCCTTCCTGCTGCTCGTCGGGGCGGTGGCGAAGTCGGCCCAGATCCCGCTCCACACCTGGCTTCCCGACGCGATGGAGGGCCCAACCCCGGTCTCCGCCCTGATCCACGCAGCGACGATGGTGACCGCCGGCGTCTACCTCGTGGCACGCACGCACGTCCTCTTCGAGAACGCGCCCGACATCCAGGCGCTCGTCGCCCTGACCGGCGTCGCCACGCTGCTCATGGCCGGCGTGATCGCGCTCGTCCAGACCGACATCAAACGCATCATCGCCTACTCGACGATGAGCCAGATCGGCTACATGTTCGCCGCCGTCGGGATCGGCGCGTACTCGGCCGGCATGTTCCTCCTCCTCGCCCACGCCTTCTTCAAGGCGCTCCTGTTCCTCGGCGCCGGCATCGTCATCCACGCGCTCTCCGGCGAGCAGGACGTGCGCAGGATGGGCGGCCTCCAGCCGGCGCTCCGCAAGACCGCGACCCTGATGTGGATCGGGACGATCGGCCTCATCGGATTCTGGCCGCTGGCGAAGGACGCCATCCTCGCGTCGGCCCTGGCCAAGGGCGGGACGACCGCGATGATCGTCTGGGTCGGCGGCCTGATCGGTGCCTTCTTTACCGGCGTCTACGCGACCCGGCTCATGCGGCTCACCTTCTACGGAGAGCGGTCGACCTACGCCGACGTCCATCTGCATGACACGTCGCACGGCGAGGCGCCGTGGACGATGTTCTGGACGGTGGCCGCACTCGCCGTCGGGACGATCCTCGTGGGCTTCCTGGCGATCGGGTTCGGCATGAAGGATGAGCTCGCGAGCTGGCTTCGGTTCGTCGCGCCGACGGTGGAGTCGAGCGTCTCGAACGAGGTCCTGACGACGGCCCTCGGATGGGGCGCGGGCCTGGCCGGCGCTGCGCTGGTCTTCTGGGCCTACTCGCGGCCGGAGCGGCTGGCGAGGATCAAGCAGCCGCTCAGGGCAGGCGCCGTCGTGGCGGAGAACCTCTTCTACTGGGACGTGGCGTACAGGTGGATCGCGTACCTGCCGGCCTCGGCGGTCGCGGTTGCCCTGTACCGCTGGGTCGAACGGTGGATCATCTGGGGCTCGGTCAGCGTCGTGACCTACGTGGTACGGGCGTTCAGCCGCGCGGCCACCGACGCGCAGAACGGCGTCGTTCGCCTGTACGCGACCGCGTTCGCGGCGGGGGCCGCCGTGCTCGCCGCCTACTTCCTGACCCGGGCGTCGCTGTGACGAGCGCGCTCATCTTCCTCCCCTTCGCCGGCGCGCTCGTCGTCGGGCTCGCGCCGCTGCCGCGCAGGCTGACGGAGCTCCTGGCGCTCCTCGTCACGCTCGCGGAGTGCGCGCTCGGGGCCGTGGCCCTGATCGGCTTCGACGCGGGCGGCGGGGCGCAGTACGTCGAGAACCGCGAGTGGATCTCCGACTTTGGGCTCAACACGTCCGTGCGCTACCACGTCTCGATGAACGGGCTGTCGCTCTTCATGGTGCTCCTCACCGCGGTCGGCATCGCCGCGGCGGTCGGCGTCGCGATCCGGATGGGCCGCGAGCGTCCGCGAGCGTACTTCGCCCTCGTCCTCGTCCTCGAGTCCGCTCTCGTCCTGCTCTTCACGGCGCAGGACCTCGTGCTCTTCTACGTCGGCTGGGAGATCATGATGATCCCGCTCTACGTCCTCATGGGCGTCTGGGGCGGGGCCGGCCGGCGGGCGGCCACGATGCAGTTCGTCGTCTACACGCTCGTCGGGTCGCTGCTCATGCTCGTCGCCATCGCCTACCTGGGCGTCACGGCCGGCACGTTCGAGCGGCAGGCGCTCATCGCCAACCCGCATGAGCCCACCTGGCTCTTCTTCGCCTTCGCCGCCGCGTTCTGCATCAAGGCGCCGCTCTTCCCGCTGCACGCCTGGCTCCCGTCCGCCTATCGCGAGTCGTCGCCGGAGGTGGCCGCGCTCCTCTCGGGCGTCGTCTCGAAGGCCGGTGCCTACGGCCTCATCACGTTCGCGGTGCCGCTCTTCCCCAGGACCGCCCATGACTGGCGCTGGCTCCTGCTCGGCCTCGCGCTCGCCGGCCTGCTCTACGGCTCGCTCGTCGCGTTCCGCCAGCCCGACGCGCGCGGCGTGATCGCCTACTCCAGCCTCGCCCAGATGAACCTGATCGTGATCGGGATCTTCGCGTTCAACGTGAACGGTGTCGCGGGCGCGACCTTCCAGATGGTGAACCACGGCGTCGTGTCGCTGGCGGCGTTCCTCCTCATCGGGATCGTGGAGGCGCGCACCGGCACCAACCTCTTCGCGTCCCTCGGCGGGCTCGCCAACGGGCGGCCGATGTTCTCGACGGTCTTCCTCATCGCGGCGCTCTGGGCGCTCGCGGTGCCGGGATCGAGCGTCTTCGTCTCGGAGCTCTACATCCTGATCGGCGCGTTCCAGCAGGAGGCGCTCCTCGGCGCCGCCGCCGCGCTCGGGATCGTGCTCGCGGCGATGTACATGCTGCGCTGGTACTCGGCACTCGCTCATGAGGACGACGGCGAACGGGTGCCGGCGGGCATGCCCGACCTGCGCCTCGGCGAGCTCGCGATCGCGGTGCCGCTGATCCTGATCATGCTCGCCCTCACCGCCTACCCGTTCGGCGTCATGGACCGGATCACGTGATGTCCGCGCTTCAGATCCAGATCCCGATCTCGTTCTCGGCGATCGCGCCCGAGATCATCCTGCTCGCGACGGCGTGCGTGATTCTCGTGGTCGGCGTGTTCCTCGCGGGGGAGCGCGCGCACCTGCTCTCGGCCGCCGTTTCGGTCATCGCGCTCGGCGCGGCCACGGCCGTCTCGGGGATCCAGTTCGAGGACACGGCCCGGTTTGCCTTCGACGGCACGCTGCGGATCGACGCGTTCGGGCAGGGCGGCCGGATGCTCATCTTCACCTCGGGCCTGCTCGCCGTCTGCGTCGCCTTCGGCATGCGCGATCTGCGCGAGCGCGGCGTCGAGTACCACGCGCTTCTGCTTTCCGCGTGCGCCGGCATGTCGCTGCTCGCGGTCTCCAACAGCTTCGTCACGACGTTCGTCGCGCTCGAGCTCTTCTCGATCTGCCTCTACGTGCTGGTCGCGATCGAGACCGACGACCTGCTCTCGCTCGAGGCCGGGCTCAAGTACCTGATCGTCGGCTCGGTGGGCGCGGCGTTCCTGCTCTACGGCGGCGCGCTCGTCTACGCGGCGAGCGGCCAGCTCGAGTTCGACCGGATCGCGGCAGCGCTCGCCCACGGCAACCCGCACGGCGTGCTCCTCCTCGCCGGGGTCGCGTTCGTCCTCGTCGGCCTCGGCTTCAAGGCGAACGCCGCCCCGTTCCACATGTGGACGCCCGACGCCTATGAGGGCGCGCCCACGCCGGTCACCACGTTCATGTCGGCGGCGACGAAGGTCGCGGCGCTCGTCATCTCGCTGCGCGTCCTCGTGACGGCGTTCCCGCGCCAGTCCGACGTGTGGGAGATCGGCCTCGCCGGGATCATCTTCGCCTGCTTCATCGCCGGCAACCTGGGCGCGCTCCGCCAGGCCAACGTCAAGCGCATGCTGGCCTACTCGACCGTCGCCCACTCCGGCTTCCTCCTGACCGCGGTCGCCGCACACAGCGCGCTCGGCGGCCGGGCGCTCGTCTACTACCTCACGATCTACGCCGCGATGAACGTCGGCGCATTCGCGATCGTGGCCATCCGCGAGCACGAGATCGGCCGGCCCGTCGAGGTGGCCGACTTCGCCGGGTGGGGCTACAGCCGCCCGCTGCTCTCGATCGCGATGGTCGTCTTCATGCTGTCGCTGGCCGGGTTCCCGCCCACCGGCGGCTTCCTCGGCAAGCTCTACATCTGGAGCGCGGCCGTGGCGAACGGCCAGACCTACCTCGCCGTCGGCGGCGCGATCGCCACCGCCGTCGGCCTGGTCTACTACCTGCGGGTGCCGTTCGCGCTCTTCGACCGGGACGCCGCCGTGCCCGCCGCGATCTCCACGCCGAACTTCCCGCTGAACGCTGCCGTGTCGCTCGCGACCGCCCTGGTCGTCGTCGGCTTCGGGATCATTCCCTCGCCGCTGATCGACCTCGCCCGGACGGCGAGCGCATCCCTCTTCGGCTGAGGTAGTCCAGCAGGGCGGCGCCGCGCGGCGAGAGCCGGTAGCCGGGGCGCAGGCTCTCGGTGAGGCCAAGCTCCTTGAGGCGGCGCACGTCGGTCTTGAACGGGAGCCGCTCGCGGCCCACGGACTCGGCGAGCTCGGCCGCCGCGACCTCGGGGCGGTCGCGGATCAGCTCCAGGGTCGCGACCGTCCACGGCCCGCGCTTCGTCGCCCGGTCGATCCGCTCGAGCTGGGCCGCAAGCTTCGCCCATCCAGCGTCGGAGAGGCGGTCGCTCCCACGCAGCTCGATCCGCGGGTCGGCACCGGCGTAGTGGAAGGCGATCCGGTAGTGCGTCCCAGACCGGCGCGCCAGGATCGCGCGGATCTCGGCCGCGTCCGTCGCCCCGGCCCGTCGCGCATCGCGATCCGTGATCCGCGCCGGGTCGACCGCCTTCACGGAGTCGATCTCGATCACGCCGGCGGGTGTGCGATGCCGTGCGCCCGGCCTGGCCCGCGGGTTCTCCCAGCGGCGGAAGGCGAGCGTCACGGAGCCGTCGGCGATGCCCGGCCAGAGCCGCTTCGGAAAGAGCATGCGGCCAACCTAGATGATCGGCCGACCGAACATATGTTCGATAGACTTCCGCCATGGGCTTCGAGCAGCCGACCCTCTTCCCCGAGCCCGACGGGTGGGGCGACGGCCGCAACCTGCACGACGTGGAGTACATCCACATGCGCGCGAAGCGGATCGTGAACCGCGTCCCCGAGGCGTCGCGCATGCCGTTTCGTTTCACGATCAACGCCTACCGCGGCTGCGCACACGCCTGCACCTACTGCTTCGCGCGGCCCACGCACGAGTTCCTGGGGATGAACGCGGGCGAGGACTTCGAGCGCCGGATCGTCGTCAAGGTGAACGCAGTCGAGAAGCTGCGCCGCGAGCTGCGCGAGCCGCGCTGGGGCGGCGACCACATCGCGATGGGCACGAACACCGATCCCTACCAGCCGGCCGAGGGCCGCTACAAGCTGACGCGCGGCATCATCGAGGTGCTCGGCGAGGCGCGAAACGAGTTCTCGATCCTGACCAAGTCGCCGATGATCGTCCGCGACCTCGACGTCCTCGTCGCGGCGGCGAAGCGCACGCACGTGCGCTGCAACCTCTCGATCGGCACGGTCGACGAGGACGTGTGGAGGGCGAGCGAGCCCGGGACGCCGCCGCCGCGGCAGCGCCTGGAGGCGGTGAGGCGCCTGAACGACGCCGGCATCCCGTGCGGCGTCCTCGTCGCTCCGATCCTGCCTGGCATCTCCGACGATCCCGACCGCATCGAGGCTGTCGTCGAGGCGGTGATCGAGGCGGGCGCCGTCTCGATCGCACCCATCCTGCTGCACCTGCGGCCCGGTGTCCGCGACGTCTTCATGCCGTGGCTGGCCGCGTACCGCCCCGATCTCGTCGACCGCTACCGGAAGCTCTACGCCGGCTCCTACGCGTCGGCGGCCGGCGCGCGCGTCAGCCAGCTCGTGCAGGAGCTCGTGCGCAGGCACGGCGGCCTCCCCACCGCCCCCTCGCGGACGCGGCTCGCCGCGTAGCGGTCAGCGCAGGAGGCCGGTGAGCCGGCCCCACATGGAGCGCGGCCGTGCGCGGCCTGCGGGCTCGAGCAGGAAGCGGGCGAGCCGCTCGGCCTCGGCGTCCTCCAACGGGATGACCGACTCGGCCGTGCTCTCGTCGTCCCAGATGCTGAGCCGCACGTGGCGTTCGTCGGCGTCGCCGCTCAGGTAGCGTGAGACCCGTAGCGCCCGGCCGCCCTCGCCCTCGAACGCGGGGTGCGGATGGAAGAACTCGACGAGCTTCGAGCGCAGCGGCGCGGCACACCACGGGCAGAACCGGTACCGCCCGGACATGCTCTGCCCGCAGCTCGCGCACACCTGCACAGCTGAGCCCGAATCGCGTATGGCTACGAGCATATTCCTCCGCCGGCGAATCCGCCAGAATCCGGCCACCCGGGGTGCGGGCGAACGCACGTCGGCGACCCGGTCGGCGCTGCCGCGACTGCCACTCGGACGCAGACGACGCGCGACTTTCGCGGGCGACACTTGGCGGTCTGGACGGCCGTCAACGGCGGGATACGGCCGCGAGCCGACCCACTGACACCACCGCCGCGTACCACACCCGGCGCACGACACTCCGTTCGCACGGCCGCCACGTTGTCAGCCCACCCGCAACCGACACTCTCCACGAGGCCCGGGCGACACTTGGCGTCCGCCCCACCCGCCACCCGGTACCCTCGTCGCATGATCGAGGACGCACGGCCCGTCGCGTTCGTCGGGGCGACCGACCTCGACCGCGCGCACGACTTCTACGGCGGTGCGCTCGGCCTGCCGCTCGTCGAGCGGACCGAGATCGCGAACGTCTACGACGCGGGCGGGGACGCCGCTTCGAGTGACGCGCGTCGACGAGACGGTCGTCGCGGGCTCACCGTCCTGGGCTGGGTGGTGTCGAACATCCACGGCGCCATGGCCGCGCTCGCGGCCAGAGGCGTCGCCTTCGAGCGGTACCCCGGCGTCGTGCAGGACGAGGACGGCGTCTGGACGGCACCCGGCGGGAGCCTGATCGCCTGGTTTCGCGACCCCGACGGCAACACCCTCTCGCTCCAGGAGCCGGCCGCCGACGCGGACCCTGCTTAGCGCTGCAGCAGCTCGCGCAGCCCGCGGCCCGCCCGGGCCTGGAGCCGCGGCCACGGCACCATCGGCGCAATCAGCGTCGCGATCACGAGCGCCAGCGCAATGAAGGCGAGCTTGGCAGCACCGGCCGGCGCGCTGCCCGAGACGACGCCCGGGACGCGCACCGCGAGATCGCCCATGAGGAGGGCGCCTGCGACCGCGCAGACCGCCGCCTCGTACATCCGCGCGCGCCGCGGGTCGTCCACGGCGACGAGATACGCGAGGAACGCGGCACCCATCAGGGCGGCCACCGAAAGCGTCGTGAGGTACACCGCAGCCGCGGGCGGAAGCGTGCCGGCGAGGACGGCCGTGCCCGCGCCTGCGAGCGCGATCCAGTTGGGAGTGATCGGGGCCACGCATCGACGTTCGCCGCCGCGGCCGGGCCTCCTTCAACCGACTAATCTGCTCGCCACGCGAGGCAAGGAGGGTGATCGCATGTCCCTGAACGGCGCACGGCTGACCTGGTTCGGTCACGCGACATGGCTGCTTGAGACACCCGGCGGCAAGCGGGTGCTGATCGACCCCTGGCTCACCGGGAATCCGAAGGTGCCGGAGGGCACCGACCCGGGCCCAATCGACGTGATCCTGCTGTCGCACGGCCACTCCGACCACACGGCCGACGTCGTCCGCCTCGCCCAGGAGAAGAAGCCGAAGGCCGTCATCGGGATGATGGAGCTCCTCGGCCACTTCGGCGGCAATGGCGTCGAGAACGCCGTCGGCATGAACAAGGGCGGGACGACCGAGGCCGCCGGCATCAGGGTGACGCTGACCCATGCTTTCCACTCGTCGAGCGTCGAGACCGACGAAGGGGCCATCGTCTACACGGGCGAGCCGGCCGGGATCATCATCACGCTCGAGAACGGCTTTCGGATCTACTACGCCGGCGACACCACCGTCTTCGGCGACATGGCGCTGATCGGCGAGCTCTACACACCCGACGTGGCGGTGCTCCCGATCGGGGACTTCTACACGATGGGCCCGTTCGAGGCGGCGAAGGCCGTCGAGCTCCTCGGCGTGAAGCAGGTCATCCCGACCCACTTCGGCACGTTCCCGGCGCTGGTCGGGACGCCGGACGGCCTGCGTGAGGAGCTCGGGAAGCGCGGGCTCGGCGACGTTACCGTCCTCGACACGGAGCCCGGCGGCACCATCGAATGACCTTCTCGCTCGTCGCGTGCGATCTGGAGGCCGGCGAGTGGGGCGTCTCGGTCGCGTCGAAGTTCCTGGCCGTCGGGGCGGTCGTGCCCTGGGCGCGCGGGGACGTCGGCGCCATCGCGACCCAGAGCTACGCGAACGTCACGTACGGACCGGACGGCCTCGCGCTCCTCGCCGACGGCGTGGACGCCCAGTCGGTGCTCGACCGGCTGGTCGCCGCCGATCCCGGCCGCGACCAGCGCCAGGTGGGGATCGTCGACGCGCGGGGCGGCTCGGCCACGTTCACCGGCGAGGGGTGCTTCGAGTGGGCGGGCGGCCGGACCGGACCGTCCCACGCCGCCCAGGGCAACATCCTCGCCGGCCCCCAGGTGGTCGACGCCCTCGCCGAGACGTTCGTCGCGACCGAGGGGCCGCTCGCCGAGCGCCTGCTGGCGGCCCTCGCCGCTGCCGATGCCGCCGGGGGCGACCGGCGAGGGCGGCAGTCGGCGTCCATCATCGTCCGCCGGGCCGGCGGCGGCTACGGCGGCTCGAACGACATCCTGATCGATCTCCGCGTCGACGACCACGAAGACCCCGTCGGCGAGCTCCAGCGGATCTACGCGATCCACGACCTCCTGTTCGGCCAAACGCCGGAGGACCGCATGATCCCGCTCGACGAGGTCCGCACCGAGGTGGCCGAGCGGCTCACAAAGCTGGGCTTCGACGGCGAGGTCGACGACGCGCTCAGGGCATGGGCCGGCCGGGAGAACCTGGAAGAGCGGCTGCGCGACGGGCGCATCGATCCGGTGCTCCTGCGCGCACTGCGCAACCAGACTTGACGTGTTGCGGCCGACCCCCTAGCGTCCGCCTCGCAACCGACGAGAGGGGGAGCATGCGAAGGACTCTTCGCATTTTGGCAGTGGCCGCGGCGGCCGTCGGCGTGCTGGCCGTGGCGTCACCGGCACTTGCAACGGTACGGCACGTCCACCCGGGACAGTCCATCCAGGCGGCGATCAACGCCTCGAATCCCGGCGACACGATCAAGGTCGCTGCGGGTGTCTATCACCAGAACCTCACCATCACGACCAGCAACATCACGCTGTGGGGTGCCGGCGGAGGCCGCGACGGCACGATCCTGCGGCCGCGCAAGAATCCGCTCGACAGCGTCTGCACGAGCAGGGACGGCAGCCTCGTCTTCGTGAACGGCATCTGCGCCGTCGGCCAGTTCGACCCGGCAACGGGCGATCCGGGCGCGCCGATCGACGGCACGACGATCCACGGCTTCCGAGTGGTCGGCTTCTCGGCCAGCGGGATCCAGTTCTTCAACGACTCGAACACCCTCGTGTCGGGGAACCACGCGATCGGGAACGCCGACTACGGCATCGTCGCGTTTGTCAACAACCACATCACGTACACGAACAACGTGGCGACCGGGAGCGAGGAGGCCGGCTTCTACATCGGCGACTCGCCCGACGCCGAGGCGGTCGTGACCCACAACACCGCCACCGGGAACCTGTTCGGGTTCTTCTACCGCGACTCCGAGCACGGGCTCTTCGCGCACAACTTTGCGAAGGGCAACTGCGTCGGGATCATGACCCTCGACACCGGCTCGCCGGGCGCCGAGGGCTTCGTCGAGATCCGTCAGAACCGGGTCTTCCACAACCAGAAGGCCTGCCCCGCGGGTGAGGGTCCCCCGCTCTCCGGGGTCGGAATCCTGCTCTTCGGGACGACCCACGCCAACGTGTGGGGGAACCGCGTGACGAAGAACCTGCCGACCGGGCCGAGCTTCGTGACCGGCGGCATCGTCGTCCATTCGGCCGGCATCGTGAGCGGCGCCGACCCGACGGACAACGTCATCACGAACAACTTCGTTCACGACAACCTGACCAAGGACCTGAAGTACGACGGCACCGGGTCGGGGAACACGTTCACCGGCAACGACTGCGGGACATCGCATCCCGCCGGGCTCTGCTAGGAGAGCACGCCGAGACGCCGGGAGATCCGCTCCGCCCCCGACCGGGGGCGGAGCGCTCCCGGTAGCGCGTCGGCGAGCGCCGAGACGGCCTTCGCCGACTCGGCCTCCGGAGCCGACACGACGAGCGGCGTGCCGCCGTCCGCGGCCTCGCGCAGCGGCTCGTCGAGCGGGATCTCGGCCAGGAGCGGCGCGCCCAGCTCGTCCGCGAGGGCGCGGCCGCCGCCCGCGCCGAACGGGTGGGAGACCTCGCCGCAGCAGGGGCAGCGCACAAAGCTCATGTTCTCGACGACGCCCGCGACCCGCATCCCCGTCTTGGCCGCGACGTCCGCGGTGCGGGCGGCAACGCGCTGCGCGGCCGGCTGCGGAGTCGTGACGACGATCAGGTCGGGCTCCGGCAGGAGCTGGCCGAGCGAGATCGCGACGTCGCCCGTCCCCGGCGGCATGTCGACCACGAGGTAGTCGAGCTCGCCCCAGTGGACGTCGGTCAGGAACTGCTCGAGCGCGCGGTGGAGCATCGGGCCGCGCCACACCACCGCCTGCTCGGTATCGAGGAAGAAGCCGATCGACATCACCCGCAGGCCGTGCTCGACGGGCGGCACGATCATCTTGTCGACCACCACGGGCCGGCGGTTCACTCCGAGCATGCGCGGGATGGAGTAGCCGTAGATGTCGGCGTCCACGACCCCCCCCTCGGCGCCACCCGCTGCCAGCGCGGCCGCGAGGTTGACCGACAGGGTCGACTTGCCGACGCCGCCCTTGCCCGAGGCGAGGGCGACGAT
>DATIDU010000046.1:0-4214 GCA_035456145.1 Gaiellales bacterium | reverse complement strand
GCGAGTGTGACGAACGAGTGATCGTTGCGTCGAACGGGTATCCCGCCAACGAGCAGGCGACCGGGACTCCCCTCGGACGCCGGCTCTTGTACCCCTGAAGGCCGCCCGAGAGAGGGAACTGGTGGACCGGGGCGGCCTTCGCTATCTCGCCCCGCGCGCTTTCGCCCCGCGTATGCCAGCGTTGTACGCCCCCCGCTCTCGCTGCGGCTCAAGCTCCCGCGGCGTGCGAGACGTCCCACGGGCGGCCCTCTCAGCGTCGACCCACACCACACGAGGCGGCGGACCGCTCCTGCGACCACCCTGGAACCGGTCCCGCTCCCACGCCACCACAGCGTCAGGGTCGAACCCCTCACGCCGCGCCCACACCCGCAGCGCCTCATCGCTGACCGGCCACGTCTCGCCCGTCTCGCTGTCCCAATGTCGCGGGGCGACGAGGCGCGTCCAAACGCCCGGCACGTACCCCGCGAGGTGCCCATCATCGAGCTCACGCATCTGCCGCTCAGTGACCACCGGCTGGCGACGAGGACGCACTAGACGCCCCTCCGACGAGCACCCGCCGGCATCTGCACGGACTGATCCAAGTTGAGCTGCCTGACCAAGCGGCTAAAGATGAGCTTCGCGTCCCGCTCCACCGCCACCGCCGGATGCGTCCGAGGCCCATACCGACCCGGAACCGTCAACCCCTCCGCCTCGACCTGCAACCGCGCCATCTCGCTGCGGTCCCACGCCTCGGCCGCGAGCGCCAAGAGGCGCAGGTGATGCTCCTCGACATCCCACCCCTCGACCACAATCCGCCACCACGCCCGCATCGACTCCGACACGTGCCCAGGCGGCTCTGGGCGAGGAGAATCGACCACCCGCAGGGCACTTATCGTGCCCCCCAAACGGGTGATTCTCCCGCTGTGCCGGACTTGTAGATTCCACAACATCGGGCCACGGTGCCGCCCCACCAGGGTGACGGAGCCGTGGCCCTTCTCTCGCGCCCAAAGCTCACTTCCGTTTTTCGCAAGGTTTCTAAGGGGGACGGTTGGAAGGGGGGTTTGGGGTGGCCGGTGCATGTAACTCAGCCCACCCCCGTCGTCACGGTGAACGGGATTGCAGTTGTCGGGCGCGACGCGCAGACTTGGGTGATGATTCGAGTCGCGGGGTGGGGGTCGTGCGTCACGGTGGCGTCGTACGCGACGTGTCTTTTGCTGATCGCTGCTGGGCCGAGCAGTTCGCTACTAGGTGCGATCGGTGTCGTGGGCTGGCTGGCAGCAATGGCTCTCGCACTTCTGAACCTCGTGGTCGGTGGGCTCGCTCTGGCATGGGAGGGTCGACCGGCTCGCGCCGCAGCCGCGGTCGCCCTGGCCGTATTCGCAGCCGGAGCCACGGTGAGCGTTCTTCTGCTCTCCGCCATCCCGAACCAGAACTGACGCCGCCGCACCCCACCGTGAAGACTCATGGGCTGTCGAGCAGGTTGAAGAGTTCTGCGCCCCATCGGCGGCGCTGCTCCGCCTCGGTGATCTTCTCGACCGCGAGGTAGGGGTGCTGCCGCGCGATGTCTGCCACTGCCTTGTCGGCGTCCGCTGGCGTGACGATCGTGTTGGCGTCAACGAGGCGGGGCGCGAGGGCGAGTCGTGCCAGCCGGCGTTCTTCGCGGCGGCGGCGAGCCAGCGGCGGCGCTGCTCTTCGTGACCGTGTTCGAGCCGTTCGAGCCGATCGTTGAAGTCTTCTGTCATGCGGGCGTCTCCTCGGGTTGACGAGCGGCGTAGAGCCGCTCGGCGGTGCGGACGCAGTCGTGGAACCAGCTCGGCCAGTCTTCGGACGCGACGTAGTTCGAGATCGCTGGGTGCGGCTCGGATGGTCGGCGGTGCGGGATCGTCGCGTCGCCTTCGAAGTAGATGTCGGTCGTCTGGCCGGGGATCGCTGCTGCGATCGTCCGCCACGCGCTACGGATGTCTTCCTCGCGCTCCGCGACGGCGGCGAGTGCCGGTTCGAGCTGCGTGCGTTCCGCGGCGAGGCGTTCGGCCTGGGCGACGAGCGCGGCTTCGAAGTGCGGCGCGTGTCGGAACCGGACTGCTGCGACTTCGTTGGCGGCGTCGGCGACGCTGGCTTCGACGCCCGTGTCGAGGCGGTCGAGGTCGGCGAGGTCCCGCTCGATCTCGGCGATCCGTTCCCGCTTGTCGCCGATGTCGGCTTCCCGGTGCTCGCGGCCGGCGGTGTAGAGCTCGGCCGAGATGGCGTCTCCGAGCGAGTGTCCTTCGGTGGCCAAGTCGCGACGTCGGCGTCGACTGTCGGCGAGTCTCTTGCGGGCCGCGTCGAGCTTGGCCTGTGCGTTGGCGAGCTCCTGGTCGGGGCTACGCGGCATCGGGGTGTCCCTCCTCGGTGCGAGCGCCGCGGTCGATCCATTTAAGGATGTCTGAGCGGCGGACGCGGACGAGCCGCCGTCCTGGGCCGATCCGCAGCGCGACGAGGTCGCCGGCACGGATCGCTCGGTCGACGCTGGCGACGCTGAGGCCGACCAGGTCAGCGACCTCCGGTCGCGTCAACAGGAAGCGGCGGGTGTCGGCACTGGTTTGCATAGGCGAATCAAACCATTTACCTATGGAGTGCCTATGTACAATCTGTGCGTGGAGCTGGGCGAGGTGCCGCTTGAGACGCGCTGCAGAGCGGTCCTCGACGTGCTCACTGCCGAGCCCCGGATGTCGATATGGAGGCGCGCCGAGCTGCTCGGCGTCGCGCTGTGGCCGCGGCCGTCGCTGACCCCGGAACCACCGCCTCCACCGGGGCCGGTGTGGCGGAAGCGCGGAAAGGCGTCGACGCCGGCGGAGCGGGCCGACGTGGTCGCGCTCCTAGACGAGGGATGGACGTAGCAGCCGTCCGCGCCGGTTGATTACCCGCCCGGCCCCCTTAGGAGCTGTGCCGAGGCCTGCGCCTCTCGACAAGAGTCCCAGCCGAGACGCCAAGCCCTGCGCCGACTGCCACTCCTACGCCAAACCCGGCACCGCCCTCCCACAGAATGCCGACAACCGCACCCACGGCGGCACCGAGCACGAGGCCGATCCAGCCGAGTGTGGTGATAGAGGGCATCGGGGGAGTCTACTGCCGAGTTGCGCACATTTTGCGCACACCCGGCAGGCTATTCGGGGGTATAGGAGGGCACGAGCACGGCCGGTTTCCGCTCAACCAAGCACCGCTCGTACCCTCTCGTACCCCCCACTTCCCGCCGAGACCCACCTTTGGGAGCAGGGGGTCGCCAGTTCGAATCTGGCCGTCCCGATCAGGCCGCGACCGGTTCCAGCGTGCAGATGCGGAGCGATTCGGTGGCCTACCGCCCGGCGCCGCGGAAGCTGGCGAGCAGGCTGACGCCCCAGTGCCGGAAGTCCTCGCGCGGCAGCGCCACCAGCCGCTCGCCGTGACGCCGGCGCCTCGGCGGCGCCGGGAGCGGGGCCGGTCCGTGCACGGCCGGGGAGGTGGCGACCGCGAGCGACGCGCCGGGAGCGGGGACCGCCTTCGCCGTCGGATGCGCCTCCGGGCGAGGCCGCGGCGCCGCCCGGCGATCGCTGCCGACGACGATCCGAACGCTCACGATCCGGCCGCGCGGTGCCCGCAGGATCCGGCCGAAGCCGTCCCACGGCACGGCGGCGAGGGGCTCGACCGACACCAGGGCGCCGTGATGCGGCGCGGCGATGACCCAGCCCCCGCCTGCGTAGAGCCCGACGTGGTGAACGAGCCCTGAGCGCGCACCGAGGAATACCAGGTCGCCGGGCCGCAGGTCGCCCGGGGCGAGCGGGACAGACATCGCCCAGAGGACAGCCGCGGTCGGGCGCCCGGGAAGCGGGTAGCCGGCGCGGGCGTAGGCGTGATCCACGAGGCCCGAGCAGTCGAACCCGCCCTCCGTGCGGCTCTCGCCGCCCCAGACATACGGCCAGCCGACCTGGGCCAGGGCCGCCCGCACGACCGCAGCGCGCGCCCCCGTGCCGTGGGCAGCGTGCAGCGGCGGCG
Source organism: Gaiellales bacterium (assembly GCA_035456145.1). GTDB lineage: Bacteria > Actinomycetota > Thermoleophilia > Gaiellales > JAICJC01 > JAICJC01. The sequence continues at coordinate 227 of DATIDU010000046.1, read as the reverse complement.
TGACCGGATGGATGACCGGGGCCGGCGGTCGCGACGCATGCCGGTGGTGGTGCCGCCTTCCCGAGTTGCCCTGATGGGTGCCGTGGCGAGGGGTGCTCGGCGCCCGTCGCAGCCGGTGGTGCTTCCCCGGAGCCTTCGCCTGGTGATCGGGCACGGTGCCGGTCGAGCCGCTCCCCCCGGATCCGCCGGAGCCGGGAGGCGGCGCGGTCGGGATGTGCTCGAGGTCG
>DATIDU010000045.1:0-12218 GCA_035456145.1 Gaiellales bacterium | reverse complement strand
CGGAATTGGGGAGGTCGTGCATGGGACTCATCGGCGCCGACCTGTGAATTCTTTAAGCCGGAGCCGAGGCCTCCCGCAGGGGTCCGGGAAGCCCGTCCGCCGCGAGCGGCGGCCTACTCTCGTGGTAGCGCAGAAACGGCTCCACGTCCAGTTCCTGGAAGGCACAAGGATCCGCCACGCCAGCGGCTAACCTCTCGCGCGTGACGGTGCTCTCGATCCCGAGCCCGGGCGACCCGTTCCTCTTCAAGTTCGGCGGCATCCAGGTGCGCTGGTACGGCGTCCTGCTCGCCGCCGGGGTGCTGATCGCGGGCTGGATCGCGCGGCGTGAGTTCCGCCGCCGCGGCTACGACCCGGAGCTGGTGTACTCGATCGCGGTGTGGACGGTGCCGCTGGGTCTGATCGGCGCCCGCCTCTACCACGTCGTCACCGACTGGAGCGCCTTCCAGCACCACCTGATCGACATGTTCAAGATCTGGAAGGGCGGCCTCGGGATCTACGGCGCGATCCTCGGAGGCATGCTGGGGACGTGGATCGGCTGCCGGCGGGTGGGGCTCCGCTTCTGGTCGGTCGCCGACTGTATCGCCCCGGGGCTCATCCTGGCCCAGGCGCTCGGCCGCTGGGGCAACTACTTCAACCAGGAGCTCTACGGGCGCCCATCCGACCTGCCGTGGGCGGTCAAGATCGACCATCCGCAACTGCCCTACCACCAGGGCCAGACCTTCCACCCGACGTTCCTCTATGAGTCGCTCTCGAGCCTCGCCGTCTTCGGCATCCTCATGTGGTTTATCCGCCGGTACTGGCGCGAGGTGCCGCGCGGGACCGTGTTCGCCCTGTACGCGACGCTCTACTCGTTCGAGCGGATCTGGGTCGAGACGCTGCGCATCGACCCCGCCCACATCTACCTCGGACAGCGGCTGAACGTGTGGGTCGCCTCCGCGGTGACGATCGTGGCGGGCATCATCTTCGTCATCCTCTTCCGGCGCCGGACGCTTTCCGCATCCGCTCCGGCGAGTGCGACAGCCGCCGTGCCGGCCGGCCCGGCCCATACGCCGACCGCTCGTCCGGAGACGGCCATCGCGGCCCGGCTGCGCACGAAGCGGCGCAAGCGGCACTAGCCGCACCGCCCGCCGGGATGCCCGGCGCCGTTTGGCGCGTATCTGCGGGACATGCTGCGAAGGTCGTCGCCCTCGTCGTGCTCGCGTTCGCCGTCGCGGGATGCAGCGACGCGGGGACGGCCGCCCGTCCGGCGCCGCGCCCGCACGCGCCGCCGCTGGCTGCGGCGCCCGTTGGTCTCGTGGTTGCTCCGCGGTGGGTCTCCGAGGAATGTGCGACGGTCGCGCTCCTGCGCCCGGCCTGCCCGGCAGCGCTTCCGCTCGCGTTCCGCTGGCGCGTGGGCGTCGTCGGGTACGAGATGACACTCCACGGCTGGGCGCCGTTCCGTGAGACGGCTCCAACGCTGCGTGTGCTCGTGGGGCGGACTCTGGCAGGCCCTCGCGCCGGGGCGCCGGGAGGGTCGCCGGAATCTTCGTCCGACGGCTTGCGGTGGACCCGCACGCCGGCGTGGTTGGCGGATGCCTGCCGAAGTCTGCGTTCGATCCGTGCGGCGTGCCCGCAATCGATTCCGCTCGGAGTCTCCGGAGCTGTCACGGCCGAAGTGATGCGTATCCGGCCGTACTGCCGGGCTGGGGGCGGCACGCGCACGATCCTGAGCGCGGAGTGGAGCGCCGAGGATCCCACCCACCCGGAACGCAACCGGCCGCCCGGGTTCATGCACCTCGAGGTGAGCGGCGGCGCGACGTGCCTTCGCTGGCGGTTCCGGAAGCCGGCGGTCCGGCCGCGGGCCGGCATGATGCGCGGCCGGGGCTTCCTCGGAGCGACCGCCGTGCCGCTCGGCCGGCGCACGTGGGGAGGACACCGGGGACTCCTGGTGCTCGGCGACTGCTACGGCAACCACCTGTGCTTCCGGTGGCGCGTCGCCGGTCGCGCCTACCAGATCGACCTGCATGGCTGGGAGCCGTTCCCCGAGACGATGGCTGCCCTGCGTCGCATCGTGTCGTCCACCCGGTGAGTAGACTGCCGGTGAGAGGTATGGGCGCCCGTGTTGAAAGCCGACTCGCTGTGCAAGGCGCACGACGCCGAGCCGCTCTTCACGGACGCCACGTTCACCCTCGGTAGCGGCGATCGCACCGGCCTGGTCGGGCCGAACGGCACCGGCAAGACGACGCTCTTACGCATCCTCGCCGGTCTCGAGGCCCCCGACGCGGGCTCCGTGACGACCGGCCCCGATGACCGCATCGGGCTCCTGCACCAGCAGGCTCCCGACGCCGACCTCACCGTGCACGACTTCCTCAGGCAGTCGATCGGGGAGGTGTACGAGCTCGACGAGCGGATGCGTGCGCTCGAGGTCCGGATCGCGGAGACCCGCGGCGGGGGTCGCGAGCTGGCGGAGTACGGGGCCGCCCAGGAGCGGTTCGGAGCGCTCGACGGGTGGACGTTCCATGCCGCGATCGACGACGCGCGCAGCAACCTCGCGATCGCCCACCTTCCCTCGCGTGCGCGGTTCCGCGAGCTGTCCGGAGGAGAGCAGGCGCGGGTGATGCTGGCCGGAGTGCTCCTCGCTCGTCCGACGGTGCTCCTGCTCGACGAGCCGACCAACCACCTCGACCTGGGCGGCCTGCGCTGGCTGGAGGGATACCTGGGATCATTTCCCGGCGCGGTGCTGGTCGTGAGCCACGATCGGCGGTTCCTCGACAACGCCGTCCGGCGGATCTTCGAGCTCGACGGCGTCTCCGACCAGCTGGCGACCTACACGGGCGGCTACACCGACTACCGCGCCGAGAAGCACCACCGCTTCGAGCGGCTGCTCGAGGAGTTCCGGGCGCAGGACCGCTACCGGCGCCAGCTCGAGGCCGACATCGCACGCACCCGCGGACAGGCACTGCACACTGAGCGCACCGCGGGCGGGCTCGGCTCCGACAAGCTCAAGCGCTACGCGAAGAAGGTGGCGAAGAAGGCCAAGGCCCGTGAGCGGCGGCTGCGCCGGCAGATGGCGCAGGCGGAGTGGATCGCAAACCCCGAGAAGACGCCGAGCTTCACGCTCTCGCTCGACGGCGTGTCGACGGGCGGGCGCCGGCTCGCGCTGCTCGAGCGGGCCGGCGTCGACCTCGGCGGCCGGCCGGTTCTGGACGAGGTTGACCTCGTCGTCAGGGGCCGTGAGCGGGTGGCGATCGTCGGCGAGAACGGGGCCGGAAAGACGACCCTCCTCGGCCTCCTCTCGGGCGACCTCGAGCCGCTGCGCGGCCGGCGCAAGCTGGACGCTTCCGTGGCCGTCTTACCACAGTCGCACCACGGGCTTCCGCTCGAACGGGGCGTCCTCGACTTCTACCGCTCGCGTGTGGTCGCCTACGAGGAGGACGCGCGGGCGTTTCTCGGGCACTTCCTCTTCGAGCAGGACCAGCTGCACCGGCCGATCGGCGGGCTGAGCCCGGGTGAGCGGTCGCGGCTTCTGATCGCCGTCCTGGTGTCGAGCGGTGCCGAGCTTCTGCTCCTCGACGAGCCGACCAACCACCTGGACTTCGACTCGATCGACGTCGTCGAGGAGGCGCTGCGGCAGTTTCGGGGGACGATCGTCGCCGTGACGCATGACCGCGAGTTCATCCGGTCGATCGGCTGCACGCGCGTCGTGCAGGTGCGGGGCGGAGCCACGGTCGAGCTCGACGGCCTGCGCTGACCGGTCGACCCCCGGGGTCGACCCCGCATCGGCTGCCGTGACGCGGATGCGCGTGTTTTGCAGGAGGTTTGACTACGCGAATTCCCCGATTCCGGCGCGTCGCCGGGCGGGTAGCCTTGAGGCGGAGCACCATGACGGCGACGTGCAAGATCACCTATTCCGCGGCTGACGGTCACCGCGTTCCGCCCCACTACATCCGGGTCACCGCCAGGGATCTCGGGGCGTGGAACGCGAAGGCCGCGAGGGCCGCGCGGGCTGCTGCGCTCCGCGGCGAGACCGTCGTCTCGATCACGCGCGGCGACGACCGGCCGTATCCGGGCGGAGCGGCGACGACGGGCGGGGTCGGACCCCGCATCGACACCGTCACACAGGCGCCACAGCCGCCGATGCCGGGTCTGACCACGGCCCGCTAACCCGCCTCGCGGGCCGCGAGCAGCGACTCGAGGGCGCGCATGCAGGTCTGGTCGAACTCGTCGCGGCGCTGGTAGAGCTCGGCGAGCGCCCTCCCCGCGCCGGCGCTGCCGGTATGGCCGCCGGCCTCGACGAACGCCGCCGCCAGGGCGATGACCCGCGATTCGAGCGGACCGCCGGCGCCGCCCTCGGCCGGCGCCTCCAGCCAGCCGGCCGCCTCCGCATCGAGCGCGCTCGACGCCACCCGGGCCGCGACCCGCGCCCGCTCGCGCGGCTCGGCGCCCGGCGCGGTCGCGTCGTAGAGGAATGCCACCATCCGCAGCCGGTCGGCCCGCTCCGGTGGGAAGCCGAGCTCGGCCGCCAGGTGGCCGGCGTAGTCGCTCACGGCGCGCGCCGTGGCCGAATGGCCGCGGGCCGCGTCGAGAGCTCGCAACGTGCGCTCGTACGTGTCGCGCTCCAGCCGGCGGGCGTGCTCCTCGCCCGACAGGGCCTCGACGACGTCGGCGTCGTAGGCGACGACGCGCCCGCCGCCCCCGCGGCGGGCCCAGTAGAGCGCGCCGGTGGCGAGCCGCATCAGCTCCGCCTGCGTGTCGCCGTTCGCCGGGAACGCGGCCACGCCGGCCGACACGGTGGCCCCTCCGGCCGATCCCGCGAACGCCGCCGCGAGGCGGTCGATGAGCGCCCGGGCCGGTTCCGCCTCCATCGCCGGCAGGACGAGCCCGAAGTCGTCGGCGCCGAGGCGGCAGACGGTGTCGTAGGGCCGCACGCCCGTTCCGAAGCACTGCGCCGCGGTGCGCAGGAGCTCGTCGCCGGCGGTGTGGCCGTCCGTCTCGGTGCGCTGGGCGAGGCCGTCGACGGCGACGACCCCAACGGCCACCGGGTCGCCCGTGCGCATCGCGCGCGACAGCTCGCGGGCCAGCACCCGGTCGAACGAGCGGTGCCCGGGAAGGCCTGTCAGCGGGTCGTGGCTCGCCCCGCCTGCGACCGCCTCCCACAGCCGCGCGACCTCGACGGCCTGAGCCGCGATTCCGGCGACGAGCCGCACGCGCCCGATCTCGGCTCCGGCCGGCGCGCGCACCACGAGACAGCCGACCGTCCGCCGCGCGCTGATCAGCGGCACCACCCACGCCCCGTTGGTATGGCGCGGCTCCGGATCCGCCGGAAGCGGCAGCTCCTCGGGGCCCGGCCCTCCGGCGAGGCGCAGGTTGTTGCCGTCGTCAGCGATCGCATACGCCGAGACCTCGGCGCCGTCCGCGGCCGCAGACGCCGCCCGGCGGGCCGCATCGAGCACTCCCGCCAGGTCGACGCCCGACTCGCAGGTCGCCACCAGATCGGCGAGGCCCGCGTCAAACGGATCCGGCCGTCTACGCAGCATCGCTCTCGCCGCCGCCGGGCACGTGCAGCTCCACCGTCGTCCCGGCGCCGGGGACGGACTCGACCCTGAGCTTCGCCCCCAGGATCTGCGCCCGCTCACGCATCGACGCCAGCCCGTGGTGGGGCAGGTCGTCCTCGGGCCCGCCCGCGAAGCCGGTGCCGTCGTCGCGCACGCGCACGTCGTAGCCGCTCGCGGGGCCGCCTGTCACCGACACCGTGATGGTGGTGGGCGCGCCATGCTTGACCGCGTTCTGGGCCGCCTCGCGGACGATCTGGTAGAGGAACACCTGGTCGTCTGCCGGAAGCGCGGCCGCCGGCTCGACGTCAAGCTCGATCGCGACGTGGTGGCTGCGCTGGAGCTCGTCGGCGAGCGCACCCACCGCCGCGACGAACCCGCGGTCGCGCAGCACCCACGGCTCAAGCGCAAAGGAGAGCTCGCGCATCGAGCGCACGACCGACCGCTGGCGCTCGCGCGCGGTCTCGAGGACCGAGAGCGCGCTCTCGAGCCGGCCCGTGGCCGCGTCCTCGGCGACCGCGTCGAGCATCATCGCGATGCCCGACATCGTCTGAAGAGGCCCGTCGTGGAGGAAGAGCGAGAGCCTGCGGCGCTCGTCCTGCTCCGCCGAGACAACCCGGCGCGAGAGCTCCGCCCGCTCGGCCTCACGCATCCGGGCTTGGGCGAGGAGGGACTCGACCCGGGCGAACAGGTGGGCGTTCGTCGACGCGGTGGCCGCGAAGTCGGCAAGCACCGATGCCTGGGTCATCTCGGCCGGGCCGAACGGCTCCTCGTCACGCAGGCGAAGGAGCACGAGAAGGCCGCGCAGCTCGTCGGCGGCGACGATCGGCACGGTCAGCCGCGCGGTCGGCCGCAGCCGCTTGCTGAGCGCGTCCTCGCCGCCCCGGTCGGCGACGGGCGCGAACCGGGCCGAGGCGTTGGTCTCGACCACGAGGTCGGCGATCGGCCCGAGCGCGATCCCGCGCGCCGCCGCGGGCCGCAGGCCGTGCCCATCGGCCGCCGGGACGAGCAGGACGGTGGCGTCAGGTGCGAGCAGCCGGTGGGCCTGGTCAGCCGCCCGCTCGAGCACCTGAGCGGGGTCGAGCGTGGACGACATGGTGCCCAGGCTGCCGACGAGCCCGTCCAGGAAGGTGCTCTGATCGATCAGCTCGCGCCGCAGGTGCCGGTGCCAGTCCTCCGCCGACCGTCGCCGCAGTGCGTCGCGGCGCACCGACCACAGGGTCGCGCCTCCCAGGGCGGCGACCACGACCGCGCCCGCGGCCATGACGGCCACCGGCGTAGGCAGCACCCGCGCCGTGACGACGTAGACGACCGCGGTGACCGCGATCGTGACCGCGGCCAGGACGCCCACCTGGGCGACACGCCCAGGCGAGCGCGCCGGGGTGTCAGTCGATGATTGCCTGTCGGAGAGCGATGGCGACAGCATGTGTGCGGGTGTCCGCCTCCAGCTTGGAGAGGATATGCCGCACGTGACTCTTCACGGTCTCCTGGCTGATGAAGAGCTTGCCGGCGACGTCCGCGTTGGACATGCCGTCGGCCAGGAGCTGGAGGATCTCGCGCTCGCGGGCGGTGAGCATGTGCTCGCGTTCCTTGGTGAGGAACGCGGGCATCAGCGCCGGATCGACGTAGCCGTCGCCGCCGGCCACCTTCTGGATGGCACGCACGAGCGTCTGGTGCGGCGCCTCCTTCAGGATGTAGCCCTTGGCCCCGGCCTCGAGGCCGCGCGTCAGCAGGCTGCGCTCGCCGTAGGCGGTGAACATGAGGACGGCCGCCTCGGGGACGTCCGCCGTGATCTCGCGGGCGGCTTGAAGGCCGTCCGTCCCGGGCATCCGAACGTCCATGATGACGACGTTCGGGCGCCGGCGCTTGGCCAGCGCGACCGCGGCACCGCCGTCGGCGGCTTCGCCGACCACGCGGATGTTCTCGGTGCGAGACAGCGCCAGGCGAAGGCCTTCGCGCACCACCTCATGGTCATCGACGATCAGACACGTGATTGGCTCGCCCACAAAGTGCTCCAGTTGGTCAGGGTCGCTCGGGCTTCGGCAAGGGTATCGGCAGATCGGTTCCCGGCCGTTAGCACGAGTTCGTGCGGCTGCGGTCGGGGTTTCGTCGTCTCGGGGGTCCGTCCCTGCCGGAATCTTCGGCATCCGGGCCCCCGAGCTTGAGGGGTTGGCCGACTATACTCAGGCCCGCTTGAGCGACGACGTTCCGAGTACGTGGTAACAACCGCCCTCGAGCTTGTGGCGGTGGCGCTGGTCATCGCGGCGAACGCGTTCTTCGTCGCCGCCGAGTACGCCCTCGTCACCGTCCGTCGCACCCGCCTCCAGGAGCTGGAGGCGCAGGGCAGCCGCGCCGCGACCCGGGTGCTGCGCCTGGTCGACAACCCGCCGCGGTTCATCTCGGCGATCCAGCTCGGCGTCACGCTCTCCAGCCTGGCGCTCGGCGCCATCGGCGAGCCGGTCGTCTCGGAGCTCTTGAAGAAGCCGCTCGATCTCCTCCCGAGCAACCTGCACACGAGCGTCGCGACGACCATCGCCGTCATCTCCGCGTTCGTCATCCTGAGCTTCTTCCACGTCGTGATGGGCGAGATCGTGCCGAAGTCGTTCACCCTGGAGCACGCCGAGCGGGTGTCGCTCCTCGTCGCCGGCCCGATCAACTGGTTCTACGCCGTCTTCCGGCCCTTCATCTGGGTGCTGGTGAAAGCGAGCGGCGCCGTCCTGCGCTGGGTGGGCGTCACGGCGCCGACGGGGCTCTCGCTTGTCCACTCCGAGGAGGAGCTCAAGATGCTCGTCACCGCCAGCCGCGAGAAGGGCGTCCTCGAGGCCGAGGAGCAGGAGATGCTGCACAAGGTCTTCGAGTTCGCCGACAAGGACGCCGCCGACGTCATGGTGCCCCGGCCTGACGTGGTGGCGGTGCCGGTCGAGCTACCCGTGGCTGAGGTGCTGCGCGTCGTCCTCAACCACCCGTTCACGCGCTATCCGGTGTTCGAGGAGGACCTCGACGACACCCTGGGCATCCTGCACGTGCGCGACCTCTTCTCGGCGCTCAACGACCGCGGCATCGAGCGCGTCGACGTGCGCGCCATCCTGCGGCCTGCCATCGTCGTTCCCGAGACGAAGCACCTCGACGACCTTCTGCGGGAGTTCCAGGCGACGTCCAACCACATGGCGATCGTGGTCGACGAGTACGGGTCGGTCGAAGGCCTCGTCACCCTGGAGGACCTGCTCGAGGAGATCGTCGGCGAGATCGGCGACGAGTTCGACCGGCCGGAGGCGGGCGTGCTGCGGATCGGCCGCGGCCGGGTGCGGATCGGCGGGTCGTTTCCGATCGATGAGTTCAACGAGCGCTTCGGCACCAACCTGCCCGTCGACGACTACCACACCGTCGGCGGCTTCGTGTTCGGCGAGCTCGGCCGGGCGCCGAAGGTCGGCGACACGGTGAGCTACGACGGAGCCCGCTTCGAGGTCGCCTCCACCGACGGGCCGCGGATCCTTGAGGTCGACGTCACGCTCGCAACGGCCGGCGCGCCGGCCCGCGAGAACGAGGGATCGGACTCGGGCTAACCCGCGAGCTCGTCGCTCTTCCGGGCCATCCTCACATCGGAATCGGTGATCCCGCCCTCGCTGTGTGTCACCCAGCGCAGCGTCACGGTGTCCCACGAGATCGAGACGTCAGGATGGTGGTCGGCGGCGTTGGCCGCGTCGGCCACCCGGTTCAGAAACGCCATCGAGCCGTTGAAGTCGCCGTTCTCGAATGACTTCTCGAGCGCCCCGTCTCGAATCTCCCAGCCGCTCAGGCTCGCGACCTCGGCTTCCAGCTTCTCCTGCTCCAGCACCGGCATCCGTCCACCTCCACGTCGTCTGGCCCGTTCCGGCCTCAACCCTAGCTATGGTGCTCGGTACCCGTGAAAGGGTTGAACGACACCGACCTGGCCATCATCGCGGTGCTCCAGGGGGAAGGGCGGGCGACGTTTGCGCAGATCGCCCAGGAGGTCGGCCTGAGCCCGGCGGCCGTGCACGAGCGGGTGAAGAAGCTCGAGGCGCGCGGCGTCATCACCGGGTACAAGGCCGTCGTCGACCCCGAGAAGCTCGGCGCCGGCGTGACCGCGTTCGTGCTCGTCACCCAGGCCGCTCGCCCTCGCGGCGGCCTCGAGGACGCGTTCGAGCGCTGGCCGTGGGTGGAGGAGTGCCATCACATCGCCGGCGAGGAGAGCCTGCTTCTCAAGGTGCGGGCCGAGTCGACCCGCGCGCTCGAGCACGTGCTGTGGGAGATCCGGGCGCTCGAGTCGGTGGAGCGCACGAAGACGATCATCGCGCTCACGACCGAGTTCGAGGGCCGGCCCGTGACGCCCGTCCCGGTCGAGGACGACGTGCCCCAGTCCGGCGCCGCCTGACGCCTCAGGCGATCTCGATCGGCACTTCGGTGACGTCCATCTCGCGGATGTGGAAGCCGCGCACGTCGGCGCCGCCGCCGGCGAGCGAGACGATCACGTAGACAGCCTCCGGCCAGAACGCCTGCTCGGCGTCCGTCCGCGACGGATACGCGGGAGAGGCGACGTGCGAGTGGTAGATGCCGACAAGATCGAGGCCCGCGTCGTCGATCGCGTTCATGATCCGGATCTGGTCGCGGCTCTCGATCCGGTAGTAGAACGGGCTCGGCTCGTCGGGTTCGGCCGGATAGAAGCGCTCCACCCGGTCGCCGGCGCCGGCGAGGATGCCGCACGCCTCGTTGGGCAGCCCTGCGCGGGCGTGCGCGACGATCTCGTCGCGCACCGCCGCCGGGATCACCACCAGACGCGCTCCTCCATCTCGCGCTCGAGCTGATCCTCGGCCTTGGTGTAGATGCCGGCGGAGAGGTACTTCGAACCGCCGTCGGCGAAGACGACGACCAGATTCCCGCCGTCCATCCTGCCGGCCGTCCTGCGGGCGACGGCGAGCGCTGCGCCGGCGGAGACGCCGGCGAAGACGCCCTCCTCACCCAGGAGGTCGCGGAGCGTGCGGACGGCCTCCGCGTTCGACACGAGCACCTTGCGGTCGAGCTGGGTGATGTCGAGGATCGGCGGCGTGTAGCCGTCCTCGAGGCTTCGAAGGCCCATCACCGGGTCGCCCTGGAGCGGCTCGGCCGCGATGATCTGGACGTCCGGGTTCGCCTCGCGCAGCCGCTGCGCGCACCCCATCAGCGTGCCGCCGGTGCCGAGGCCGGCCACGAACGCGTCGACCTCGCCGTCCGGCACCTGGTCGAGGATCTCGAGTGCGGTGCCGCAGTAGTGCGCGGCCGGGTTGGCCGGGTTGGCGTACTGGAAGGGCATGAAGACGGACGGGTCGCGCTCGGCCATCGAGCGGGCCATCGCCACCGCCCCGTTCGAGCCCAGGTGTCCGGGCGAGAAGACGATCTCGGCGCCGTACATGCGCAGAAGCTCGACGCGCTCGGGTGTCGCCGACTCGGGCATGACGGCGGTCACGGGATAGCCCTTCACCTTGCCGATCATGGCGAGGGCGATGCCGGTATTGCCGCTCGTCGGCTCGAGGATCCGCCGGCCGGGCTCGAGCTCACCGGTCTCCTCCGCGGTCTCGATCATCTGCAGCGCGACGCGGTCCTTGATCGAGCCGGTCGGGTTCTGCTCCTCGAGCTTCGCGAAGATCCGCACGTCCGGGTTGGGCGACATGCGCGGCAGCTCGACGAGCGGGGTGTTCCCGACCGCCGAGAGCGCGGCGCCCCTGGTCATCTGGAGGCACGGAGCGCCTCCGGCCATTGCGGGCAGCACGATCAGCGTCGAGTCGCTCGCCACCGCGGTGTCCATCCCTTCGCCGAGGCGCACGTCCTCGTTGTTCACGTAGACGTTCACGAACCGGTTCAGGTCGCCCGACTCGTCGAGCAGGTGCGAGCGGACGCCCGGGAAGCGGTCCGCGAGATCAGCGAGCACCTCTCGGACTGTCGAGCCCGAGGCGTCGACCTCACGCGCTCCGCCGACCGCCTGGCGGAGGATGGGGGGCATTCGGACGGTGGACACTTAGGCGACGGCCTCCTCGGGTCGAGCCACGGCCCGGGAGGGCATGGCGCAGAACTGCTCGTAGTCGATGAACTCGATCTCGCTGGGATCCTTGCTGCAGACGGGGCAGTCGGGATCGCGGTGCATCTTGAGCTCGACGAACTCCATGGTGAGCGCGTCGTAGCGAAGCTGGCGCCCGACGAGCGGGTCGCCGATCCGGAGGATCAGCTTCACCGCCTCGGTGGCCTGGAGGGTGCCGATGACGCCCGGCAGGATGCCCAGCACGCCGCCCTCGGCGCAGCTCGGGGCGAGCTCCGGCGGCGGCGGCTCGGGGTACTGGCAGCGGTAGCACGGGCCCTCGTGCGGCTTGTAGACGGTCACGGATCCCTCGAACTGGTAGATCGAGCCGTGGACGACCGGGATTCCTGCCACCAGGCTCGCGTCGTTCAGGAGGTAGCGGGTCGGGAAGTTGTCGGCGCCGTCGACGATCACGTCGTAGTCGGAGATCAGCTCGATGACGTTGTCGGCGGTGAGCCGGCCGTTGTGCTCGACGACCTTGACGTCCGGATTGAGGGCCTCGATCGAGCGGCGGGCGGACTCGGTCTTCGGCATGCCGATCCGCTCGGTGTTGTGGATCACCTGCCGCTGCAGGTTCGAGGCCTCGACGACGTCGTCGTCGACCAGCCCGATCGTGCCGA
>DATIDU010000044.1:0-2319 GCA_035456145.1 Gaiellales bacterium | reverse complement strand
TGGGTGGGCGATGAGTGGCGGGGGCTGCGGCTGCGAACTGTCGCATCGCGGCGTCCTCGGTCAGCCCGATATCACCTGATATCGGGCCTCCCTGCGTCCTTGCGCTACTCGGTTCTCGCCGCCCAGGACATCACGTGAATTCGGAATCAACCATCTAGCGGCCGTGGAACTCGGCCTCACGGGATGTGTTGCGATCGTTGGCGGGGCGTCGTCGGGCATGGGACGGGCCTGTGCGACGGCGCTGGCGCGCGAAGGCTGCAACGTGGCGCTCTTCGCCCGCCGGGCCGAGCTGCTCGACGAGGCGGTCGCCGAGATCGACGTGCTCGGGTCGGGCGCCGCCGGGCTTGCGGTGGCAGGCGACTCGGCCCGGCCGGCCGATCTCGAGGCGCTCGTCGAGCGCACGCTCGAGCGCTTCGGCAGGCTCGACATCCTCGTCAACAACACCGGCGGCCCGCCCGCCGGGAGCTTCGAGGACTTCGACGACGACGCCTGGCGGGCGGCCTGGGACCTGACGCTCATGTCGACGCTGCGGCTGACCCGGCTCGCCCTTCCAGAGCTCAGGAAGAGCGGCCGCGGCCGGGTCGTGAACATCACGTCGTCGGCAGTGAAAGAGCCGAACGAGGGCCTCCTGCTCTCGAACACGTACCGCCCCGGCGTCACCGGCTGGGCGAAGACGCTCTCGCAGGACGAGGGCCCGCACGGCATCACCGTCAACTCGATCGCCCCGGGCTACATCGACACGGAGCGGATGAAGAACCTCTACGCCACCGGCTCCGACCCGGAGGGCGACCGCCGCCGCGACGAGGCGCTGATCCCCGCCCGCCGGTTCGGCGACCCGGCCGAGATCGGCGATCTGTGCGCGTTTCTCTGCTCCACCCGCGCCGCGTACCTGAACGGCATCACCATCCTCGTCGACGGCGGCCTGGCCAAGGGGCTCCTGAGCTGAGCGACCGGCTCGCCGGGAAGTCCATCGTGGTCACGGGCGGATCGTCGGGGCTCGGCCGGGCGATGTCGCTCGCCTTCGCGCGGGAGGGCGCCGACGTGGTGATCGGCGATGTGCGCGAGGATCCCCGCGAGGGCGGCCGGCCGACGGCGGAGCTGATCGCCGAGGCAGGCGGGAGTGCCGTCTTCGTGCGGGCCGACGCGGGCCGGTGGGACGACATCGACCTGCTCGTGCGGACGGCGGTCGACCGGCGCGGGCGGCTGGACGTCATGGTCCCAAACGCGATCGTCGCCGGCCCGCACTCGAAGGGTCTTCTCGAGACGACCGAGGAGGACTGGGATGCGATCATGGACGTCGGCCTGCGCGGCGTGTTCCTCTGCTGCAAGCGGGCGGTCCAGCAGATGCTCGGCCAGGAGCCGGTCGCCGAGGCGCGCGGCCGCGTCATCAACATCTCGTCCCAGCACGGCATGGTCGGCACCCCGGGGCACGTTGCGTACTGCACGGCCAAGGGGGGAATCGTCAACCTGACCCGCCAGCTCGCCGTCGACTTCGGCCCGCGGGGCATCATCGTGAACGCCATCGCACCCGGAAAGATCCTGACCCGCCCCGCCGACGAGCCGGACTCGCCCGAGGTGCTCGCCTACTCCCACGCCCGCACGCCCTTCGCCCGGCTCGGACAGCCTGCGGACGTGGCGGCTGCGGCGGTCTTCCTCGCCTCGGACGAGTGCACGTACGTGAGCGGAACGAACCTGCTCGTGGACGGCGGATGGATGGCCTACTGATGCGCGCCGCGGTGATCCACGAGCTCGGTGCGACGCCCGTCATCGAGGAGCGCGACGAGCCGGTGCGCGCCGAGGGCCAGGCCCTGGTCCGGACCGGGGCGGCCGCGTTGAACCCGGTCGACCTTGCGATCGGCGCCGGGGTCTTCTACGGCGGCCATCCCCCGCTGCCCTTCACGGCCGGCCGCGAGGGCGTCGGACGGGTCATCGAGGGTGAGGGGTTCGCGCCGGGCACGCTGGTCGCGACGCTCAAGACCGCCAGTGGGTCGCTGGCGGAGCGGTTCACAGCCGACGAGTCGGAGCTGTGGGAGATCCCTGCTGAGGCGGACCCGGTGGCGGCTACGGCACTCGGCATCGCCGGCCTCGCGGGCTGGTTGGCCGTCGAGGAGCGTGGGCGGATCCAGGAGGGAGACCGGGTGCTGGTGCTCGGCGCGACCGGCACCGTCGGGTCGGTGGCCGTCCAGGCGGCCCGGCTCCTGGGCGCATCTCGCGTGGTGGCGGCCGGCCGGGATGCGGCGCGGCTGGAGCGCTCGCTCAAGGTGGGCGCCGACGCGACGGTGGCGCTCGACGGCGACCTCGAGCAGGCGTTCCGCGACG
>DATIDU010000043.1:0-7851 GCA_035456145.1 Gaiellales bacterium | reverse complement strand
CGTAGCGGGTTGACCGTCGTCCAGCGTGCGGTTGCGTCGCATCGTCCGACCGATTGGGCGGAGGTTGAGAGAGGGACTAGACCTCGGTTCCATCCTACGACTGCATCGGCCCGAATACGGGTCGGCATGCCATGTCGTGGCATGCCGGTGCCGGAGGGAGGAGGAAGGTCTAGATCGAGGTCGGCCCGTGGGCCAGTCTGACAACGCGGTCGCGGGCGATGCGGGGCCAGCCCTGCGCTCTGACCACGTCGAGCAGCGCCGCGGCGCAGTCGGGATCGAACTGCGTGCCCGAGCAGCGCTCGATCTCGGCCATCGCGGCGGCGACCGGCAACGCCTTGCGGTAGACGCGGTCCTCGGTCATCGCGTGGAAGGCGTCGCACACGCAGATGACGCGGGCGCCGAGCGGGATCTTGTCGCGCGTGAGCCCCTGTGGATAGCCGGTGCCGTCCCAGCGCTCGTGGCTCGCGCGGACGAGCGGGACGAGCTCCGCGAAATGGGGCACCGGCTTCAGGATGCGGGCGCCGATCTCGGCGTGCTGGCGCATCTTGGCGGTCTCGCGGGCCGTGAGCGGCCCGGGCTTCCGCAGGATCACCTCCGGGACGCCGATCTTGCCGACGTCGTGCAGGAGCGCCGCGAGCCGGACGAGGCGGGACTCGCCCGGCGGGATGTCGAGCCGCTCGCACACCGCGCCGGCCAGCTCGGCGATGTGCGTCGCGTGGTCGGAGGTGTATGCGTCCTTCGCCTCGAGCGCCGCCGCCAGCGCTCCGAGGGTCGAGAAGTAGGCCTCCTCGAGGCGCTCGGCCATGCGGGCCCGCGACACCGCCTTGCCGGCCTCCGTGGCGAGCGCCTGGCAGAGGCGGATCTCCGCCTGCGCGAACGTCCGCCGGTGGTCGTCGTAGATCTCGATCAACCCGTAGGGCTCGCCGTCGACGCGCAACCTCAGCATCAGGAGGGCGCGGTAGCCCAGCTCGCGGAGGCGCTCGCTCTCGGCCGAGTCCGGCCGCCCGATCCCGAGCGAGCAGGAGTACGGCTCGCCCGTCTCGATCACGGCGGCGGTGCGCGGGTAGTCGGCCAGGGCGTACTCCTCGGCGGCCCGCGGCCACTCGTGCGGCGGGCGGGCGTGTCCGGCCCGGTCGCGCACCGTGCCGCCGCGGACGTCGACGAGCGAGACGAGGCACGCGCTCGCGTCCACGATCTCGGTCAGGCGGCGGGCCAGGGTCGCCAGGATCTCGGCGACGTCGACGAGCTCGCCCAGCGACTGCACCGCCTCGATGACGCCGAGCGCGGCCTCAAGATGCGGAGGCAGTGTCGGAATCGGCGCAGCGCGACGGCGGGCGGCGGGCATCGGCCCGATGTTCGATAGCGGACGGGTTATCCCTCCCAGGACGTGGCAGCGCGGGGGAGCCCAGGGTTCCCCCCGCGGACCCCCTCCTTGAGGGGTGGCGAGGCGTCTGCGCGCTCCTCTACGCGCAGCACGGCGGTGGTCTTCGTGGTCTGCGGATGGCGGACCGAAGCCCGGCGTCTAGTGGTGGGCGAGGTTGTGCAGGAGCGAGATGACGGCCGGGCCGAGGACGACGACGAAGACCGCCGGGAAGATCAGGGCCACGGTCGGGAAGAGCATCTTCACCGGCGCCCGCATCGCGTGCTCCTCGGCGTTGTTGCGAAGGCGGATGCGAAGCTCGTCGGCCTGGGTGCGCAGCATGTGGGCGAGCGGCACGCCGAGCTTCTCGGCCTGGGCAAGCGACCGGGCGAAGCTCGTCACCTCGGGGGCGTCCACGCGGTGGGCGAGCGCGGTCAGCGCCTCCGCGCGGGGCGTCCCGAGCTGCATCTCGCGCTGCATGAGGGAGAGCTCGTCGATCAGCGGCCCGTCCAGCCGGCGCACGAGCCGGCTCAGGGCGGCGTCGAAGCTCATGCCGGCCTCGATGGAGAGCGTGAGCAGGTCGAGGACGGTCGGCAGCCCCGAGACGATCTTGTCGCGGCGGCCGTGCATTCGCATGTCGATGACCGCCGGCAGGCCCACGTACGCCAGCGCCGAGAGCGCGACGCCCGTCACCGCCGCGACGATCAGCGGGATGACATCGAATGCCGCGGCGACGAACATCGCCGCGTACGCCGCGAGCGGCAGGACGATCTTCAGGCCGGCGACGTCCTCCGGAGCCAGGCGCTTCGACCAGCCGGCGGCAGCGAGCTTGCGGCGCAGGACTTCGGCGGCTTCGCCGCGCCCGCCCGGCGCGAGGCGGCCGATCCGGCGCAGCCAGGCCCGCGGGTCGGCGCCGCTTGGCGCCGTGGCGTAGCCGTAGCCGGCCATGCGCCCCAGGACGGCCTCGACCTGAAGCCGGCCCTGGGTCGCCGCCCGCAGGGCGAAGAAGACGGCACCGCCGACGAGGAGCGCTGTGAGGAGGAGCCAGGTCATGCGATCGTCCTCGGCTTCACCATCCGGCGCAGGATCAGCGCTCCGGCGGTCATCATCACCAGCCCGACGGCGATCAGGATGTGCCCGGCCCGGGTCGTGTAGAGCGGTCGCATGTACTCGTGGTTGATCAGCGTGAGGAGCGCGGCCATCGCGAACGGCAGGCCGATCAGGACCTGCGCCGAGAGCCGGCCCATCGACGTGAGCGCCTTCACCCGGGCGGAGAACTGGTGTCGCCGGCGGACCGTCTCGGCGACCTGGTCGAAGATCTCGGCGACGTTGCCGCCGACGCGGCGCTGGACGTCGGTGGTGAGCACGACGAGCTCAAAGCTCTCCGAGCGCAGCCGCTGGGACATCTCGTCGAGCGCCTGCTCGACCGGGACGCCGAGGCGCACCTGCTGCTGGGCGCGGCGGAACTCGGTGTGCGCCGGCTCGCCCGCCTCGTCGACGATCGAGTCGAGCGCCTGGGCGAACGAGCGCCCGGCCCGAAGCGCGCTGGCCCAGACCGACAGGAGCTCAGGCAGCTCCGCCTCGAACTGGCGCTGGCGGCGCGTGGCCCGGAACCGGAGCGCGGCGATGGGAGCCGCGAGGCCGGCGGCGAGGCCGGCGAGACCGGCCAGGAGCCCCAGCGCGGCGGCCGCGGAGATGCCGCCCACGGCGCCGCTCGCGGCCGTGGCCATGAGGACGTGGCCGGTGGGACGCTGGATGCCGGCCTGGCCGCACAGGCGGTCGAGGCGCTTCCACGCCCACCGGTCGCTCAGGCGGGCCTCGAGCGCCTCGGACGCCTCCAGCATGAGAAGCGACCGCGCCGGCGCCTCGGCGTCGGCACCCTCGGCGGTGTACTGGGCGAGTCGCACCGAGAGCGGGGGCCGGCGGCCGGCGGCCGCCGTGGCGATGACGTGGGCCAGCATCCCGACCGCACCGACGCCGAGCAGGACGACCAGCACGGCGCCGTGGGCCGACCAGAAGCTCGGCGAGGCACCGGAGACGCCGTCGGGCAGCTGGACGGTGGCGACGCGGCCGCCACGCACGCTGACGTGAAGCGAGCGGGCGCTCGACTGGGGCAGGCTGACGTCGACGGCGTAGGTCGTTGCAAGCCGGGCCTGCGAGAGCGCAAGCGCGATCGGCTCGAGGCCCGCCAGGGTGCGGGTGGGGGCGAGCTCGCCGCCGGTCGCCGAGGTGATCTCACGCAGCGGCTCCGCCCGGAACGACGGCGACGACTCAAGACCGACGGCGTCGACCTCGACTCCGGCGGCGTGCAGGTGCCGGGAGAGGGTGGCGAGCGTCGTCTGAGAGGCGGTGTCGGCGCCGTCCGAGAGGACGACGACGATGCGGCGCGCGTTCGGGTCGGAATCCGCGAGGACCGCGTCGACGGCGACCGAGATGCCGTCGTAGAGCGCCGTCCCCGAATGCGTGCTGAGGCCCGCGAACGCCCTCCGCACCGAGCCGGTACCGGCGGTCAGCGGCCGCACGACCCGGGCCGTGTCCGAGAACGTCACGAGACCGACCCGGCCGGTGTGGCCGACGGCGTCGAGGAGCCGCTGCCCGGCGGCGGTCGCGGCGCGGATCGGCGCGCCCGCCATCGAGCCGGACGTGTCGACGGCGAAGATGAGGTCGGTGCGCCGCACCGGTCCCGACCGGCGGACGCCCTCGACGAAGGCGAACCGTCCACCCAGGTCGGCCTCGACGTCGGACGCCTGAAGGTCGCCGGCCGCCTTCACGAGTATGCGGACGGAGTGCGCCCCGCCCGGCGTGACGCCCGTGACGTCAGTGGGTGGCGCTGCAGCCCATGCCGCGGGGGCCGAGAGTGCGCCTGCGAGGAGGACGACGGCCGCCGCGCGGCCTGCGCCGCCGCAGCTCACGCGGTCCTCCGCTCCTTGCCGCGGCGGAGCACGTCGACCTTGCCCGCGGATTCACCGAAGAGCCCCTTCGGCAGCGTCACGCCGTGCAGCTCGAGCTTCTCGCCGAAGCCGGGCCGGATCCCGGTGTGGACCATCTTCGACGTCACCTGATCGCCGCCCGCCTCGTCGACGAACGAGGCGACGAAGATGTCCTGGAGGGTGATGACCTCGCCCTCCATCCGCCCGACCTCCGTGATGTGGGTGATGCGGCGGCGGCCGTCGACCAGCCGGTTCACCTGGATGATCAGGTCAAACGCGCTTGCGATCTGATCCCGGATCGCCTTGAGCGGCAGGTCGAAGCCCGCGGTGAGGACGAGCGTCTCCGTGCGCGCCAGGGCGTCGCGCGGGCTGTTGGCGTGGATGGTGGTCAGGGAGCCGTCGTGGCCCGTGTTCATCGCCTGGAGCATGTCCACGGCCTCGCCGCCGCGGCACTCGCCGACCACGATCCGGTCGGGGCGCATGCGCAGGGCGTTTCGGACGAGGTCGCGGATCGTGATCGCGCCCTTGCCCTCGATGTTCGAGGGGCGGGCCTCGAGGCTGATGACGTGCCGCTGGGCCATCTTCAGCTCGGCCGCGTCCTCGATGGTGATGATGCGCTCACGCTCGGGGATGAACGACGAGAGCACGTTCAGGAGCGTGGTCTTGCCGGTGCCCGTTCCGCCGGAGATGAGCACGTTCAGCTTGCCCTCGACGCATGCCTCGAGAAATGCGGCGGCCTGGTGGGAGAGGCTGCCGAATGCGACCAGGTCGTCCATCGTGAGCGGGTCGCGCGAGAACTTGCGGATCGTGAGCGAGGGGCCGGTGATGGCGAGCGGCGGGATGATCGCGTTCACCCGCGATCCGTCCGGCAGGCGGGCGTCGACCATCGGGCTCGACTCGTCGATCCGGCGGCCGGTCTGGGCGACGATGCGGTCGATCACCTGAAGCAGGTGGCGCTCCGAGCCGAACTGCACGTCGGTCTCCTCGATGAGGCCGCTGCGCTCGACGTAGACCGTGTGGTGGTTGTTGACCATCACCTCGGTCACCTCGGGGTCGGCCAGGAAAGGCTCGATCGGCCCGTAGCCGAGGATGTTGTTCGTGATCTCGCGGACGAGCCGCGCGCGGTCGGTCGAGCTGAGCGGGGTCCCGGCCTCGGCCAGCGCCTTGTCGACGGCCTTCGTGACCTGCTCGTGCAGCTCGTCCTCGGGGGCGTCGCCCTCCGACAGCGCCTGCCCGAGCTCGTGCACCGCCTCGGCCTGAGCGGCCTGGCGGATCTCGGCGAACGGATCCTCCTGGACGGGGTGCGTCTCGGCTGCGGCGATCGCGGGCTCCGCCCGCCGCATGCGGCCGGCGAGCGTGCGCCTGCGCCGGTCGGGCGTCACTGGCGGCTCCCGACCGCGCCATGGAGCGACTGGGCGATCTCCTGGAGCGAGCGGGCGACGCGCGACTTGGGGTTGTCGACGACCACCGGCTGGCCACGGTTCACCGACACGGGGATCGCCTTGTCCGACGGCAGGGTGTAGGTGATCTCGCGCCGCAGCGTGCGCTCGACGTCGCGGTCATCGAGGCCGACCTTGGCACCAGAGCGGTTCATCAGGATGCGCGTGTCGGGGAGGGTCATCTCGAGCAGGTCGAGCGTCTCGAGTGCGATCTTCAGGCTCTTGATGGTGGGCACATCGGATGCCCCGACCAGGATCAGCGTGTCGGTGTGGTCGATGGCGAGAAGCGTCGCGGGTGAGAAGCTCGACGACGTGTCGATCACGACCGCGTCGTAGCTTCGGCGCGCCACCTCGAGCAGCGCCTCGATGCGGTCGATCGCGACCAGCTCCTCCTCGTCGGGCCGGGTGGGCGCGGGCAGCAGGTCGACGCCGCTCGAGTGCCGGGTTACGAACCCGGCGAGCTTCTCGGCGTCGAGATCGCCGGGCGACTGGACGAGGTCGAGCACCGTCCACCGCGGCGAGAGGCCGAGCACGAGCGCGTCGTCGCCGGAGTGCAGGTCGAGGTCGACGAGCAGCGTCCGCAGGCCCTGGCGGGCGAAGCACACGGCCAGGTTGGTGGCGATCACGGTCTTGCCTGAGCCGCCCTTCGTCGAGAAGACGGTGAAGACGTGCGCGTGCCGGCCCGAGCGCGACGTGCTCGGCACCAGATGGGCCGACATCGCCGCGGCCCGGCGGGCGCGCGACGCGCGGGCCTTGGCCGCCGCCATGCCGAGCGACTGCGGCGACTGCGGCAGGCACAGGACCTCGTCGACGCCGAGGTGCATCGCCTCCTCGAACCACCGGCTGGGGTGGTCGTCGGTGAGGGCGACGATTCCGGGACCGTGCGGGTCGGCCAGCGCGGCGCGGAGCTCGGCGGGAAGACCGTCGCTGTCGGAGGGGAGGTGCCAGACGAGCACCTCCGGCGCCGACTCGACGATCTCGACCATCCCGGACCGCTCGAAGAGCTCGCGGATCGAGCGCTCGTCAGCCTGGAGGGCGACGCGGATGAGGTCGGGGTGCATCGATCGGGCTCCTGTCACTTCGAGGGGACGCCGTTCTTGGGGAACGCCCCCGGAAGCACCACGGGCGGGTGCTGCTCCCAGGTGGCGCCGTGCGAGCCGGCGAGGGCGATCCAGATCGACTTCGAGCCGCCGGCGGGCGCGCCGTCGGAGTTGGCAAGCGCGTTGGCGATGTACGAGGCCTGGCGCTCGGTCAGCTTGAGCAGGATCGAGCCCTGGCCGCTCCCGTCGCCGGACCCGGCCGGGGCCGCCGGCTGGACGTCCATGACGAGGGCGCCGGCGGCGAGGACGTACGTCTCGATCTGGTTCGTGTCGAGGACGTAGCTCCCCATGACGTCGACCCTGTCGCCGGCATGGATGTCGCCGGTCATCCCGGAGTTCGGGTCGACCGGGATCCGGAAGGCGCGCTGGTTTCCGGAGAGGCGCGCCGACACGCTCTGGTCGTGGCGGAGGCCCGTCCGGCTGGCGGTGAGCTGGTCGCCGTGGAACACGGGCTGTGTCAGCACGAGGCCGCGGGCGGCGTTCAGGTCAGTGTAGGCGCCGGATACGAGATCGGCGCGCCGGACGGTGCGGTAGGCGAGGTCGCCGTCCGCCGCCGCCGCGTCGACCGAGGTGCCGGCCTTGATGTCGTGCGTCACGACCACGACCCGGACCGCGTCGCTGGACGAGCGGGCCGAGTCCTGCACGTGGTTCGTGTAGAGGACGAGCGCGACGGCCGCTGCTAGGGCGAGGACGACCGAGATGACGATGTTTCGGCTCAACGTCGGCGTTGTCACCTCGGCTGCTCCTTTCCGTGCGTGCGATGAGGGCGGCGATGACGTAGCCCGGGGAGGCCGGCATCACCGGAATTGGGGAGGTCGCGCATTGGGACTCATCGGCGCCGGCGGGGCAATTCTTTAAGCCGGAGCCGGGGCCTCCCGCAGGGGTTCGGGGTGCCCGGTCGCCGCGGACGGCGGCCTACTCTCGTGGTAGCGCAGAATCGGCTCCACGTCCAGTTTCTGGAAGGCACAGGGATTCGTTGATCCACCCGCTAACCTCTCGCGCGTGATCGCGCTCTCGATCCC
>DATIDU010000042.1:0-4390 GCA_035456145.1 Gaiellales bacterium | reverse complement strand
CTCCAGGCGATCGCCACCGCGCGCCGCCTGGGCGCGGTCGTCTCGGCGTTCGACACCCGGCCCGCCGTGAAGGAGCAGGTGTTGAGCCTCGGCGCGGCGTTCGTCGAGCTGGAGATGGAGGTCGGCGAGACGGCCCAGGATGCCCGCGGCTACGCCACCGTCCTCTCCGAGAGCCAGCTCGTCGAGCAGCAGCGGATGCTCGAGCGCCACGTCGCCGACTCCGACGTCGTCATCACCACGGCGGCCGTGCCGGGCCAGCCGGCGCCGAAGCTGATCCCCGCGGACGCCGTCGAGGCCATGCGCGCCGGGTCGGTCATCGTCGATCTGGCAGCGGAGACGGGCGGAAACTGCGAGCTCACCCAGGCCGGCGAGGTGGTCGAGCGCCACGGCGTCACGCTGATCGGCACCCTCAACCTGCCGTCGGGCATGCCGCTTCATGCCAGCCAGATGTACGCGCGCAACATCCAGGCCGTCCTCGAGCACCTGGTCGTGGACGGCGAGCTCAAGCTCGACTTCGACGACGAGATCACCGCCGACGCCGTCATCACGCACGAGGGCCGCGTGACGAGCCGGCTGCTCCAGGAGGCGACTGCATGAACGAGAGCCTGCTCATCGAGCTGACCGTGTTCGTCCTTGCCGCATTCGTCGGCATCGAGGTCATCTCCAAGGTACCGACGACGCTGCACACGCCGCTCATGAGCGGCACGAACGCCATCCACGGCGTCGTGATCGTCGGGGCCATCCTGGTCGCCGGCTCGGATCAGGGCACCGTGACGACGGTGCTCGGCACGATCGCCGTGGCGTTCGGCGCCTCGAACGTCGTCGGTGGCTTCCTCGTGACGGACCGCATGCTGCACATGTTCCGGCGCAAGCCTGGAGAGGGCTCGAAGGATGCATAAGGCCGACGTGATCGGCGCCGCGTACCTTGTCGCGGCGTCGCTCTTCATCATCGGCCTGAAGCGGCTCTCCTCGCCGCGCACGGCCCGGTCGGGGAACCAGGTCGCGGCGGTCGGCATGGCGATCGCCATCGTGGCGGTGCTCTTCGACGACCGGGTCGTGACGTACCAGTGGATCATCCTCGGCGCCGTCGTCGGCGGCGTCGGCGGGGCGGTCGGCGCCCGGCGCGTGAAGATGACCGCGATGCCGCAGATGGTCGCGCTCTTCAACGGCTTCGGCGGCGGGGCGGCGGCGCTGGTTGCGCTCGCGGACTACCACGACACCGTCGGCGACCCCGGCCACGTCGCGGCCAAGATCATCGTCTCGATCCTGTTCTCGGCCGTGGTCGGCTCGGTCAGCTTCGCCGGCTCGATGATCGCGTTCGGGAAGCTCCAGGAACTCGTGACCGGGAACCCCGTGACGGTTCCGGGCCAGAAGGTGGTCACGGCGGCGATCTTCCTGGTGATCCTCGCCGGGTGCACCTACCTCGCAACCGGCCACGAGAGCCAGGCCCTCCTGGTCGGCGTCCTCATCGTGTCACTGATCCTGGGCGTGCAGATGGTGATGGCCATCGGCGGCGCGGACATGCCTGTCGTGATCTCGCTCCTGAACGCGTTTACGGGACTGGCAACGGCCTCGACCGGCTTCGTCCTCTCCAACAACGTGCTCATCATCTCGGGCACGCTGGTCGGGGCGTCGGGCAGCCTGCTCACGCAGATGATGGGCAAGGCGATGAACCGGTCGCTGGCGAACATGGTCTTCGGTGCGTTCGGCACAGCCGGCAGCGTCGCCCTCGCCGACGGCCCGGTCGGCGACCGCACGGTGCGTTCGGCGAGCGCAGACGACATCGCCATCATGCTGGCCTACGCCCGCCGCGTGATCATCGTCCCCGGCTACGGGCTGGCCGTCGCCCAGGCCCAGCACAACGTCCGCGAGCTGGGCGACCTCCTCGAGGAGAAGGGGGTCGACGTCCGCTACGCAATCCATCCCGTCGCCGGCCGTATGCCGGGGCACATGAACGTCCTCCTCGCCGAGGCCGACGTGCCCTACACGCAGCTCTACGAGATGGACGACATCAACGGCGAGTTCCCGCGCACCGATGTCTCGCTCGTGATCGGGGCCAACGACGTCGTGAACCCGGCCGCCAAGAACACCCCGTCGAGCGCGATCTACGGGATGCCGATCCTGAACGTCGACGAGTCGTCGGCGGTGGTGGTGCTGAAGCGCTCGATGAACACCGGCTTCGCAGGGATCGAGAACGAGCTCTTCTACGACCCCAAGACGACGATGCTCTTCGGCGACGCCAAGGACTCGGTGATCGCCCTCACGGGCGCCGTCAAGGCGGTGTGAGGCCGGGCCGGGCCGCGCCGCGCCCGTCCTCAGACGACGTCGCTACCCGCTGCTGCTCGACATGCTGAACCGGCCGCCCATCTCGTAGGCGCCGTACGCGGCGACCAGGGCGCCGACCAAGGACAGCCACAGGCCGAGAGCCGTGTCGCTGTGGATGTCGATGAACTTGAGCACGACCATGAGGGCCGTGAACGCGCTTACCGCGAGCATCGCCATGGGCAGCGGCACGGGCAGCTCAGGCGGATTGGGGATGAACATCAAGACGACGCCGACCAACATCACAAGCGACCCCAGCACCGCCAGTTTGCCGATCGTGCCGGTATCCCAGGCGCCGGCACCGACCGAGCGGCTGATGGGTCCGAACGTGATCGTGACGGAGTACCAGTTCAAGAGCAGGGTGCCGAGCAGCGTCGCCACCGTCCCCCCGATCACGATCCACATGCTTCGCGTGACGTTGGACATGTCCATGAATAGCTCTCCTCGCCTGATGAATTATGAGGACGGTGGGTGATTCGCCGTCCCACGCCCGAATCCTTGCGACCGTACGTGCCTCAGAGCCGCTCGACGAGTGCCGCGAGGAGGGCGGTCCGCTCCTCCAGTGACTCGAGCGAAACCCGCTCGTCGACCGCGTGGGCGCCGGAGCCGGTCGGGCCGAGGCCGTCGATCACGGGCGTCCCTACGGCGGCGGCGAAGTTGCCGTCCGAGCCGCCCGGCGAGGCGTTCTCGGAGAGCTCGATCCCGAGCCCGGCCGCGATCCCGATCGTCCGCTCGGCGAGCGCGGCCCCGGCCGTCGACTGCACCATGGGCGGACGGGTGACGGCGCCGGTCACCTCGATCTCCGAGCCGTCGAGCCGCGGCCGAAGGCCGTAGATCGCCGCCTCGAGGCGGGTCTGCGCGTCGGCCGTCCAGGCCCGGGCGTCGATCCGGGCCCAGGCCTCCGCGGCGACGACGTTGTCGCCGGTCCCGCCGCCGACCTGGCCAACGTTCGTCCGCACGCCGGCCGCCTCGTCCGCCAACGCGTGCACGGCGGCGACCTGGTGGGCGAGCTCCTCGATCGCCGAGACGCCGGCCCGCCAGCCGTTCCCGGCGTGGGCCGCGCGGCCGCGAATGCGAAGCTGATAGCGGGCGAGTCCCGAGCGCGACGTCGTGATCGTGCCGTCGCGGACCGGCGGCTCGAGCACGAGCACGGCGCGGGCCCCGCGCGACAGGTCCTCGACGACGGGGCGGCCTGTGGGACTTCCGATCTCCTCGTCAGCGGTGACGAGGACGGCGACCGGCCCGGCGGGCGCGCCGGCCCGGCGCACGGCCTCGATGGCGGTGACGATCCCCGCCTTCATGTCGAGCGCGCCTGGGCCGTGCGCGTAGCCGGCGTCGACGCGGAACGGCATCTGCATGAGCGTGCCGCTCGGCCAGACGGTGTCCATGTGCGCCGCGAGCACGAGCGGCGGCCCGCCGTTGCCGAAGCGGGCGAGGAGATGCCGTCCGCGAAACTCGACGTGCCCTCCCAGCGCCTCGAGCTCGGCCGCGATGAAGAGGCCGATGTGCGAGAGGCGGTCGTCGTCGGAGGTGGGGCTCTCGAGCTCGACGAGCCTCCGGAGCAGCTCGAGGGCGGTCATGCGGGCGAGTGTATCGGGGTCACGATTCCCGGAGCGCGACCAGCGCCGCCAGCTCGTCGTCGCCGAGCTCCGAGAGCGCCGACTCGACGCCGCGGTCGACGATCCGTGCGGCCAGGTCGCGCTTGCCGGCGATGAGCTCGTCGATGCGCTCCTCGATCGTGCCGGCGCACACCATCTTGTGGACCTGCACCACCCGCGTCTGGCCGATGCGGTGGGCCCGGTCGGAGGCCTGGTCCTCCACCGCCGGGTTCCACCAGCGGTCGAAGTGGAAGACGTGGTTTGCCGCGGTCAGGTTGAGGCCGAGCCCGCCGGCCCGGAGCGACATCACGAGCACGCGCGGGTCGCCGCCGGGCTCCTGGAACCGGTCGACGATCCGCTCGCGCTCCGTGCGGGGCGTCGACCCGTCGAGGTAGAGCCGCTCGACCTCGAGCTCGCGCTCCACGTGGCCGGAGAGCAGCCCGCCCATCACCGCGTACTGCGTGAAGACG
>DATIDU010000041.1:0-15172 GCA_035456145.1 Gaiellales bacterium | reverse complement strand
CGGCCGCGCACGGAGCGCTCGCGGGCGATCGCCTCGAGATCGTAGGCGGGCCGGGTGCGGTCGGTGAGGACGAGCTCGTCCAGCCCTTCGCCGCATCGCTCGCGCAGGACGGCCGGATCGACGGCGCATCCCGGGGCAACCTCGCCCTCGAGAACGAGCCGCAGGCAGGCACCGGGCTCGCGCCCGGTCGCGGCCGCCACCAGCGCCTCGATGTCGGCCGAGCTCGCGGCCCCGGTGACCGAGAGCGTGCGCTCGACGTAGCGGCGGGTGGCGAGCGGCACGTGCCGCGCGGTGACCTCCCCGCTCGAGACGGTCACGATCGAGGCGCCGTGGTCACCGTGGCGCTCGCCCCAGCCGAGCGGCTCGGGGCTCCCCGGGTAGCAGAGCAGGCCGTCGGCGTAGCCGTCGTGGAAGTGGCCGAGAAGAACCCGGGCCGCGTTGGTCGCCTGGAGCTGGGCCCGCGTGACCGAGCGATGGCGGCCCTCGTCGGCCCAGCGCTCGCCGGTCAGGGCGGCGTGCAGCGCCAGCAGGTGTGTGCGCCCGTCCGCCGGGGCGACGAACCCGTCGGGCACGCCCGCGGGCGCCGTGCTTGCGCAGAACGCCGCACCCCAGACGACGACGCCCCCGGGCAGTTCGAAGGCCTCCATCCGATCGGCCGCGCACACATGAACGTTCGCCGGCCAGTCGGCGAGCTGCCACGCAGAGCCGGCCACGTACGGGTCGTGGTTTCCAGGTGTGACGAGGACCGGCACCGCCGCCCGCTCGAGCTCGCGCGCGAGAAACGCGACGGTGTCGGCGGTGACGGAGGCGTGCTCGTAGACATCCCCCGCGAGCACCACCGCGTCGACGCCCTCGGCGCGGCCCGCCGCGAGTCCCCGGGTGAGCGCGTCGCGCAGGCCCGCCCGGCGCCGGGCGGCGTCGGGGCGGTCGTCGGCTGCGCCGAAGACGCGGTCGAGATGGGTGTCTGCGAGGTGGAGGATTCGCATCGAGCCGGACCCCCCACTGTAGGGAGGCGCTCGGACGGAGCCGCCCGACGGCGCGCAAGCCGTCACGAACTCGCAACACCCCGTGACCCACACGCCACATCCGCGTCCGTAGCCTCGGCCCATGCGTTCCATCCCGATCCGGATCGGCGTCCTGGCCGCCGTAGCCGCGGTGGCCGGGGTCGTCTGGGTGCACGGGTCTGCGGCGCCGCCGTTCACGGCCGGCACGGTCGTCCGCGTGGTCGACGGCGACACGATCATCGTCCGCGGCCCGTCCGGCCGCACCGAGGACGTCCGCCTGATCGGGATCGACACCCCCGAGACCGTCGACCCGCGCCGCCCGGTGGGGTGCTTCGGCCCGGAGGCCTCGGCGTACGCCAAGCACCTGCTGGGCGGCAGGCGCGTGCTCCTGCGGTACGACCGCGAGCTCCACGATCGCTACGGGCGCTTTCTCGCCTACGTCTGGCTCCCGGGCCGCTCCGGCCTCTTTGTCAACGCCCGGCTGGTGGAGCTCGGCTTTGCGCGGGCCTTCCCGTTCCCGCCCAACACCGCCCACGAGCCGCTCTTCGCGGCCCTCGAGCGGCGGGCCGCGATCGCAGGGCGGGGCCTGTGGAGCGCATGCGGGTAGAATCCCCGCATGCGCTGGATTCTCGCCCTCCTGCTCGGTGCCGCGGCCGCCGCGGCCACCGCGGCGTACCTGACCAACCGGCGCGAGCCCATCGCCGCCTCCGGGAACGGTCATTCCGGCGACGAGAGCCGCCGGAGCATGCTGCGGGAGCGGATCGCCAGCGCCCGAGGTCGTCTGCGCGACGAGCTCGACTCTGTGCGTGGGGAGTAGCTCCCGGGCCGCGCTGAGCGCCCTGGTCGCAGCCGGGGCGGGCGCCGCCGCATGGGGCCTCTTCGAGTCCCAGTGGGTCGAGTGCCGCACTCTGGACGTCGAGGTGGCGGGGCTCCCGGCCGCGATCGAGGGCCTCTCGATCCTGCACGTGAGCGACCTCCACGCCGGCACCCCGTCGCTCAACATGCGCGCCTTTCGCAAGGCGGTCGACTTCGGTGTCGAGACCCGACCGGACCTCGTGGTGCTGACAGGTGACATCGTGAGCCATCCGCGGGCGTCGGCGCCCGTGATGGCCGAGCTTGAGCGCCTGCGGCCGCCGCTGGGCATCGTCGCCGTCCTCGGCAATCACGACGTGGGAGCGAGCAACGACCCGTTCTCGCGCGGAGTCGTTCTCGAGGACTGGGGGGACGCGCCGGTGACGCTGCTGCGCGGGGAGATGCACGCCGTCGAGGCGCGCGGTCTTCGGATCGAGGTGGGCGGGCTCGACGCGGCGGCCTGGCTGAGCGGACGCGCTGCCCCCTCCGGCGAGCTGTTCACGTCCGCCGCCGACCTGCGCCTGCTCCTGGCCCATTTCCCCGAGGCCGCCGAGGAGCTCGCCCCCGGCTCCGCCGACCTGGTGCTGTGTGGGCACCTCCACGGTGGGCAGATCTGCCTCCCGACTCCATGGGGGAAGCTCCGGCTGGCGCACGGCGTGTACCGCTTCCACGAGGGCGTCTATCGCGACGGCGCTACCACGGTGGTCGTCACCCGGGGGCTCGGCACGACCCTCGTCCCGTTTCGGGTCGCGGCGCGGCCCGAGGTGAGCCTGCTGCGGCTGCGGCGGGCGTGAACGGCCGCCCCCGTATACTCGGCGCATGAGCGACGCGTCCGGAGGGGCCCCGGCCGAGTCGGTGCATTCGGCCGGCGTCGCGGCACACATCTCGCATGCCGTCATCGCGACCTATGCGGCGGCCGCGGCGCGGGAGGTCGAGGGCGTCCACGCCCTGACGGCGAGCGGATTCGCACCGCTCGAGCGGCGCGCGGATCCGGAACGGGCGGGCGTCCGCGTCGCGGCCGGGGCGGAGGGCCTCGAGGTCGAGCTCCACATCGTCACAGCGTGGGACGCGCCGATTCCGGCCGTCGCGGCGCAGGTCGAGGATGCCGTGCGGAGCTACCTCGAGTCGATGGTGGCGCTCGAGGTAGCGATCGTCTCGGTGCACGTCGACGACGTGGCCGCTCCGTGAGCACCGCCGGAGTCGACCACCTCACCGGCGCGACGATCGCCGACGCTCCGCCCCCGTGCCGCTCGTGCATGTGGTGGCAGACCCGGCCTGGCCGCGATCCGGGCGAGAAGCAGCGCTGGATGGAGGGGGCCGAGGACGAGTTCGGGCCGTGGGGGAAGCTCTACCGCGACGGCGGCCGGGTGATCGGCCTCGTGCAGTACGGGCCGGCGGACGCGTTCCCGCGCGCGCACGTGATGCCCGCCGGGCCGCCGAGCCGTGATGCGGCCGTCATCACCTGCGCGTACCTGATCGAGGCGGGAAGCCCGTGGACGCTCCAGAGCCTGATCCTCGCGGCGATCGGCGAGTGCCGCGACCGCGGGCTCGCAGCGCTGGAGGCCTACGCCTACCGCCACGGGCCCGACGCCGGCTTCACCGAGCGCTTCGTGCGCCACCGGACCATCTTCCCCGCCGACTTTCTGCGCGATTTCGGCTTCCACACCAGCCGGTCGGCTGGCAGAATCGAGTTGATGCGTCTCGATCTGCGTGCAATCGTTCCCGCCCGCGAGCCCGGGCGGCTCGAGCGGCTGCGATCGCGCCTCCAGGTCATCGACCCGTCCCCGGCGGCGGTGCGGTGAACCGTTTCCCTGCGACGCGCGAATGACTCCCGATCAGGAACACAGGGAAGGACGCTTGGAGCATCTCTCCGATCACGGCCTCCTGGCGCTTGTCGGCCGCGGTGACCGCGAGGCTTTTGCCCGCCTGTACGACATGTACGGCGGCGCTGCCTACTCGCTGGCGCTGCGCATCGTGCGCGACCGGGAGCTGGCGGCGGACGTGGTCCAGAACGCGTTCCTGGCCGTGTGGACGCAGGCCCGGACATTCGACCCGTCGCGGGGACAGCCCTCGACGTGGATCTTGACGATGACACACCACAAGGCGGTCGACATCGTGAGGCGCGAGGAGCGGCGCCGGACGGAGCCCCTCGACGAGGCTCCCGTCGCCGCGGACCCCGAGCCCGCCGTCGAGCACCAGGCGTGGCTGGGCGTGGCGCGCGAGCAGATCGCAAGCGCGCTTGCCCGCCTTCCCGACCCGCACCGTGAGGTGATCGAGCTCGCCTACTTCGCGGGATACACGCAGTCGGAGCTCGCGGAGCGGCTGGCCGTGCCGATCGGGACGGTCAAGAGCCGCACGTTTGCCGCCATGAACGCGCTCCGTGACGCGCTGGCGGCGGTTGGGATGCGACCGGAGGACGAGTGGAACACGTCGACGAGCTGATCGCGGGCCACGCCCTGCGTGCGCTCTCCTCGGAGGACGAGGAGCGGGTCGTCGTGCACCTGGCGGAGTGCGAGCGGTGCCGCCGGCGGCTGCGCGAGACCGAGGCCGTGGCCGCGTCGCTGGCCTACAGCGTCCCTCAAGCCGCCCCGCCGCCGGAGCTGCGAAGCCGGGTGCTGGCCATCGCAGAGCCCGTCGTGGCCGCTCCCGCCGCCGACGTGCCCGAGCCCGAGGCTCCGGCTCGCCCGGCTCGCCAACGGACCAGGCGTCAGTGGTGGCCGCGGTTCTCGCTGGTCGCCGTGCCGGCGATGGCGCTGGCGCTCGCCGGCATGATCGCCTGGAACGTGTCGCTTCGGAACGACATCGAGTCGAACCGCAGCGACCTGGCGAGCGGTGCAGCGGTCGCGCTGCCCGGGGTCGGCAACGTTGTCGCCCAGACGGACGGCAACGCCACCCTGTTCGCCCACGTGAGCCCCGCCCCGGCCGGGAAGACCTACGAGGCGTGGGTGATCCGCGGCAGCGTGGCGCTTCCGGCGGGCATCTTCAAGGGCGGCGGCACCGTCGAGCTCGATCTCTCACAGACGGCGAAGCCGGGCGACAAGATCGCCGTCACGATCGAGCCCTCGGGCGGCTCGCAGAAGCCGACCACGACGCCGATCGCCGTCAGCCAGGGCGTCTAGCGCGCCAGGAACGCGAGCGTCGCCGCCATGACGGCGGCGCCGGCCACGAGCCGGGCCGTACGGGCGGCGTCAGGCCAGGGAAGCGACTGGATCTCGATGACCTGGGTGTCGCGGCGCGCGCGGGTCCGACGCGCCAGCCGGGCCCGGTGCTGAGCGGCCTCACGCTGAGCCGTCGGCCCGAGCAGCTCGTCGACCCGGTAGGGACCGTGGCTGTCGCGGGCGTGGCCATGCTCGACGCAATGGAAGCCGATCCGGCCCAGCGCGACCTCGCCGAGGCAGCGCGGGCAGGCGTGGACGAGCGGTTCGAACGGCTGGCGGATGAACGTCGCCGCCGCCCGGCGGCGGTCGGTGCGGGTGAGGAGCTGATGCGGCTCCCACGGGCCGTGCTCGTGGCAGCGGCCGGAGCCGGCGGGGCGGAGGCACACGGGACAGA
Source organism: Gaiellales bacterium (assembly GCA_035456145.1). Lineage (GTDB taxonomy): Bacteria > Actinomycetota > Thermoleophilia > Gaiellales > JAICJC01 > JAICJC01. The sequence goes on along the minus strand of DATIDU010000041.1, from coordinate 9,764 downwards.
GGGTGCCTCCCCGGGCCGGCGTCCCCATCAGGCCGCCGCCCGGCCGGGGACGCGGACGAGGTCTCGCTCGACGAGCAGCTCCGCGATCTGGACGCCGTTCGTGGCCGCCCCCTTGCGGAGGTTATCGGCGACGATCCAGAGCGCGAGTCCGTTCTGGCGCGACGGGTCGCGGCGGATGCGACCGACCAGCACGTCGTCGGTCTGCTCGGCGTCGGACGCGAGCGGGTACTCGGAGTGCTCCGGGTCGTCGACGACGCGAACCCCGGGCGTGCGGCGCAGGATCTCGCGCGCCTCGTCCGCATCGAGCGGCGAGCGCGTCTCGATCCAGACCGCCTCCGAGTGCCCACGCCAGACGGGCACACGGACGCAGGTCGCGTGAATTCCGATCGTCTCGTCGTCGAGGATCTTCCTCGGCTCGAGCACGAGCTTCGTCTCCTCCAACGTGCTATCCCCTTCGAAGCTCTCGCACTGCGGAATCGCGTTGAACGCGATCTGGTGAGGGTACACGACCGGGTCGGCCGTGTGGCCGTCGAGGACGGCTCGCGCCTGCGACCGCAGCTCGTCGACCGCCTTGGCCCCCGTTCCCGACACCGCCTGGTAGGTCGCGACCGTGACGTGTCCGAGGCCGGCGGCCGCGTGGAGCGGCGCGAGGACGCACACCAGCTGGATCGTGGAGCAGTTCGGGTTGGAGACGATGCCCTGGTGCGAGGCGGCGGCGTCGGCGTTCACCTCCGGAACCACGAGGGGCACAGCCGGGTCCATGCGGAAGGCGCTCGACTTGTCGACGACCACGCACCCGCGCGCGACCGCCTCGGGGACGAACGCCCGCGACGTCGATCCGCCCGCCGAGAAAAGGGCGAGGTCGAACCCGTCGAAGGCGTCGGCGGTGAGCTCGCGCACCTCGATCTCGGTGCCGGCGTACGGCACCCGCCGTCCGGCGGAACGGGCGGATGCGAAGGCCACGACGTCGGAGGCCGGGAAGCCGCGCTCGTGGAGCACGTCGAGGACCACCGGCCCGACGGCTCCCGTCGCACCGACGACGGCGACCCGCGGGCTACGCATCGACCCCGGCCACGTCGGCTTCGGCAAGCTCGGCCTCGAACGCGCCGTGGAGCGCGGCGACGGCCTCGTCGATCCGGTCGCGGCTCACGACGCACGACACCTTGATCGGAGAGGTGGCGATCATCCGCACGTTGATCCCCAGCTCGGCGAGCACCTGGAACATCTTCGCCGCCACGCCCGGATGGCTCTTCATCCCGGCTCCGATCAGGCTGACCTTCGCCGCGGTGTCGTCGACCCGCCAGTGCAGGCCGAGGTCGCGGCAGAGCCCCTCGATCGTGTTGGTCATGAGCGGCAGGTCGTCGAGCGGGACCGAGAACGTCACGTCGGCGTCGCCGTGCGTGACGGCGTTCTGGATGATCGTGTCGACGTTGATGTTCGCCGCCGCGACCGCGTTGAAGATGCTCGCGGCCGTCCCCGGCTTGTCGGGGACGTCGGTCAGCGTGACGTAGGCCTCGTCCGTGGTATGGGCGATGCCCGAGATGATCGGGGCCTCCATGCCCGTATCTTCACGGATCCACGTGCCGTCCGCGTCGGTGAATGTCGAGCGCACGTGGAGCGGCACGCTGTGGTTTCGGGCGAACTCCACCGAGCGCAGCTGGAGCACGCGCGCGCCCGACCCGGCCATCTCGAGCATCTCGAGCGGTGAGACGCTGCGCAGCTTGCGGGCGTGGGGGACGATGCGCGGATCGGCCGTGAAGACGCCGGCGACGTCGGTGTAGATCTCGCAGTCTCCGTCCAGAGCGGCCGCGAGCGCGACCGCGGTCGTGTCGGAGCCGCCCCGACCGAGCGTCGTCACGTCGTAGGCGGTCGAGACGCCCTGGAAGCCGGCAACGAGGACGATCTCGCCGCGGTCGAGCGCCTCGGAGATGCGGCGCGGGCGGATCTCGAGGATCTTCGCCTTGGTGTGGACGGTGTCCGTGACGATCCCGGCCTGCGACCCGGTCAGTGAGACGGCGTGGGCGCCGAGGTCGTTGATCGCCATCGCACACAGCGCGGCGGTGATCCGCTCGCCGGTCGAGAGCAGCATGTCCATCTCGCGCGGGTGCGGCCGGGGCGACACGCCGCGGGCCAGCTCGACGAGCTGGTCGGTCGTCTGGCCCATCGCCGAGACGACGCCTACGACCCGCCGCCCGGCCGACTGCGCGGCGACCAGGCGCGCGGCGACGCGCCGGATCTTGTCGGCGTCGGCGACGGACGTGCCCCCGAACTTCATCACGAGCACGCGGCCCGAAACAGGCTGGGCTGCGGCCTCGGCCATCGCGGCAGTGTACCGGGAGGGGTCGCCGGCGCAGAGCGGCGCCCGGGTGTGCGAGAACACCTTTATGCCGACGTCGCGGTGGTCGATCCGCTCGGAGGGCTCGCTCCTTTCCATCGCCTCGAAGGGCTCGGTGCTCTCGATCGGGTCGGTGGGGTCGTTCGCCTCGGTCGGGTCGATCGGGAGCGCGTGCTCGCTCTGGTCGATCGGGTCGTTCGCCTCGGTCGGGTCGGCGCTCTCGGCCCGCTCGCGCTGGTCGATCATGTCCGACCGCTCGGTTGACGCGGTTCAGGGCGCGCGCCGCGCCGGCCTGCGTGCCGGCCCGCTCCGGGCTACGACGGTCGTCGCGGCGGTCGCGCTGGCTGCGGCGGCCGCTCGAGCGCTCGAGGCGCGGCGCCGCTTGATTGATTCAAGCATCTAGGCCATCGTGTCGAGGATGGCGGCGATGTCCGCGCGGGTCGTCCGCGGGTTCACGATCGCAAACCGGGTGACGGTCTCGCCGGCGAAGACCGTCGGCGTGACGAAGGCGATCCCTTCGCCCAGGAGGCGCTCGGTCCAGGCCGTGTAGTCGGCCGCCTGCCAGCCGGTGCGCCGCACCACGAGCACGGTCAACTCGGGCTCGTTCAGGAGCTCGACATACGGCCGCTCGCGGATCTCGTCGGCGGCCTCGCGCGCCACCTCGAGCGTAAGCTCGATCGCCTCGGAGTAGGCGCGGGTGCCGTGCGCGGCGAGCGAGAACCAGAACGGCAGGCCGCGCGCCCGCCGGCTCAGGTGGACGGCGTAGTCGGACGGGTTCAGCTCGCTGCCCTGGACGTGCTCGAGGTAGCCGGCCTGCTGCGTGTGGGCGGCCCGAGCCAGATCGGGGTTCCGGTAGATGAGGGCGCACGAGTCAAACGGCGCGAAGAGCCACTTGTGGGGGTCGACGATGAACGAGTCGGCGTGCTCGATCCCCGCGAACCGGTCGCGCACGGAGGAGGCGGCGAGGGCGGCGCCGCCGTAGGCGCCGTCGACGTGCATCCACAGGCCGTGCGCCCGGCAGACCTCGGCGATGCCGGCGAGGTCGTCGATGGCGCCGACGTTGGTCGTCCCCGAGGTCGCGACCACCGCGAAGAGCCCGGCCGGCCCCTCCCGCTCGATCGCCGCGGCGAGCGCCGCGCCGGTCATCCGGCCCCGGGCGTCGGCCGGCACCACGAGCAGGTCGACGTCCATCACGGCCGCTGCCGTCGCCACCGAGGAATGCGTCTCGTCGGTGTAGGCGACCCGCAGCCGCGCGCCGTCCGTGCCGTGGCGCTTCCGGTGCGTGTGGCGGGCTGCGACGAGCGCCGACAGGTTCCCGATCGTCCCGCCCTGGACGAAGCAGCCGGCGGCCGATTCGGGCAGCCCGGCCAGGCCGGCCAGCCACTCGAGCGCCTGGTTCTCGGCATAGACGGCGCCGGACGCCTCCATCCACGTGCCGGCGTAGATCGACGACGCACCCACGACGAGGTCGAACATCATCGAGAGCTCGGTCGGCGCGGCTGGGATGAACGCCAGGAAGCGCGGGTTGTCGATCGAGATGATGGCCGGGGCGAGCACGTCGGCGAAGAGCCGCATCGCGGCCTCGCCGCCGAGACCGTCCTCGGTGATCGTGGCGCCGGCGAGCTCGGACAGCTCGTCCGCGGTCTTCGGCCCGTCGAGCGGCACCGGATGCAGCCGCAGGCGATCGCGGGCGTAGTCGAGCGCGGCCCGGGCAACCCGCTCGGTCTCGTCGGTGTAGCGGTGCATCGATGTGGGATCGACGATGTGCCGCGCCATCACATCTCCCGCCGCCCGGCGAGCGCGCGGCCGAGGGTGACCTCGTCGGCGTACTCCAGGTCGCCGCCGACGGGAAGGCCGCTCGCGAGCCGTGTGACGCGGCAGCGGCCGCGGAGGCGATCCGCGAGATACGCGGCGGTCGCCTCGCCCGTCATGGTCGGGTTCGTGGCGAGCAGCACCTCGGCCACGTCGTCGCGCTCGACTCGCTGAAGCAGCTCGCCGATCCGGAGGTGCTCAGGATCGACGCCGTCGATCGGCGAGAGGGCGCCGCCGAGCACGTGGTAGAGCCCGCGGTACTCGTGCGTGCGCTCGAGCGCGATCACGTCGGAGGGATCCTCGACGACGCAGATCAGCGATCCGTCCCGGCGCGGGTCGGCACAGATCTCGCACAGCTCCTCCTCGGCGAGGTTGAAGCAGCGCGAGCACGGCCGGATCCGCTCCTTCACCTCGCGGATCGCGTCGGCGAGCGCGTTCGCGTCGGCGTCCGAGGCCTTGAGCAGGTGGAACGCCAGGCGCTGGGCCGTGCGCCTGCCCACTCCGGGCAGACGCGCGAGCTGGGCGATCAGGTTATCGACCGAAGGCGCGTACACGCACGCAGACTATGCCTCGCCGCGGAATGAGCGTGCGAAGGAGTGGGGACAGTCCCTGAACGCTTGCCGTAACGACCCCGTGGCGGGTTCGTGACATACCGCAGGCCGAGCGGCCTTGGCCCGATCGCGTGGCCGTCACGGATGTGTGACGCGAGAAGTTCAGGGACTGTCCCCCGTCATGGGGAACCGGGGTTCCCCATGCGATCAAAGGCCGGGGATTCCCAGGCCGCCGAGCCCGCCGAGCTGCCCCATCATCTTCTGCTGCTGGAGTGACTGGGCGGCGCTGATGGCGCCGTTCACCGCCGAGACCAGCAGGTCCTGGAGCATCTCGGGATCGTCGGGGTCGATGGCCTCGGGCTTGATCGTGATCTCGGTGATCTCCAGCGTGCCCGACGCCTTGACCGTCACCGCGCCGCCGCCGGCGGAGTGCTCGACGTAGGCCGTCTTCAGCTCCTCCTGGGCCTGCGCCATCTGCTCCTGCATCTTGCCGAGCTGGGCCATCATCTTGTTCGGGTCGATCTTCGTCATGCGCGCTCCTCGATCTCGCGGGCGTCGAACTTCTCCTTGAACTGCGTCAGGAGGTCGGCCTCGTCGAGCCGCTCCGGCTCGAGCACCGGCTCCGGGGCGTCGTCCTCGCCGCCGCCCTCGCCCACCTCCATGCGCACGCGCACCGGGCCGCCGACCGCCTGCTCGAGCACCGACTCGATGAGGGCGCGGTTCTGGGGCGTGTCAGCTGTCGTCTTGGCGAAGACCTGCGAGCGGGGGAACGTGAGCACCACGTCGCCCGACCCGGCATCGGGGACGGCGTGCTCGATGAGCGACCCGAGCGCAGCCGAGCGCCGGCTCACCTCGGGCACCACGGCCTCGTGCCAGCGGTCGGCCAGACGGGCGGCGTCACCTGTGGGCGGCGGCGGCGGGGGCTCGCTCACCGGCGCGGGGGCATCCTGGGGCGCGGGGGCGGGCGGGGGAACGGCGGCCGCAGGCGGCGGAGCGGCGGCCGCAGGCGGCGGCGGTCCACCGTGGAGTGCGGCCTCCAGCCGGGACAGGCGCTGGTCGAATGCCTCAGCGGTGAGATCGCCGGCGGGCCGGCATGTGCGGACGAGGGCCAGCTCGAGCGGCAGGCGCGGATCGGCGCCGTCGCGCACGTCGTCGAGGACGTCGCGGAGGAGGTCGATGAGCCGGTGCACCGTCGCCGGCTCGATCCGCTCGGCCTGGCCCGCGATCCGCGCTCGCTCGTCGTCGGTCACGGCCGCCTCGGCCGGGAGGGAGCCGAGCTGCTGCTGGAGGAAGAGCAGTCGCAGGTGGCTGAGCAGGTCCGTGATGAGCGTGCCGAGGTCGGACCCCGCGTCCGCCTGGGCGTCGACGGCCACGAGGCAGCCGGCGGCGTCGGCGGCGGCCACGCGGTCGAGGAGGTCGAAGAGGATGCCCGCGTCGGTGGTGCCGAGCAGGGCGCGGACGTCGTCGACGGTGATCGGGCCGCTGCACGCGGTCGCGAGCTGGTCGAGCGCCGAGACGGCGTCGCGAAAGCTTCCCGACGCAGCGCGCGCGACGAGCGACACCGCCGCCGCGTCGATCTCGATCGACTCGGCCGCGGCGATGCGGTGAACAAGGGTCGAGATCTCGGGCAGCCCGGGCCGGAAGAAGGCGAACCGCTGGCAGCGGCTTCGGATCGTGGGCAGCATCGCGCCCATCTCCGTGGTGCACAGCACGAAGACGACGTGGTCGGGCGGCTCCTCGAGCGTCTTCAGGACGGCGTTCGAGGCCTCCTTCGTCAGCATGTGCGCCTCGTCGACGATGTAGACCTTCTTGCGCCCGTGCACCGGCCGCAGCGCGACGCGGTCGCGGATCTCGCGGATGTCGTCGATCCCGCGGTGGCTGGCCGCGTCGAGCTCGATGACGTCGACGGACGTTGCGTCGTGGATCGACCGGCACGACTCGCACTCCTTGCACGGTGTCGGCGTGGGGCCGTTGACGCAGTTCAGCGACTTGGCCAGGATCTTGGCCATCGATGTCTTGCCTGTGCCACGCGGCCCGGCGAAGAGGTAGGCGTGCGCGACCCGATCGAGCTCGACGGCGTTGCGAAGGGTGCGCACGACGTGCTCCTGGCCGACGACCTGGTCGAAGTCCTGGGGGCGATGGGTGCGGTAGAGGGCGGACACCTTGAGTGCAGCTTAACGATGGGCCACCCACCACCGGGAAACGCGCGGTGGTTGGGAGGCCTTAGCGACCGTGCACCCGCCTTCGAAGTGTCGGACCCGGGCGGTGCCCGCGGCGCTCGCTCCCGCCAGGCTTGCCCACGGCACCCGGGTGACGTTGCTTAGCGCTGCTTCCTTCCGGACCTGACGCGGTTCACAAGCCTCCGTTGCGTGGGACCTGGCGATCGACGCGGAGCGCGCCGGCCCTGATCCCGAACCCGGCACCCCTCAGGACGGGGATTCGGCCCGGCTAGAGCGGATTGCCGGAGGAGGGTACCGCTAGCTCCCCGCTTAGCACGGTCCGCGTGATCGTATCAGGCAGGCGCCGACGAGCGTTCCTCGGCCTCGCGCAGGCGGCGGGCGAGGATCTTGGCGATCTTGACGGCGATCGACGGGTGCTGCTCGAGGAGCGGTGTGAACTGCCACGCGGTGATCCCGAAGACCCGAAGCGGCGACTCGGCGACGACGCTGGCCGTCCGCCGCCCGCCCTCGTCGAGGAGCGCGACCTCGCCGAAGGACGCGCCGGGGCCGATCGTTCCGCGGCGCTCGCCCGAGACCTCGACCCGCGCCGTCCCGTCGGCGACCACGAAGAAGCCGACGCCGCCCTCACCCTCGCCGACAACGGTGTCGCCGGTGTCGAACCGCCGTTCTTTCGACGCGTTCGCGACCGCTTCGAGCTCGCGATCGGACAGGTCGTCGAACAGGGCGACACGGCGCATGATCTCGATTCGCTCGTCGGGCATTGGCAAACCTCGTCGTCGGAAGAACGTGCCGCCGCGAGCCTACCACCACGCTGCCCGGCCGGGTGGGTACGGTGGCGACGGTGGCATACTCCCACGAGCCCGGAGAGGTGTCCGAGTTGGCTTAAGGAGCGCGACTGGAAATCGCGTAACGGGGGGTTTCCTCGTTCGCGGGTTCGAATCCCGCCCTCTCCGCTGATGCTCGTCCTGAGCAGACGCGACGTCGAGGCGGCACTCGACCCCGACCGGCTGGTCGACGCCGTCGCGGCCGCGATGGCCGACATGAGCGCGGGGAACGGGTCGTTCCCGAACCGGACGGGCGCAGACGTGGCGGGCGTCGGCGGCGTCCTGATCGCGATGCCGGCCTACCTGGCCGGCGCCGGGGCGCTCGCCGCGAAGCTCGTCGCGATGTTCCCGCAGAACGCCTCCCGCGGGCTTCCGACGCACAAGGCGATCGTCGCGGTCTTCGACCCGGCCACGGGCTCGCCCGAGGCGGTGATGGACGGCGAGGTGGTGACGGCGATGCGCACCGCCGCCTGCTCGGCGCTCTCGGCGCGGCTCCTCGCGCGCGACGATGCGTCCGTGCTGGCGGTCCTGGGGACGGGCGTCCAGGCCCGCGCCCACGCCGAGGCGGTTCGCCGCGTCCGGCCGATCCGCGAGGTCAGGGTCGCCGGTCGCGACCACGCCAAGGCCGAGGTGCTCGCCCAGGAGCTGGGCGGCGTCGCCGCCGCGTCCTTCGAGACTGCGGTCTCCGGCGCCGACATCGTCTGCGCCTGCACGCACTCGCCCGAGCCGGTCGTGCGCGGGGCGTGGCTCCGGCCGGGCACGCACGTGACGTCCGTGGGCTTCAACCCGGAGGGCCGGGAGGTCGACGCCGACGCGCTCGCCCGCGCGCTCGTCGTCGTCGAGTCGCGGGCGGCGGCCCTCGCCCCGTACCCGGCGGGCTCGAACGATCTCCTGTGGCCGATCCGCGACGGCGTCTTCGGCGAGGACCACGTCCATGCGGAGATCGGCGAGCTGGTCGCCGGCACGAGGCCCGGCCGCACCGACCCCGGCCAGATCACCGTCTACAAGTCGGTCGGGGTCGCGGCGCAGGACGCAGCGGCGGCGGCGCTCGTGCTCGAGACGGCCCGGGAGCGCGGCCTGGGCGCCGACGTCGAGATCTGACGCCGTTCAGTCTGCGGAAAGACCGAAGGGCGAATCCCCGCGTCTGCGTATGGCCGGCACCCTCATTCCGGCCGATGGTCCTCTACCGCGGCGTCGCCGCCGCGCTCCAGCCCATACGTACGGAAGAGAAGGCCCGCATGCACGCGTACGCTCGCTCGAAGCACCACCACACGCCCCACGGCGGTTGGAGCCCGCTCATGTCGCGTACGAAGGCGCCTCGCATCGTGGTCGCCGGCGACGACCCACGCCTGCTGCGGTTCATGCACCACAAGCTCGGCCGCGCTGGGTTCCACGTGCTACCGGCGAGCGACGGCGAGGCCGCGCTCGACCTGATCTACGGCTACGACCCGGGGCTGTGCCTGTTGGACGCTGCGCTTCCGCTCCGCAACGGCTGGGAGATCCTGCGGGAGATCCGCGACACCGGCCGCCACGACCTCAAGGTGATCGTGATGACCGCCCGGTTCGCCGAGACCGAGGTGAAGGACGCGCGCCACCTGGGTGCGGCGGCCTGCCTGCCCAAGCCGTTCAGCATCGCCGAGCTCCTGCACCACGTGCGCGCGCACATCGGGCATCGCCCGGCCGCGAGCCGGTAGACTGCCGCTCCCGGGGCGCATAGCTCAGCTGGGAGAGCGTCCGCTTCACGCGCGGAAGGTCACAGGTTCGAGCCCTGTTGCGCCCATTGATCCGCTTAACCATGAGGGTTCGCGGGACATGCGAAGGGGATCGAAAGTGCGCCGCTGGCAGGGCTAGCGTAGCTGATTCCCCGCCGGTTTGAGAGCGCCTGAGACGTCCCAGCCCATTTCACTGGCGCCCCGACGCTTGGCGCTGGTGTTCTCCGGACTGTTTGTAACCGAAGGGGTGAGCGAGCGACTCGCCACCGTGGAGGCCCGCGAAGCTTTGCCGATCCCTCCGAACCCCTGGGCACTCGAATAGCGGGGCGGAGTGGAATCGAAGAGCGCGA
>DATIDU010000040.1:0-9537 GCA_035456145.1 Gaiellales bacterium | reverse complement strand
AGCCGCAGACGTAGACGGCGTGGCGGCGACGCTCCTCCATCCCCACCCGGCGGTACAGGCGCACGGCCCCGGTCGGGTTGTCGGCGTCCACCTTGAGACGCACCTCGGACACCCCACGGCGGGCGAACTCCGCAAACGCCGCCTGGAGCAGCGCCTCCCCAAGACCGCGACCGCGGAACGCCGGCCGCACCGCGAGATCCTTGACGAAGCCTTCGGTCCAGCACTGCGCCATGCCCGTAACGGCGCCGTCGCTCTCGGCGACGAACACGAGCGCGGGGTCGTAGGAGGGATCGCCCAGGAGCCAGGGGCGCCACTCGGCGTAGGGCGCCACGTGCTCGTCGCTCGCGGCGAACGCCTCGACGAGGCAGGCGTGCACGTCCGCTGCGTCGCGCTCGGCCACGAACGGTCGCAGCCGGATGCCGTCGGGCCAGACCGGATCGGCGGCGGCCGGCCCCAGCTCGATCCGCATCTCGAGGACGTCCCGGAGCCGCTCGCATCCGAGCCGCTCCAGCACGTCCGCCATCCCGCCGGCCCAGAGCGGAACCACGGTCTCGATCCGCCCGGGCGTGTGCGACCGGATCGCCGACAGGAGCGGCCCGGCGATCTCGCCGGCCGGCTCGCCGGCCCTGACCCAGACGGTGAACCCGCCGCCGGAGTCGACCTCCGCGTAGCCGTCGACCCGGCCGCCCGGGCCGTCGACCGCCCAGTGGCCGTCCTCGGGCCAGTGGGCTGCGAGCATCGCCCGGGTCGTTCGCGGCTCGCCGTGGACGGCCGCCTCCCACGCCCACCGCAGGTCGAGCACGGCATCGAGGTCGACGGGGGTCGCCGGGCGCGCCGCGAGAGCCACCACTAGGCGAACTCGAGCAGGACCTTGCCGAGCTTCCCGGGCGCGGACAGGTGGTCGAACGCGGCCGCGGACTCGGCCACCGGGAAGACGCGATCGATCACCGGGCGCACGCGCCCGGCGGCGAGGTGCGGCACGACGGACCGCGCGAACGCCTGCACGGCCGCCGCCTTCTCCTCCATCGGCCGTGCCCGGAGGAGCGTCCCCATCAGGCTTGCCCGGCGGCCCATGAGCAGCCGCAGCGACAGCTCGGCATCCGCACCGGCTCCCGTGCCAACGATGATGACCCGCCCCCGCGGCGCCAGCGCCTCGAGGCTGCCGTGCAGGTTCGCCGCTCCGACGAGCTCCAGGACGACGTCGACCCCGCGGGCTTCGGAGAGCATGCACGGCTCGGCTCCGAGCTCGGCGAGCGCATCGCGGTGCGAGCGCGAGTTGGCGAGCACCCGCGCGCCCGCCGCGGCGCCGAGCTGGATCGCGGCCGTGCCGACGCCGCCCGAAGCGCCGTTCACGAGCAGGGTCTCGCCGATCGTGAGGCCGGCCCGGGTGAAGACGGCATCGTGGGCGGTGATGAACGCCTCGGGGATCGCCGCCGCCTCGCGGTCGGTCAGGTTGTCCGGGATCCGGGCGACGTGGCGCTCGTGCACGGCGACCATGTCGGCGAGTCCGCCGCCGCCGACCAGGCCGAAGGCCCGGTCGCCGGCCCTCCAGGTCGTGACGGCCTCGCCGCATGCGACGATCGTGCCGGCCACCTCGAGGCCGGGGATGTCGGCCGGGGAACCCGGCGGGGCGGGGTAGTTTCCGGCGCGCTGGGCCACGTCGGCCGGGTTCAGCGCCGCGTGGGTGGCGCGGACCAGCACCTCCGAGGGCAGCGGGACCGGATCGGGGCGCTCGCCGACCGACATGACCTCCGGGCCGCCGGCGCCGTGGAACGTCACGGCGATCATGGCCTGGCATGATGGCAGGCGTGGAGGCTGGACAGCAGCACCAGGCGCTCGAGGCGATCGTCGGAGCCGGCGCCGTGCGCGCCCCCGCACCACGGGAGTATCTCTCCGACGGCACCGCCGGACGCGGCCTGGAAGGGTGGGCCGATGCGGTCGTCCTGCCCGGATCCCCCGAGGAGGTCGCCGCGGTGGTCGCGCACTGCTACGCCCACGGCATTGCGATCACGACCCGCGGCGGAGGGACCGGGTTCGCGGGCGGGGCGGTACCGCAGGGTGGGATCGTCCTCAGCACCGAGCGGATGACGCGCGTGCGGTCGTTCGATCCGCTGCTCTGGCGGATCGAGGTCGAAGCGGGCGTGCGGACGGCCGAGCTTCACCGGATCGCACGCGGGAGCGGCCTCTGGTTTCCGCCCGACCCCGGCGCGGCCGAGCAGTCGCAGATCGGCGGCAACGTGTCGACCAACGCAGGCGGCCCGCACGCCTTCAAGTACGGGACGACGCGGGCGTGGGTCACGGGCATCGAGGCGGTCATCCCTCCCGGCGAGATCGTGCGCGCAGGGGGGCCGCTGCGGAAGGACGTCGCCGGCTACGACCTGGTCGGGCTGCTGGCCGGCTCCGAGGGGACGCTCGGCATCGTGAGCGCCGTGTGGCTGCGGCTCATCCCGGCGGTCGAGGCTGCGCTCCCGCTCGCCGCCCTGTTCGCCACGCCCGAGGCCGGATGCGCCGGGATCGAGGCGCTCCTCGGAAGCGGCGTCGTGCCGGCGTGCATCGAGTACGTCGACGAGGCCGCGCTGGGTGCGACCGGGCACGACTTCCCCGGCGGGGTGCCCGGCCCCGGCTTCCTCGTGCTGACGGAGGCCGACGGGACTGCCGCGGAGGCAGAGGCCGGGCGCGAGGCGCTCCGCGAGTCGCTCGCCGGCGCCGGCGCGAGCTGGGTCGCCGCGCCGGTCAGCGAGGACATCGCCGCGCTCTGGCGCTGGCGGGAGTCGATCTCACCGCGCGTCACCGCCGTCCGCGGCGGCAAGCTGGCCGAGGACGTCGCCGTCCCGCTCGACCGGCTGGCCGAGGCGATCCGCGGCTCAGCCGAGATCGGAGCGAGGCACGGGCTCGAGACGATGAGCTGGGGCCACGCGGGCGACGGCAACCTGCACACGAGCTTCCTGATCGCCCCCGGAGATGCCGGCGAGCACGAGCGCGCCGAGGCGGCCTGCGAGGAGCTCTTCGGCCTCGCTCTGGCGCTGGGCGGCACGATCACCGGCGAGCACGGGATCGGCCTCCTCAAGCGCTCACACCTGCCGCAGCGGCTCGGGCCGGCCGGTCAGCGCCTGAACGCCGGCGTCAAGGAGCTCTTCGACCCGAAGGGGCTGCTCAACCCGGGCAAGGGCTGAAACACCGGTACCAGGCACCGGTGTTTCAGGCCGCGCGGTCGCGGCGGAGCTCCATCGTGGAGCAGTGGATCCCGCCGCCGTTCTTGTGCAGCTCGTCGTAGGGGATCGGCACGACCTCGACGCCACGCCGGTCGAGGAGCTCCGCGGTGCGGGGCGAGTCGGCGGGCATGATGACGCGACCGGGCCGCACGGCCAGGCAGTTGATCCCCCACTCCTCACCGGGGTGGCACCAGATCGGCTCGATGCCGAGCTCGGCCAGACGGTCGAGGAACCAGTGCGGAAGGCCGGGGGCGTCGACGAGCGCCTTGTCGGCGTCGACCATGCCGAGGTGGGCGTCGATGTGGATCGAGAACCCGCCCATCGGCACCACGATGAGCTCGATCCCGATCCGGGCGAGCAGCTCCCGCAGCTGATCCGCTGCCTCGGCGTTGCAGCGGATCGACGTGCCGAACGCCGCCACGCGCGGCGTCAGCTTGACGAACGTCCCGCCCTCGAACATCCCCGTGCCGACGATCGTCTGGAGGATCGGGATGCCGAGCGCGGCGACGGCCTGCGTCACGCTGGCCTCCTCGCCGCGGCGCATGAGCGGCGCCATCCGACCGATCACGACGCCGCCCGGCACGGACGCCAGCGGGTCGCGGGTGTAGATGGCCTTCGTGAACCGCTCCGGGAGCGGGTCGGCGAAGTGGACGTCGACGCCCTCGGCCCCGAGCGCCTCGACCAGCCCGCGGTGCTGGGCGTGGACCGCGTCGAGATCGGGCGGCGTGCGGTCGGTCCAGTACCAGCCGCCGGCCGGGTCGACCAGCGCCTGGGCGCTCTCGTCCCAGGCGTCCGCCCGGATCTGGGCCAGCTCGTCGCCGGGCCGGCGCATGAGCACATCGCGCAGCACGCCGACCTCGTCGTGGGAGCCCCACTCCCCGCCCCACACCCGCGCGAGCTCGCCCGGGTCGTGGAACCCCGGCTCGGGCACCGGCGGGCACAGCATCTGGTGGTACTCGACCGGCGCCCGTGCTGCCTCGTCCCGGAGCATGGTGCGATGGTACAACCCCGGTCGAGATGCGCGCCGCCGTTCTGCACGAGCACCGCCGGCCCTTCACGATCGACGAGCTCGACCTGGCGCCGCCCGGCCCCGGCGAGGTCGAGGTGCGCCTCCACGCAAGCGGCGTCTGCCGCAGCGACTGGAACACCGTGACGGGTGACACGCCGAGCCCGCTGCCGGCAGTTCTCGGCCACGAGGGCGCCGGCATCGTCGCCGCGGTTGGCTCGGGCGTCACGGGCGTCGCGCCGGGCGACCACGTCGTCCTCTCGTGGCTTCCGGCCTGCGGCCGCTGCCGCCAGTGCACGAGCGGCCGCCCCACGCTCTGTGACGTCGCCGCGCCGGCGCTCCTGGCAGGAACGCTCCTCGACGGCACGACGCGCCTCTCGCTCGCCGGCCGGCCCGTGCACCACTACTCGTTCCTCTCCACGTTCGCCGAGCGCACCGTCGTCCCCGAGGCGAGCTGTGTCCGCATCCGCGAGGACGCACCCTTCAACGTCGCCGCGCTCGTCGGGTGCGCGATCACCACGGGCACGGGCGCCGTGCTGAACCGCGCGCGGGTCGAGGCGGGAAGCTCGGTCGCCGTCTTCGGCGCCGGCGGCGTGGGCCTCTCGGCGATCATGGCCGCCCGCCTGGCCGGAGCGGCCGCGATCCTCGCCGTCGACCCGGCAGGTCCGCGACGCGCGATCGCACTCGATCTCGGGGCGACGGATGCCGTCGAGCCGGCGGCGGCCAGGACGGCGGTCGCCGACCTGACCGCGGCCGGCGTCGACTACGCGATCGAGTCGAGCGGCGCGCCCGGCGCGGTCGCAGCCGCCTACGCCGCCGTCCGCCGCGGCGGCACGCTGGTCTGCGTCGGCATCCCGCCCGAGGACGCGGTCGTCGAGCTCCCGGGCGCCGCTCTCGTCCGGGACGAGAAGGTCGTGACGGGCAGCCTCTACGGCTCCTGCCGGCCGCACACCGACATGCCGCGGCTGCTCGACCTCTTCCTCGACGGACGGCTGCCGCTCGACCGCCTGGTCGGGACGAGCTACCCGCTCGACGAGATCGACCGCGCGTTCGCAGAGATGCGTGAGGGCGGCGGCGTCCGCACCCTCATCGATCTCACTTAGATACCGTGTCGGCCGATGGACGCCGCCCGCGACTCCATGGACGGACGCTTCGGCGAGGCGTGGTCGGGCACCGTCCCAAACGGCAGCCACGTGAACCTGGTGATCGCTCGCCGCGGGTCGCGGACGGCTGCGGCCGCCGCCGCGGCGTTCGCCTCGCCGGGCCCCGGGCACGCACCCGTGATGGCCTGCCTCGGCGCCGGGAACGCGGTCCGGCCCGCCACGATCGTCCTCAACAAGGCGACCATCGCCTCCGACCTGCACGGGCGCATCACGTGGGGAGCGGCCCAGCTCGGGATCGCCGCCGGCATCATGGACTGCATCGGCGAGGGCATCCTGTCCGAGGAGGACGCGGCCGAGCTCGTCATCCTCGTCGCCGTCTGGGTCGACCCGGACGCCGGCGCTGAGACGGCGGTGCGCGCCGCAAACCGCGACGCCGTCCGGCGGGCGCTGATCGACGCCCTCTCGGACGACCGCTCGGCCCGGATCTCGGAGCTCCTCGAGCTCCGCGACAGCGCGACCAACGCGTTCTATTCGGGCTCATAGGCGTTGCGGCTGGCCTCGATCGAGACGCGCGCCTACCGGCTCCCGCTCGACCCGCCGTTCTTCGCCGCCTGGGATCCGGAGCCGCGCACGCACCTCGACGCGACGCTCACGATCGTGACCGCCGACGACGGTTCGACCGGCTACTCGAGCGGCGACGCCCTGCCCGACCGCGCCCTCCTCGAGCGGCACCTGTGCGAGGTCGTCCTGCCCGACCCGGCGGCCGTGCACGACGTGTGCCGCACCGTGGACTTCCACGGCGGGCGGCCCTGGGCGTGCGAGGTCGCCGTCTGGGACATGGTCGGGCGGGCGGCGGGCGAGCCGGTATGGCGGATGGCCGGCGGGCGAAACGAGATGCTCACGGCCTACGCCTCCACCGGCGAGCGGGTCGACGCGGAGGAGCGTGCGCGCCGCTCCGTCGCTCTCCGAGACTCCGGATGGCGCGCCGTCAAGCTGCGGGTCGGCGCGGATCGGCCGGGCGACGCCGCGGAGTCGGTCGCGGTGGTGCGCGACGCGGTTGGGGCCGAGATGGCGATCATGGTCGACGCCAACCAGGGGTGGCGTATGCCGGGCGACCGCAGGCCGCCCTGGGACGTCCGGACGGCGACGGCGTTCGCCCGCGCGCTGGAGCCGCTCGGCATCCACTGGCTCGAGGAGCCGCTGCCGTGCGCCGACGTCGACGCCTACGCGGAGCTGCGGCGCGCGACCGGCATTCGCATCGCCGCCGGCGAGATGGTGCGCACCGAGCACGAGGCGCGCGACCTGATCGTCCGCGGCGGCGTGGACGTGATCCAGTGCGACGTCGTGCTCGCAGGCGGGATCGAGGGCTGCCGCCGGATCGCGAGTATCGCCGAGGCGAATGGACGCTCCTGGTCGCCGCACACGTGGTCGCACGGCCACGGCCTCGTGGCGAACCTGCACGCCGCGCTCGCGTTCTCGTCCTGCCCGTACCTGGAGGTGCCCTACGACCCGCCCGGCTGGACGCCGGAGCGGCGCGACTTCCCCCTGCCCGTGCCGGTCGAGGTGCACGACGGGACACTCGCCCGGCCTTCCGGAGCGGGGCTCGGAACCGAGCCCGACCTCGACGCGCTCGAGCGGTGGCGGGTCGCATGAGCGCTCCGCTCGTCCTCACCGGCTTCGGCCTGACCGCCGCGGACGTGGCGGAGGTTGCGCGGGGAGGAAGGCGTGTCGAGCTTCCGCCGGAAGCGCACGAGCGGATGGGACAGGGGTGGGAGGTCGTCCGGGAGGCGGTGCGGGCGAACGTGCCGGTCTACGGGCTCACGACGGGGGTCGGGGCGCACAAGCGCATCTCGATGGACGCCGACCAGCTCGAGCACTTCAACCTGCTCCTGCTTCCCAGCCACCGCGTCGGCCAGGGCCCGTTCGCACCCGCGGACGTCGTGCGGGCGGCGCTCCTGCGGCTCGTGAACGGCTTCGCCAGCGGGACGACCGGCGTCCGCCCGGAGCTGGCCGCTCGGCTCGTGGAGGCGCTGAACGCCGGCGAGACGCCGGGCGTCAGGATGCTCGGCTCCGTCGGCCAGGCCGACCTGGCGCCGATGGCCGACCTCGCCCACGGCGTCATCGGCGATTTCCAGCTGACGGGCACGGAGACCCTGTCGCTCGTCAACTCGAACGCCTTCTCGACCGCGATCGCGACGCTCGCGCTGGCCGACTGCCACCTGCTCCTCGACTCGCTCGACGTGGCCGGGGCGTTCGACATGGAGGCCTTCGCCGCCAACCTGAGCGTCCTGCATCCGGAGGTCGCCCGGGTGCGGCCGTATGCCGGGCTCGCGGCGTCGCTGGAGCGGCTGCGCGGCCTGCTCGCCGGCAGCTACCTGTGGGACGCCGGCGCGGCCCGGAACCTCCAGGATCCGCTCACGTTCCGGAACCTGGCCCATGTGCACGGCGCCGCCCGCGACGCGCTCGGCCACGCCGACGCGATGCTTGCGATCGAGCTCAACGCATCGCAGCAGAACCCGCTCCTCGTGCTCGAGGAGCGCCGCTTCATCTCCGTCGCCAACTACGACGTCCTGCCGCTGGCCGCCGCGCTCGACCTGGTGCGGATCTCGCTCGCGCCGGTGCTCACCTCGGCCTGCGAGCGGACGCTCAAGCTCCTCGCCAGCCAGTTCTCGGGCCTCCCGCTGGGCCTCTCGGCCGATCCCGAATCGCCGGAGGACGCCCTCTCGGAGTTCGGCGTGGCGGCGGCGGCGCTCGCCGCGGAGGCACGGTTGCTCGCCCAGCCGGTCTCGTTCGAGCTTGCGACGACGAGCATCGCGGAGGGCATCGAGGATCGGATGACGATGGCGCCGCTCGGCGCGCGCAGGCTCGACGAGATGGTCGGTCTCGGCGAGCGGATCGCCGCGATCGAGCTGGTGGTGGCGGCACAGGCGGTCGACCTGCGAAAGCCGCGGGCGCTCGGGGGTGCGACCGGCGAGCTCCACCGGCTGGTGCGCAAGACCGTCTCCTTCACGGGCCCCGGCCACGAGCCACCCCAGGATCTCGTGCCGGTGCTGACGCTCCTGCGCTCAGGGGCTGTCGCGTCGTGCGGCGCCGGACCCGCCGATATGCCGACCGCCGACCGCTGAGCCCACCGACATGTGTCGGTGACCCACCACCCGATCTAGACTCAGCCTCAGTGATCGTCAACTCGGCGCCGCGGTTCGAGCCGCTCTCCGAGGACGCGCTGGCGACGCTCGATCACGGTGTCGACCGGCTCGCGTCGGAGGTGGGCGTGCAGTTCGACCACCCGCGGGCGATCGAGCTCTTCGGCGACGCCGGCCAGATTGTCGACGGCGAGACGGTGCGCTTCGACCCCGAGTTCCTGCGCGCCCAGGCCGCCCTCGCACCGCGCGAGTTCCAGATGCGCGCGCGGAACCCGGCCCGCGACCTCGTGATCGGCGGCGACCACATGGTGTTCTGCCCGGTGCAGGGGCCGCCGTTCGTGCGGGTCGGCGACGAGCGACGGGACGGCACGATGGCCGACCTGGAGCGGCTGGTGATGTTGACGCACATGACGGACGCGCTCGACACGCCGGGCCGCAACATGCTCGAGCCGAACGACGTGCCGCTCGACTCGCGCCACCTGCTGAGGGCGCTGGCGGCGATCCGCCTGACCGACCGGGTCTGGTCCGGCGAGCCGTCGTCGCAGACCGCGGCCGAGGACTGCATCCGCATGATCGAGATCGTCCACGGCGGCCTGGACGGCGACCCGGTCATCTTCGCCAACGTCAACGTGAACTCGCCGCTTCGCTTCGACGTACGCATGCTTGAGGGCCTGCTCGCCTACGCGGAAGCCGGCCAGGCGCTGATCGTGACGCCGTTTCTCCTGATGGGCGCGATGGCGCCGGTCTCGGTGCCCGCGGCGCTCGTCCAGCAGACGGTCGAGGTGCTCGCCGGCGTGGCCCTGGCGCAGCTCGTGCGGCCGGGCACCCCCTGCATCATGGGCTCGTTCCTCTCGAGCACCGACATGCAGAGCGGTTCGCCGGCGTTCGGCGGGCCGGAGTCGGCCGTGGGCCTCTACGCGTCCGGACAGGTCGCGCGCCGTCTCGGGCTCCCGTGGCGCTCCGGCGGCGGCGCGCTCACCGCCAGCCAATCGGTCGACTACCAGGCCGGCTACGAGTCGTTCAACACGATGATCGCCGCGTTCCTGGCCGGCGCGAACGTGTGCTGGCAGTCG